>JAYWHJ010000312.1:0-6581 GCA_043777795.1 Polaromonas sp. | reverse complement strand
CACCACACAACCCGCAGCCCACGCAACCATCAATCACCGTGGCCACAGGGTCTACTTTCAACGGATCGGGATTATCTTTCAATGTCAGTGTTGGGCAGCCAGATAAGCGAATGCAAGCATGGTCGCCATTGCACACGTCTTCATCCACACCATATTTCACGCGCACCACCCGCTTGCCCTTTTTAAGCAAGCTGGCAATCCACGGTTTGATGCGGCGTTGGCGTTCTAGCTGGCATTCGCCTTCGGCGATGATGACTTTGAGGCCGTTGAAGTCGCTGGTGAAGGCCTGCTTGAGCGTGTCGCGCATGTTTGCCACTTCGTACGTGTGCACCGTGCGCATCCACTGCACGCCCAGGCCTTTGAGGGTGGACTCAATAGTTTGGTTGGTGTGCACCAAGCTTTGCTGTTTGTCGGCGGCGCTGGTTTTGGTGTCGTCCTCGGGGGTGGAAATCAGGTCCTGCGTGCCGGTGGCGGCGGAGTAGCCGTTTTTAAAGATGAGTAGCACGGCATCGTCGCCGTTAAACAGCGCGCTTTGCACGCCAGTGAGCAAGCCGTTGTGCCAAAAACCGCCGTCCCCCATGATGGCCAGCGTGCGCCGCTGCATCATGGGCGACACGCCCGCGCGGCTGGCCAAGCTCATGCCGTAGCCCAGAATGGAGTGGCCCATGGAAAAAGGCTCAAACGTGGCCAGCGCGTGGCAGCCAATGTCGCCTGCAATGTGCACTTCGCCCACATCTTGCTGCGCGAGTTTGAGGGCCGAGAACACGGGGCGCTCGGGGCAGCCGATGCAAAAACTGGGCGGGCGGGCCGGCAGCGGGGCGGTCAGTTGCTGGGCTATGGACGCGCGGCGGGTTTTATTGTTTGCCAGCCAGGTCTTTGCAACTTCCACCCCGTTAGTGGGCAGATACTTCGCTACAAAGGTACTGAGCCCGTTAGACACCACCTCCACGCTGTATTCCCCCGCCATCGGCAAAAAGTCTTTGCCATGCAGCGGTGTTTGAATGTCGCGCCTGCGCAGCGCAGTGGCAATCTCTTGCTCGATGTATTCCGGCTGGCCTTCTTCCACCACCAACACGGCGCGCTTGCCTACGCAAAAATCCGTCACCTGCTCAGGCACCAGCGGGTAGGTCACGTTGAGCACCAAGATGGGAATATCCGTCTCGCCAAAAGCATTGGCCAGGCCCAGTTGCTGCAAGCTGCGCATCAGCGCGTTGTAGATGCCGCCTTGCACGATGAGCCCCAAGTCGGCATGTTTGCCAGGCATTAGCTCGTTCAAACCCTTCTCCACGATGTAGCGGCGCGCTGCGGGAATGCGTTCCTCCGTCTTGCGCTTTTCTTGCGGAAAAGTGGCCGGTGGATGGGCCAACTTGGCATATTCAAACGTGCCAGGCTCCTGCATCAGCGCGCGGGTGGAGATGCGCGGGCTTTGGTTGTCGCGCGTGTCAAAGCTGCCGCGCACATGGCATGCGCGGATACGCAGCTCCATCAGCACCGGCATATTGCTGGCCTCGGAAAGGCAAAAACCGTCTTCCACCATGCGCACCATCACCGGCAAGTCGGGCCGAGGGTCTAGCAGGCACATCGAGCTTTTGAGCGCAAAGGCGTGCGTACGCTCTTGAATGACGGATGCGCCTTCGCCATAGTCCTCACCCACCACAATCAGCACGCCGCCCTTGACTCCCGGAGAGGATAGATTCGACAAAGCATCCGCTGCCACATTGGTGCCGACAATCGACTTCCAGGTCACCGCGCCGCGCAGCGGGTAGTGGATGGATGCACCCAGCATGGCCGCAGCCGATGCCTCGTTAGAGCAGGCCTCCACATGCACACCCAACTCGTCCATGTAGCCCTTGGCCTGCACCATCACGTCCAGCAGGTGCGACACTGGCGCGCCCTGGTAGCCGCCCACATAGGCCACGCCAGATTGCAGCAGCCCTTTGGTGATCGCTAAAATCCCCTCGCCGTGGAAGGTCTGGCCCGTGCCCAGGCGCAGTTGCTCAATCTCTTTGCTAAATGATACTTCCACGGCATATCCTTGGGTTGGCTGCTGTGAAGCATACTCCAGGGCTGTGGCCCAGCGCAGCAAACATGTCGCCGGGGCAGCTTTTTTTATGCGGTCCGGTGCGCAGCTCGCAAGGCCCCCAGCACTTGTTCTGCCGTACAGGGGGCGCTCAGCAGGCTGGGCTGGCCGCCTGCTTGTGCCAGCGCATCGCGCAGCGCCTCCCACACGCTGATAGCCAGCATGAAAGGCGGCTCCCCCACCGCTTTGCTGCCGTAGATGTTGTCCTCACGATTAGCCTCGGGCCACAGGGCTACCTTGAAGTGCGCGGGAATGCAGCCCGTGGCGGGGATTTTGTAGGTGCTGGGAGCGTGGGTGGTCAGCTTGCCGTGTTCGTTCCACACCAGTTGCTCGGTGGTCAGCCAGCCCATGCCCTGCACAAAACCGCCTTCGATCTGGCCCACGTCGATAGCGGGGTGGATGCTGCGGCCCACGTCGTGCAATATGTCTACTTTGAGCACACGGCTCTCGCCCGTCAGGGTGTCAATAGCCACTTCGGTGCAGGCGGCACCGTAAGCAAAATAGTAAAACGGGCGGCCACTCAAAGTGGCTTTGTCGTAGTGGATTTTGGGCGTAGCGTAAAAACCGTCGCTCCATAGCTGGATGCGGTTGGCATAGGCTGCGGCAACCACCTCGCTAAAGTGGCGGCTGCGGGTGGGCGACAGTACCTGCCCCGCGCGAAAGCTGATCTCGCCTGCGCCGCAGCCGTCCAGCCCGGACACAAAGGCGGCCAGCTTGTCGCGCACATTGCGTGCGGCATACTGCGCAGCGCGGCCGTTCAGGTCGGTGCCTGCAGATGCAGCGGTGGCGCTGGCGTTGGGTATTTTGCTGGTGTCGCTGGCGGTAATGCGCACCTGCGCAAACGGCACACCCAGCTCGTCAGCCACAATCTGGCAAACCTTGGTGTGCAGGCCCTGGCCCATCTCGGTGCCGCCATGGTTCACCTGGACGCTGCCATCGGTCAGCACATTCACCAGCGCACCTGCCTGGTTAAACAGTGTGGCGGTAAAGCTGATGCCAAACTTGACAGGTGTGATGGCGATGCCGCGCTGGATGCTGGTATGGCGTTTATTCCAAGTAGCAATAGCGCTACGCCGCTGCTGATATTGGGAAGTTTGCTCTAGTTTGGGTAGCAAGTCGTGCAGAATGCTGTCTTCTACCGGCATGTGGTAATGCGTGGTCTGGCCGCTGGGGGCATAAAGGTTGCGTAGGCGCACTTGCAGCGCATCCAGCCCCAGGTGGCGCGCAATGTCGCCCATGATGGTCTCTATTACCATCATGCCTTGCGGGCCACCAAAGCCGCGAAAGGCGGTGTGGCTTTGCGTGTTGGTTTTACAGCGGTACGAGCTGATGGCCACGTCTTGCAAAAAATAGGCGTTGTCGATGTGAAACACAGCGCGGTCGGCTACCGGGCCGCTCAGGTCGGCGCTAAAGCCACAGTTGACGTGCATTTCTACTTGCAGGCCGCACAGTAGGCCAGTGTCGTCAAAGCCTGCGGTGTACTGGTAGTCAAACGGGTGGCGTTTTCCGGTGATGAGAAAGTCGTCGTCGCGGTCCAGCCGCAGCTTCACAGGGGCGTTGAATTTGCGTGCTGCCAGTGCGGCCCACACGGCCACATGGCCAGCCTGGGTTTCTTTGCCGCCAAAACCACCGCCCATGCGGCGGCATTCCACACGCACCTGGCTCAAGCTACGCTGCAGCGCGTGCGCCACCCAGTGCTGCACCTCAGCGGGGTGCTGGGTGCTGCTGTAGACCAGCCAAGTGTCCAGCTCTTGCGGCACTGCGTAGCCTACCTGGCCTTCCAGGTAAAAATGCTCTTGCCCGCCCACGCTGAACGCGCCTTGCAGCGTGTGCGGCGCGCGCGCCAGCGCGGCAGCGGCGTCACCGCGCTGCACCTGCACGGGCGGTAGCACAAAGCTGCGCGCTTGCATGGCCTGCTCGGTGCTGAGGATGGCGGGCAGGGCGCTGATCTGCGCCGTTACAAGGCGCGCGGCGCGGCGGGCGGTCATCACGTCGCCAGCCACCACCAGGCCCAGTACCTGGCCCACGTGCTGCACACTGTCAATAGCAAAAATAGGTTCGTCGTGGGCAAACGCGGCCAGCAGCTTGTGGCCTGCAATGTCGCCTGCGGTCACAATGCCGCGTACGCCGGGCAGGGCCAGCGCGGCGGTGGCGTCCAGGCCGTGAAAATGCCCGTGCGCCACGGGCGAGGTGATGGGTGCGGCGTGGAGCGTGCCTCGCAGCTCGGCAATATCGTCCAAATACAGGGCCGCGCCCACCACCTGGGCGTGGGCGCTCTCGTGGGCGGGGGACTGGCCACAGGCATCGCCTTGGCCCGAAGGAGTGCCCACTGGCAGTGCAGCAGAAGCAGCATCTCGTTTCATGGGGCCTCCATACTGGCTATCAGCTCGGGGCTGTCCAGGCTTTCTAGCCGTATGACGGGGCTGCTGGCGGTACCCACTTGTTGGGTTTCCAGCCAAAACCGCTCCACCAGCCCACCCAGCACCTCGCGCCGGTAGGCAGCGCTGGCCCGCATGTCGCCAATGGGTTCAAATTCAGCCTGCAAAGTAGTTTTTAAACGCTCTAACGTGCTTCTAGACCATTTTTTTTCCGCGCAAGCAGCTTCTGTTTTGATAGCGCGTACCGGTGTGGCCGCTACCCCACCTACACCGATCGACAGCCCGGTGATCTGCTGGTCAGTGCGGTGCAGGCTGATGGCCAGGCACACGGCTGAGATGTCGTCGTCATAGCGTTTGGATATTTTGTAGACGCGGCTGAACTCTTGCGCCGTGGGCAGCGGTAGCTTGATCCAGCCCAGCACCTCGTCGGGCTGCATGACGTTTTTGCGGTAGCCTGTGTACAGGGCTTCCAGCGGCATTTCGCGGTGGCCGCGCACACTGAGCAGCACCACCGCAGCACCCAGCGCAATCAGCAGCGGCATTGAGTCGCCAATCGGCGAGCCATTGGCCACATTGCCGCCCAGCGTGCCCGAGTTGCGCACCGAAAGGCCCGCAAAGCGTTGCGCAAAATCAGCCAGCTGCGGGCGGCTTTGCACCAGCGCTGCATAGGCATCGTGCAGCGTGACGGCGGCCCCTATGGCGATGTGGTGCGGGTATCTTTCAATGCGGCGCAGCTCGCGCACGCGGGTGGTGTCGATGATCTGCGCCATCTGCTGGTGCTGCTTGTTGATCCACAGGCCCACGTCGGTGCAGCCAGCCACCAGCTGGGCGCTGGGATACTGCGCCCGGGCGGTGAGCAGGTCTTTGAGCGCGGTGGGCTGTAAATAGGCCTTTGCATGGTTTTTTGAAACCTTTTTGGCTGCAGGCCCAGTAGAAGATGGCGCAAGCAGCTCACATTTTAATAGCGTATCTTTCGCATCGATGCGCTGCGCTGGGTAACTGGCCATGGTCTGTGCGGCATCCAGAATCGGCCGGTAGCCGGTGCAGCGGCACAAGTTGCCCGCCAGCGCCTGCTGCGCCGTGCTGCGGCTGATGGTGGTGCCGCTATGCGCATGCTTTTCATACAGGGCAAACAGGCTCATCACAAAACCTGGCGTGCAAAAGCCGCATTGCGAGCCGTGGCAGTCCACCATGGCCTGCTGGCAAGGGTGCAGGCCTTGGGCTGATGCCAGGTCCTGCACCGTCCACAGCGCCATGCCGTCGATGGAATGCGCCAGGCGGATGCAGCTATTGACGGCCTTCAGGCCCAGGCCACCCTGCCCATCAGGCTCACCCAGCACCACAGTGCAGGCCCCGCAGTCGCCCTCGTTGCAGCCTTCTTTTGTCCCGGTTAACCCTAAGTCTTCCCGAATGAGCTGCAGCAGGGTGCGCGTGGGTGGTACATTTTCCAACTCGACCATCTGGCCACGCTGGATGAATCGCAGGGGTTTTACTTGCATAGCTGCCTAGGGTAGAACAGTTTGACGGGGTTGCCATACATTTATCAGTATGGCCACCATCGCACTTCCAATATGAAATCGCATGCGCTTTTTGACAAGATAGACCTTCATCTGATTAAGGTTTTACACACGGTGCTTACCGAACGCTCAGTCTCGCGCGCAGCCGTCAAGCTGGGCATGCACCAGCCTGCCGTCAGCGCGTCGCTCAAACGTCTGCGCGAGCTCTCGGGCGACCCCCTTTTGGTGCGTTCAGGCGCTGCCATGGTGCCTACTGACGCTGGACTGCGCATGATCGAGCCTAGCGCCAGCATACTGCGCGCCGCAGAGGTGCTGTTTAGCGACGCACGCGGGTTTGAAGCCAAAACCGCGCAGGGCACCTTTCGCGTAGCCGCCAGCGACTACCTTGACCCCTTGTTTCTGCCCCAACTGGTGGCCCAGATCAAGGCGCAGGCACCGCTGTGCCATATTGAAATCCAGCCGCTGTCGGCCGCTGCTGACTACCGCACCCACTTGGCGAAAGGCGAATGTGACGTGGTGATAGGCAATTGGCCCAAGCCGCCCGGCGACCTGCACATGGGCAAACTGTTCGCCGATGAAGTGGTGTGCCTGGTCAGCAAAGACCAC
>JAYWHJ010000311.1:0-6649 GCA_043777795.1 Polaromonas sp. | reverse complement strand
CCGGCCAGCCCGCAGCCTGATGTGCTTAACCACAGTTGGCGCGAGTATGGCAACCGCGTGGGTGCTTGGCGCTGCCTGGAGTTGTTTGACAGCCTCGGCTTGCCCGCGGCTAGCTTGATCAACACAGCGCTGTACGACCATTGCCCCGAGCTGGTAGCCGCTTGCGTGCAACGCGGCCACGAGCTGGTGGGCCACGGGCACAGCAATGCAGAGCGCCAGGGCACCCTGCATGAAGCCAGTGAACGTGCCCTCTTGCAAATGTGCCGTGACCGCATACAAACTGACAGCGGCCAGCAAGCGGCTGGCTGGCTCTCGCCTTGGATTTCTGAGAGCCTGCATACCCCTGACTTACTGGCCGAGACGGGCTACAGCTACACACTGAACTGGTGCCATGACGACCAACCCCTGCCCATGCGCACCCGAAGCGGCCAAGCGTTGTGGGCCGTGCCCTATCCACAGGAGCTGAACGACATTCCCATGATCATCGCCCGCCAAATGGATGGGAAAGACTTTGCGCAAATGATTATCGACCAGATGGATGAGATGCTCGATCAATGCCAAGCGGCTGGCTCAGCGCCCTTGGTGATGGGTGTTGCGCTGCATCCCTACATCGTGGGCCAGCCCTACCGCCTACGCCATTTGCGCCGCGCCTTGCAGCACCTTGCCTCGGCGCGGGATCGCGGTCAAGTGTGGATGACCACGCCCGGCGATATTTTCCGGCATGCCGTTTCAGTGCATGCCTAACCAAGGTGTAATTTCTTCAAGCCGACCCATAGATTGACCCGGCGCGTTAGCGGCCAGCAGCATGGCTTGCCGCACCCCAGCTGACACACTGTCAATCACCGGCACACTGACCAATGGCGCAATGTGCGCAGCCATCCCCGCTAGACCCGCACCGCCCAGCACAATAGCCTGTGCGTTGAATTGTTTGGCGGCCTGCTGGCAAGCATCCGCCAGCGTCGCCTGGGCGGCCACACGGTCTTGCGCCAGTTGCGCCCCCGTAGGTGCAACAGTCAAAATGCCACCCAAAGTGTCGCTAAAGCCCAAGCTCTGCGCCAGCCGTTCCAGCATCGGCTTCCAGCGCTCGCCACCTGTCACTATCGCAAAGCGCCCATGCCGCGCTGCCTGTGTCAGCGCCGCCTCTGCCAAGCCCGTCACAGGCACGCTGCTGGCCTCACGCAGTGCGAACAAACCCGGGTCGCCAAAGCAGCCCACTAGCACCGCATCGGGCCGCGCACCGTCGCTTGCCAACGCATGCGCCCAAGCATCCAGCGCTGCATGCCCCGCAATGGCATAGCTTGCCTCGCAGGAAATATAAGGCGCTCCAAACCGCGCCGTTATCACATGCACCTGCGCCTGCGCGAGCGCAATGGCCTGCCCGTGCTGCTGCAATAGCGCTGAGACGCTGACCGTGGTATTGGGGTTGATGATCAGGATATTTTTCATAGGTTCTACATGCTAACGCGGAATATTTGGAACGGCGCGATAAAGTCATAACCCCAGCCATCCAAGGGCAGATAAGATACAAGCTATATGCATGCCAATCCCCATTTTTTTGCCCTTATCCCCTGCGGCGGCTCCGGCAGCCGCGCGGGCTCTAGCCTGCCCAAGCAATACCAGAGTATTGCAGGGCTACCCATGGTGGCGCACACGCTGGCCGCCTTCGCGCAGGTGGAGCGCATTGACGAAACTTTGTGCGTCATCGCGCCCGACGACACCCTGTTTGCCCAGCACGTAGGCTCCACCTACTGGGTAGCGCCGTGCGCCAGCGACACGCGGGCTAAGACGGTACTCAATGGCTTGAAAGCCATGCTGACCCAAGGCGGTGCGCGAGAGGACGACTGGGTGCTGGTACACGACGCCGCGCGCTGCCTCGTCACCCCCACGCAGATCAACGCCTTGATCGACGCGTGCCAGCACGACCCCGTAGGCGGCCTGCTGGCGCTGCCCCTGCCCGACACGCTAAAGACCGCTCTCAACGGCCACGTCGCTGGCACCGTTAGCCGAGCCGACAAGTGGCTAGCCCACACCCCGCAAATGTTCCGTATTGGCGCGCTCATCCAGGCGCTAGAACACGCATTCGCCAGCGCCACCGACGAGTCCAGCGCCATGGAGACTCTGGGCCACAGCCCTAAGCTAGTGCACAGCAGCGCGCAAAACTTCAAGGTCACCTACCCGGAAGACTTTGCCTTGGCTGAGGCGATTTTGCAAAGCAGAAAGAAAGCCGCATGACACCAGCCAAAACAGCACCATTCAGAATCGGCGAGGGCTGGGACACCCACGCTCTGGTGCCAGGCCGCAAGCTCATCATCGGCGGCGTGCACATTCCGTTTGACAAGGGCCTGCTGGGCCATTCTGATGCCGACGTGCTGCTGCACGCCGTCACAGACGCGCTCTTAGGCGCAGCGGCTCTGGGCGACATTGGCAGGCATTTCCCTGACACCGATGCCCAGTTCAAAGGCGCGGACTCCATCGTGCTGCTGACCGAAGCAGCTAAGCGTGTGCGCGCCGCCGGCTACGAAATTGGCAATATCGATAGCACCTTGATCGCGCAAGCGCCCAAGCTGGCGGCGCATATCCCAGCGATGTGCGAACACATTGCGGCGGCGCTGGGTGTTGCGGTAAACCAAGTGAATGTAAAGGCCAAGACGGCTGAGAAGATGGGGCCAGTGGGCGAGGGTCAATCCATAGAAGCCAATGCGATAGCGCTCTTGTTTAAATAGCTTCTACCGCAATATTTTATTGGCTTGCAAGATGATTTAGTCCATCGTTCTTTATTGAAAAATAGTCTCCGATTCCTGATTCAATGTTGTATCGCATTCAATAAAAATGCCACGCTTAGCTCACACCCAAGATCTCGCTGGATTGTCTAAGCTCTATCAAGAGCTACGCCCAAACGACTTGGTGATTCAAGGGCCGGTGTTCCAGAGCGCGTTAGCCCAGCTCATTGCCAACCCCGGCGTTCGGCTTGTGGTGCAAGAAGTGGACGGCGTGCTGGTGTCTACCTGCATGTTGGGAGTCGTTCCCTGCTTGGCCCATGGTGCTCGCCCGTTTGGGGTGATGGAGCATGTGGTGACTTTGGCATCGCACCGGCGGCGTGGATTTAGCCGGGCGGTGATCGAGGCAACTTTAGACATGGCCTGGGCGGCTGATTGCTACAAGGTGCTGCTGTTGTCTGGTGCCAGCCTGCACGCTGCGCACGCGTTGTACGAAGCGATAGGTTTTGAAGGCGATGTGGAGCGCGGCTTTGTCGTCAAAGCGCCGGCTAACGGCCATCATCACCCACATGCCTAGGCTTGCTGGTACTTTTAGCGATGCACGATTGCTATATTATAAGTAGCTGCTCCCGCGATATTCTATTGGGCTAGAGCTTCAAAAGGCTTATAGAATAGCCTTGTGAAAGCCTTAAACATCTACGCCGGCCCGGCGGCCAAACTGCATCTTGCCGAGCACGGCCTGCGCCCCCGCGACGTGCGCGTGGTGCCCGCTGCTGCCGGTGGCCCCAAGGGGTTGATCCTCGGGCCACTAGACCGATATATCTTTGGCGACTGGCTCACGCAAAGCAGCCAGCAGGTGGATTTGGTGGGCGCCAGCATCGGTGCCTGGCGCATGGCCACGGCGTGCTTGAATGACTCGGTCATCGCCTTCAACCGGCTGGAGCATGACTACATCCACCAAGACTACGACGTAGAGCCGGGCCGCAACTACCCCAAGCCTTCCGAGATCAGCGCCAAGTTTGGCGAAAACTTAAACCAGTTTTACGGCGACCGAGTAGGCGAGGTGCTGACAAACCCGCGCTACAAGCTGCACATCGTCACGTCGCGCGGACGGCACATGCTGGGGCGGGAGCACAAACTGGCCACGCCCATCGGCTATGCAGGTGCATTTTTTACCAACGCCGTGCGCCGCAAAGCCATGGGTGCGTGGCTGGAGCGGGTCGTATTCTCTAGCAGCGCCAGCGCGGAGCCGGGCGCAGACGGCGCGGCAATGGCCGCGTCCCCATCCACTCATTTACTCAGCCCTTCACCAAGCTCTGCGCCCACCCCTTTACCATTTGGCACGCAAGACTACCGCACCCGCCAAGTGCATTTAACGCACGACAACTTCAAGCCCGCCCTGCAAGCCAGTTGCTCCATTCCCTTTGTACTGCAAGCCGTGCACAACATCCCCGGCGCGCCGCGCGGTGCCTACTGGGACGGCGGTATCACTGACTACCATTTGCACCTGAACTACGCCACCACCGACGGCATCGTGCTGTACCCCCACTTCCAAAAAGCCGTGGTACCCGGCTGGCTAGACAAAGCCCTTAAGTGGCGGCACGGTGCCACCCACTTTTTAGACCGCATGGTAGTGTTAGCCCCCAACCCCGATTGGGTAGCCAAGCTCCCCCGCGCCAAGCTCCCCGACCGCCAAGACTTCGCCTTCCACGGCCGTGACCTGGCCGCCCGCGTAGCGCAGTGGACGACTTGCACCAGCGCGGCGCAGCAGATGGCGGATGAGTTTGCGGCCTGGTTGGAAAAGCCGGATGTGGCGGCGGTGCAACCGTTTTGACTTTGACGTAAACCTGTCTTCCCCTTACGACACGCCGCAGCGGTATGCAGATTCTTTCAAGGTGATGGACACCGAGGGCAAGCAGTTAGGCGAACGCCTGATGTTGCACGACCACCAAACTGAGCAACCTTTTACCCGAGACTGTATGGCGTTGCAGTTCCCGTTGGTGTACGCGTGGGGGTGGCGCAAAGGGCGAGAGCAAAAACACGGCTGCGGCGGAAAAACCATGCAAGTGACTTTGCCAGGGCGCTGAGCATTGCAAACCGACGCAGGCATGACGCCTAGCTCCGCGCACAGCCAGACACCAGGGGAGGAAAACTATCCCCGCAACACCGCGCTATCGCTCAGCATTTGCGCATACTCGTCCCGCGTGGCAATGCGCGGGTTCGTTTTGTGGCAGTGGTCGGCCATTGCGCCGTCGATGATGCGCTCGTAGTCCGCAGCAGTCACGCCCATGGCAGCCAAGCCGGTAGGCAAGCCCAAACGCCGCGTCATATCCGCCAGGGCAGGAGCCACGTCACCACCAGAGGCCAAGCCCATCGCCTGCGCCATGCGGTTCAAACGGTCTTCTTTTTGTACCGACTCGGCGGGCGCGTTAAAGCGCACTACGGCGGGCAAAAACATCGCGTTGAGGGTGCCGTGGTGCAGGCGCGGATTCACTCCGCCCAGGCTGTGCGACAGCGAATGCACGCAGCCCAGGCCTTTTTGGAAAGCCATGGCGCCTTGCATGGAGGCGCTCATCAGGTTAAAGCGGGCCTCTTTGTCGGCACCGTTTTGCGTGGCGCGCTCGATGTACTGCCAGCCCCGGCGCAGGCCGTCAATGGCGATGCCGTCGGCGGGTGGGTTAAAGGGTGCGGCCATGAAGGTTTCCATGCAGTGCGCGATGGCGTCCATGCCAGTGGCGGCGGTGAGCTGGGGCGGCAGGCCCAGGGTAAGGTCGGGGTCGCAAATGGCGGTTTTGGGCACTAGGTGCCAGCTATGAAAGCCCACTTTACGGCCATCGTCCAAGATCAAAATTGCGCCGCGCGCTACCTCGCTGCCGGTGCCGCTGGTGGTAGGCACTGCGATGAGGGGGCAGACTGCGTCGGTAATTTTGAGCGAACCGCCTTCGATGGTGGCATAGGTTTTGAGCGGGCCTTCGTGCGTGGCCAAAATGGCGATGCCTTTGGCGCAGTCGATCGCGCTGCCGCCACCCACTGCCACCAGGCCGTCGCACAAACCGGCCTTGTAGGCGGCTGCGCCTGCACGCACGGCGGACTCGGTGGGGTTGGAGGGCACTTGGTCAAAGATGGCGTGGGGCGTGTCGCCCAGCGCGGCCACGGCTTTGTCCACAATGCCTGCGGCGCGCACGCCTGCGTCGGTAACGATGAGCGGGCGGGTAATGCCCACGCGCTGGCACTCGGCTTTGAGCAGGGCAATAGCGCCGTGGTCGAATTGGATTTGGGTGACGTAGTAGATGAATGCCATGGTGTTTTACGAGTCCGCTTTGACGTTAGCTGCCTTGGCCACGACGGCCCATTTTTGCTGCTCGGCCTTGATAAAGTCGGCAAACTTCTGGATGCTGCCGCCGCCGTCTTCGGCACCGTATTGTTCCATTTTTTCTTGCACGTCGGGCATGGCCAGCACTTTGTTGATGTCTTCGTTCATGCGCTGGGCCATGGCGGTAGGCATTTTGCTGGGGCCCATCAGGCCGTACCAGACGGTGGCCTCAAAGCCTGGGAAGCCAGACTCGTCCATCGTCGGCACATTGGGGTGGCCTTTGGCGCGCTTGAGGCGGGTTTGTGCCAGTGCAATGGCCTTGCCGCCTTTCACGTGCGGGGTGGCCGAGGTCATGGTTTCAAAGCAATAGTTGACCTGGCCGCCGATCAAGTCGGTAATGGCCGGGCCGGAGCCGCGGTAGGGGATGTGCAGTGCAAACACCTTGGCTTGCAGCTTGAACATTTCCAGCGCAAAGTGCTGTGCCGAGCCGCCGCCTGCGCTGGCAAAGCTGATCTGGCCGGGCTTGGCCTTGCACAGCGCCACCAGGTCTTTGACGGTCTTGGCGGGTTGGTTGGCATTGCAGATCAGCAAATTGGGTGTGACGCCGACCATGCTGATG
>JAYWHJ010000310.1:0-6651 GCA_043777795.1 Polaromonas sp. | reverse complement strand
CCCTGGAGCGAATACCACCACCGTGGTCATCACCCACTTCGCCCCCAGCCTGCGCAGCGCCGACCCGCGCTACGGCCTCAACCCCACCACCTCAGGCTTTTGCAACGCGCTAGACGACTACCTAGACCACGCCGACTTCTGGCTGCACGGTCACTTGCATTGCCCCAGCGACTATGTGCACCAAGGTGTGGGCCGCAAATGTCGTGTGGTGGCCAACCCGCTAGGCTATGCCCGCAAGAACGAGCAGGCTGCCTTCAGATCAGACATGATTGTTACGATATAAATGGCTCTGGCGCAATAAAATATTGCGGGAGCAGCTATTGAAATAGTAGTATTGGCCTACCCCAGCCGCGCTTGGCTGCTTTTGTACGGGATCAGATCGGCGGTGCACTTAGCTACGCGGCTGTCCTCCGTGTCGGCCTATAGCCGACTACTCCCCCTTTATGCCGCTACGCTAAGTGCACCACCGACCTGATCTTGCCAGCGTGGTGGGCGCTCCACCGCCAGTGCAGACACTATCCCTGTCGTATGCCCGTGTTGCTTTCGCGCGTGCAAACATCCAGTACCCGGGTGCCGCTGCGACGTGCGGGAAGGCGTATTTTGTCAAAACTTGTATGTACATACGTTTGTACATGCAATGCATGTTGTGCAGATTGAATTTGACCCAGAGAGAGTGAGGATAAATTCGCCCAACTATTTTGGCCGCGTGGTGTGGACGTTGGGTGGTGATACTCCACGCTTAGGTTCGGTTTGGAGAGCCAATCAAACCCAAAAGAAAGGCTATGAGCAACATTTCTTATCCAGTATTCAAGCAATACGCCAGCATGGACTTCAGCACCAACAACAAAAATACTTAGTAATACTCGATTAGCTCAACCGCGTTTGATGCCGCGCGACCTGCAGCCGCACTTGTTCAGGCGCAGTACCACCCAAAGTATTACGGGCATTCAAAGAGCCGCGCAGGCTCAGCACGGCGTAAACATCTTTCTCAATGCTGGCGTTGAAGCCTTGCAGCACGGCTAGGGGCAGCTCGGACAAATCGACGTTGTGCGAAACGGCAGCTTTCACCGCGTGGGCTACCGTCTCGTGGGCATCGCGGAAGGGCAGGCCTTTTTTCACCAAATAGTCGGCCAAGTCGGTGGCGGTGGCGTAGCCTTTGAGCGCGGCTTGCTCCATGGCAGGCGCGTTGACGGTGATGCCGCCTTCTTTCTGGCCTGTTGCAGGGTTGAGTTGCCCGCCAATCATTTCGGCAAAAATGCGAAGGGTGTCTTTGAGCGTGTCTACGGTGTCAAAAAGCGGCTCTTTGTCTTCCTGGTTGTCTTTGTTGTAGGCCAGGGGCTGGCCTTTCATCAGCGTGATCAGGCCCATCAGGTGGCCGACTACGCGGCCGGTTTTGCCACGCGCCAGCTCGGGCACATCGGGGTTTTTCTTCTGCGGCATGATCGAGCTGCCGGTGGTAAAGCGGTCGGCAATTTTGATGAAGCTGAAGTTTTGGCTCATCCACAAAATCAGCTCTTCAGACAGGCGGCTGATATGCACCATGGCCAGAGAAGCTGCAGCGGTGAATTCGATGGCGAAGTCGCGATCGCTTACTGCGTCAAGCGAGTTTTGGCAGACTTGCGGATTGCCTTTTTCATCCACCATGCCCAGCGTTTTGGCTACGCGCTCGCGCTCTAGCGGGTAGCTGGTGCCTGCCAGCGCAGCGCTGCCCAGGGGCAGGCGGTTCACGCGTTTGCGCACGTCTTGCATACGCTCGGCATCGCGCGCAAACATCTCTACATAGGCCAGCATGTGGTGGCCAAAGCTGACAGGCTGGGCTACTTGCAGGTGGGTAAAGCCGGGCAAGATCACTTCTACATTTTTCTCAGCTACTTCGAGCAGCGCTTTTTGCAAATCCACCAGCAGGCCGCCAATCAGGTCAATCTCGCCGCGCAGCCACAGGCGAACGTCGGTAGCCACCTGATCGTTGCGGCTGCGGCCGGTGTGCAGGCGCTTGCCTGCGTCGCCTACCAGAGCAGTCAGGCGCGCTTCGATGTTCAGGTGCACGTCTTCCAGATCCAGCTTCCATTCAAAGCTGCCGGCCTCAATCTCGCTGCGAATCTGTGCCATGCCTTTTTGGATGCTGGCATGGTCTTCTTGGGAAATGATTTTTTGTGCTGCCAGCATCTCGGCATGGGCCAGCGAGCCGTTGATGTCTGCTTCCCACAGGCGTTTGTCAAAAAACACGCTGGAGGTGTAGCGTTTGACGAGGTCACTCATTGGCTCGGAGAACAGAGCCGACCAGGCTTGGGATTTTTGGGCAAATTGGTTTTCGTGGTTCATATGGGTTTGACTGAGCAGCATGTGCTCTGGGCATGGAGGCGCAAGGCTGGCATACTAGACTGGCTGTAACTCTCTAGATTCTAACTTTGACCATGCAAACCCGATTCGGCAGCTCGCAATTTGAAGCTGTGGCCCCCGCAGAGAGCCGCGCCGCGCCAGCGTGGGTGCCCATGCCCATGCAGCCCGAGCCCGCTGCCGTCTTGGTATTTGACGCTTGCCAAGTGGGCGTCATCCTGCGTGCCGTGCTGTTTGTGCAGATAGTCTTGGCGGTGGGGGTGATGTATGGCAGCGTGAGCCCAATGGATTGGCTGGCCCGGCTGGCCTTGATGACGGGGGCGGCTTTGCCTGCCACTTTGATTTGGTTGATCACCGCCTGTGCGCTTAAGAAGCAGTTGCAGCGTTTACCCAAGGCAGGCCAATGGCTGGGCGGTATTGCGCTGGGGGTGCTGGCGGGCTTGTATGGCTGCGCCATGGTGGCATTTTTGGGTATTACGCAAGAGGCACCGTGGCTTGCCAGTGCGGCCACGGGCGCGCTGTTGTCGGCGGCTTTGGTGGCTGCGTTGGTGTGGCGCGCAGCCGGGCGTGCACCCGCCAGTGCCAACGCGCGACTGGCCGAGCTGCAGTCGCGCATTCGGCCGCATTTTTTGTTCAATACGCTCAACAGCGCTATCGCCCTTGTGCGGGCCGAGCCAGCGCGCGCCGAGGCGGTGCTGGAGGACTTGGCCGAGCTGTTTCGCAGCGCGCTGGTAGACCGGGGCGACGCGGTGCCCTTGCGGCAAGAAATTGAGCTGGCCCAGCGCTATCTGGCCATCGAGGAGGTGCGCTTTGGCAAACGCCTGCGGGTGCAATGGGTCGTGGATGCGGCGGCCCATCAAGCCCTTGTGCCGCCCCTGCTCTTGCAGCCGCTGGTAGAAAACGCAGTCAAGCACGGGGTAGAGCCCAGCGCGAGTGGGGCTGACATCAAAATCAGCGCCGAGCGGCGTGGCGACAGCGTGGTGATCAAGGTGACCAATACCGTACCCGCAGGTCAGGGCCAGCAAGGCCACGGTGTCGCGCTGCGCAACGTAGAGGAACGTTTGAAACTCTTGCATGACTTGCAGACCGCCTTTCGTGCCACCATGGTGGATGGCGTGTACCAAGTGCGCATTGAGGTGCCGGTATGAGCCCGTTGACGGCCTTGATTGTGGATGATGAGGCCCTGGCCCGCTCCCGTATGCGCACACTGCTGGGCGACTGCAAGCAACCCGCATGCAGCGTAGCAGGTGAGGCTGCAGATGCCATGCAGGCCATGGCGCTGCTGCGCAGCACGCCGTGCGACGTGGTGCTGCTGGATATCCACATGCCCGGGGCTGATGGCATGCAGCTGGCGCGCGAGCTGCGCAGCCTGCGCCCTGAGCTGGGTATTATTTTTGTGACGGCGCATGCCGAGCATGCCGTGGCTGCGTTTGACCTGGAGGTGGTGGACTACCTGACCAAGCCTGTGCGACTGGAGCGCCTGGAAAAAGCCTTAGCCAAAGCACTACATAAAAAAGAGCTGCTCCCGCAATCAAATAAAGCGCTGGAGCCTGATTTGATGCAAGAAGTACTGATCATCCAAGACCGTGGCCGCACCGAACGCGTGCCCATGGCCGAGGTGCTGTACTTTAAGGCTGAGTTGAAATACGTGACGGTGCGCACCGCCAGCAAAAGCTACATCCTGGACGGCGCGCTCAATGATTTAGAAGCCCGCTACAGCGCGCACTACCTGCGCATTCATCGCAACACCTTGGTGGCCAAGCGCTGCATGCGCGCGCTGGAGCGCTACGTTGCCCGCGCGGGAGACCAGGGCGAGGACGAAGATACGGCAGACGTAGAGGGCTGGGCCGTTCGCTTGCGTGGCGTGGACGATGCGCTCTTGGTCTCTCGCCGGCAACTGGCAGCAGTGCGCGCGGCCATCGCGCAAACGGGTTAATTCAGGGAATTGGGATTGGCTTGTAAAAAGTCAGTCAGAAGCGGATGTCCGGGCAAAAACCAGCCCGATCACCTGGGCTGCACCCGCTGCACGCAGCGCCAGGGCCGCAGCACACAGGGTGGAGGTGGTGGTGGTCACGTCGTCTACCAGCACCAGGCTGGCACCCTGCACCTTGCCCGCCTGCGATGGCTCCACCGCAAAGGCGTGGCGCATATTGCGCATGCGCTGGGCGCGCTCCAGGCCGACCTGCGGTGTGGTGTCCCGGGTGCGCAGTAGCAATTGTGCGCGCAGCTTGGCGCGCGCTACAGCGCCGTCGCCCAGCAGATGCTTGGCAATTTCCAGCGCTTGGTTAAATCCGCGTTGGCGCAGCCGCTGGACAGACAAGGGGATGGGCACGATGAAGTCGGCGTGCTGCAAGGCAGTTTGCACCGCGGCCACGGGCCGCATGGTGTCGGCTATCGCACGGGCCACCGACGCATCCGGACTTGCGCCGCTGCGATGGCCGCCGAATTTAAGCTGCGCCAACAGACCGTCCCAAGGGTAGCCATAGTCCACCACGGCGATGCAGGCCCCCAGCGCGCTGGGGTTCAGCAAGCATTCACCGCACTGTGAGGTGCTTCCGGCCAAGGGCAATGCGCATGTCATGCAGCGCTGCATAGGGCGGGTAAAGCGGCCCGTGCAGGCGCTGCACACACGTCCTGTTCCCCACGCGCGGCACACCATACATTGGCTGGGTAGTGCATGGGCGGCTTGGGCGAACAGGTGGGACAACATGCGCACCAATATACTCGGTGCCATGACTGAGCATCGCCCCCCCACCATCGACCCTGCCGCCGCCGCACTGTGGGCCCAGCGCAGCGAGTGCGGCGCGGCACTGCAAGCGCCTTGGCTGCATGAAGAGGTGGGCACGCGCATGCAAGAGCGCTTGCAGTGGATCAAAAAAGCGCCTGCGGCCTGGGCCCACTGGGCCGCCGTGCAAGGCGGTTTGCAAACCCACCAGAAAATCGCTGCGCGCTACCCAGATGCAGCATGTTTTGTGGTTCAAAGCCAACAAAATATTGCGGGAGCAGCTATTAAACATATAGCGAAGCCTTGGTGGAAACCTGGCCATTGGTATGGCCCACAGGTGCATTCAGGCCCACCGACTGATGGCGCAGTGCAATTGGTATGGGCCAATATGCTGCTGCACACCCAGGCCGACCCGCTGGCGCTGATCCAGCAGTGGCAGCGCGCGCTGGCTGTGGACGGGTTTTTGATGTTCTCTTGCCTGGGGCCTGACACGGTGCGTGAGCTACAGCGGGTTTATGACGCGCTGGGCCTGGGGCCGTGCAGCCACACTTACACTGACATGCACGACTGGGGCGACATGCTGGTGCAAGCTGGTTTTGCCGAGCCGGTCATGGATATGGAGCGCATTGTGCTGAGTTTTGCCACGCCAGCGCGCGCCTTGCAAGAGCTGCGTGGTCTGGGGCGTAACCTGCATCCCCAGCGATTTGCCGGCCTGCGCGGGCGCGGGTACCGCGGGCGCTTGGAGGCTGCCCTCAGCGCGCAGGCGGCTGCACGCCAAGGTGATGGCAGCCTGACCCTGACGTTTGAGGTGATCTACGGCCACGCCTACAAGCCGGTGCCGCGCATCAAAGTCAGTTCCCAGTCAGCTGTGTCGATGCAAGACATGCGCGCGATGCTTGCTCAGGGCAAGCCTGGGGGCATGTAGGTAGACCCTACACCGTAAAAGGCCTTCGAGCAGGCAGAACTAGGGTCAACCCGCGCTACAATATGTAGTTGCAAGAATTTTGGGTATGTTCCCACGCTGCTTTCAAAGCACATCTCGTTGTAAACCCTGTGTTTAATCGGTGTGCCAGTAAAGCCTGATGTGATACGCCGTCTGTGCCAAATTTTGGTTTTCGACTCGCTACCGTTTCTGACCAGCAAATTCATTGGAAGCTGCTGCGTAATTGTTCGGTAACACCTGCTCAATTGGGTTGGCTGTATGTCTCCCTGTGTGTGGTCTCATTAGGGATCGCGGGGGGATTTTGGCTGCATGGCGCTACCATGGTCATGCCCTTTGCGTGGCTTGAGTTGGCGTTGGTAGGTGTGGCCTTTTTGGTGTACGCACGGCATGCCACAGATGGTGAACGCATTGTCTTGCAGGGAAGCCAGTTGGTGGTGGAGCAAACGAGCGCTGGCAAAATGCTGCGCGCAGAGTTCAACCGCGAATGGGTGAGGGTAGAGCCCCATAGGGATGACAGGTCTTTGATCGAGCTGTCTGGCCAAGGCCAGAGCGTACAGGTTGGGCGGCATATTCGCCCGGAGTTGCGCCCGGTGTTGGCCAAAGAGATACGGATGGCGTTGCGAGCAGCTTAAAAGCGGTTCGGGAC
>JAYWHJ010000309.1:0-18677 GCA_043777795.1 Polaromonas sp. | reverse complement strand
AATTTAATTAGATTTAATTAAATATATTCAATTAAATCTAATCCTTTGTACATTGCGTCATTCCAAAAATAAAAAAAGCCGCCAAGCGTTTCCGCTGGCGGCTTTTGTTTGAAGCACCGCTTACTGTTGCTGCTGCGCTGCGGCTTCAAAAGGCAACTGCATGTTGCGCAAATCACGCTTGGTCTCTACCAGCACCAAGGGCGCGTTGTCGATGACCACGGCGGGTGGACGCTCGCGGGGTACGTGCACGGGCTTAGGCTCGGCGGCGATCTGGGCTTGCACGGCGGCTATCTTTGATGGGTCAGAGTTGACCCACTGAAGACCGGAGCTGCTGGCTACTTGCGCCATGTCGGCCAAAGGGAGCGCGTAGCTACTTACTTTGGGCATGCTCTGTGCAGCTGCAGCGCCGTTGGCAGATACCGCCGCATTGCTTTGCGCTACAGGCTTTGCAGCCTGCACAGGCGCTTGCACGGGGGCTGGAGCGTAGGCTGGGGCAGCCGCTTGGCTGGCAGCCAAGTTTGCAGATGGCACTCCGTTTTCTGTAGCTGCTGGCGCATAGTTTTCTTGGCCTGGAGCTTGGTTGCCATTGGCTCCATCGCCATCTGTGCGCTCACGGCGTTCGCCGCGCTCACCACGGTCGCGACCGTAGCGGTCACGCGAACGGCGCTCGCGCGGTTCGCTTCCATCAGCACGGCGCTCGTCGGGATTACCTTGGCGCTCATTGCGTTCGGCTTGCTGGGCATCGTCACCTGTCTCTGTACTCTGTGCGTTGCCTGCTGCCATGGCCATAGCGGCTGTTGCGGCTACAGCGCCTGCTGCCACTGCTGCACCGTTCATGTCCATCGCTGCGCTGCCCTCTTGCTGGTCACCGCGCTGCTCGTTGCGTGGCGGGCGGTCGCCGCGGCCTTCACCGCGCTCACCACGGCCACGGCCACCGCGCTCGCGGCGGCCACCTTCGCGGCCGTCTTCACGTGGGGCGCGCTCGGGGCGTTGCTCGCCTGCATTTTGGTTTGCGTTTTGCTCATCACTGCCATTGGCCGGTGCATTAGCACCTGCGTTCTCAGTCACGGGCATGTCGCTGCGCGGTGCGCGGTCTGCGCGCTCGCCACGGCCACGGCCACCGCGCTCGCGGCGGCCTTCGCCGTCTGCGCGGGGTTCGCGTGGTTCGCGGGCTTCAAAGCCTTCGCGTGGGGCACGGTCGCCGTCACGGGGAGCGCGGTCGCCCTCGCGAGGAGCGCGATCACCTTCTGTGCGTGGCGGGCGGTCACCTTCTATGCGGGCAGGACGCTCGCCTTCCATACGGGGTGGACGGTCACCGCGTGGAGCGCGGTCGCCCTCGCGAGGTGCGCGATCTGAGTCACGCGGGGCACGGTCGCCATCACGGCCACCGCGTCCGCCGCGGCCACGGCCACGTTCGCCATTGCGGCCCTCGCGGTCACCACCCTCGACACGGTCACCACTGCGGCCACCTTCGCGGCGCACGTCACGGCCTTCGCTGCGGCCTGCGCGCTGTGCGCCTTCTTCTTTTTTGGCTTCCACCACAACAGGGGCTGGTGCCGGCGCATCGCTGCCGCCAAACAGGCCTTTGATCCAGCCAAAAAAGCCTTTTTCTGCGGGTTTTTGGGCTGCAGCCAATACAGGAGTGGCGGGAGCAGCTACGGGTTTAGTAGCGACCGGCGCCACTACGGCAACCGGCTTTGGCTCGGCCATGGGCGCCGGCGCGTCGGGCAACACACCTTTGATCACCGGTGTTTGCTTGTTGGTAGGCTCTTGCGAGCGGCGCGTGACGGTGGTGGGGTCTTCCACTTCTTCGGCCAGTTTGTAGCTTGCGTCCAGGTTGTCCAAGCGTGAATCGTCGTGCTTCAAACGCTCTAGTTTGTAGTTTGGCGTTTCCAAGGTTTTGTTGGGGATGATCAGCACATGAATGCGCTGTTTCAGCTCAATCTTGGCAATCTCGGTGCGCTTTTCGTTCAGCAAGAAGCTGGCAACGTCCACTGGCACTTGGCACAGCACGGCGGCGCTGTTGTCCTTTTGGGACTCTTCCTGAATGATGCGCAAAATTTGCAGTGCTGACGACTCGGTATCGCGCACATGGCCCGAGCCACCGCAGCGGGGGCAGGGGATGGACGCGCCTTCGCTCAGCGTTGGGCGCAGGCGCTGGCGGCTCATTTCCATCAGGCCAAATTTGCTGATGGTGCCAAACTGCACACGCGCGCGGTCTTGGCGCAGCGCATCGCGCAAGCGGTTTTCTACGTCGCGGCGGTTGCGTGACTCTTCCATGTCGATAAAGTCGATCACCACCAGGCCACCCAAGTCGCGCAGGCGCATCTGGCGGGCCACTTCGTCAGCGGCTTCTAGGTTGGTGCGGGTAGCGGTTTCTTCGATGTCACCGCCTTTGATGGCGCGGGCGCTGTTCACGTCCACTGACACCAAGGCTTCGGTTTGGTCGATCACAATCGCGCCGCCGCTTGGCAGCGTGACGGTGCGGGCGTAGGCGGATTCGATCTGGTGCTCAATCTGGAAGCGGCTGAACAGCGGCACGTCATCGCGGTAGCGCTTGACCTTGCTGGCATGCTCGGGCATCACGTGCGCCATAAACTGGTGCGCCTGCTCGAAGATGTCGTCGGTGTCGATGAGGATATCGCCCACGTCGTTGTGGAAGTAATCGCGGATGGCGCGGATCACGAGGGACGATTCTTGGTAAATCAGGAACGCACCTTTACCGGCTTTGCCTGCTTCGTCAATCGCTGACCACAGCTTGGTCAGGTAGTTCAAGTCCCACTGCAGCTCGGGTGCGCTGCGGCCAATGCCTGCGGTGCGGGCGATGATGCTGGCGCCTTGCGGGTACACCAGCTGGTCCATGGCTTCCTTCAGGTCGGCACGGTCTTCGCCTTCGATACGGCGGCTCACGCCACCGCCGCGCGGGTTGTTAGGCATTAGCACCACATAGCGGCCGGCCAGCGAAATGAAGGTGGTTAAAGCCGCGCCTTTGTTGCCGCGCTCTTCTTTTTCTACCTGCACAGCCAGCTCCTGGCCTTCACGGATCACGTCCTGGATGCGTGCCTGGCTAGGTGATACGTTATTGCTAAAGTACTGCTTGGAAATTTCTTTGAACGGCAAAAAGCCGTGGCGGTCTTCTCCGTAGTCGACGAAGCAAGCTTCGAGCGATGGCTCTACGCGGGTGACCACGGCCTTGTAAATGTTGCCCTTGCGCTGCTCGCGGCCTTCGATTTCAATCTCGTAGTCCAACAGTTTTTGGCCATCAACAATGGCCAGGCGTTTTTCTTCCACTTGAGTGGCGTTAATTAACATGCGTTTCATGTTCGTTCTCCTTCTATGCGGGTCACTATGGGACCCGCTGGGGCAGCGCCACACGCAGCAAAGCTTACGCGTGGGGTTGCCCCGCACATAACTCGGTTGACCGAGTCAACAGATGCCAAAGAAGACGTTGAACGAAACGGATGGAATTGCCGTAGGTCTGCGGTACTCAGCGCTTTTTAAACGCGAAGCCGCAGCACAGGCGCGGGGAGTGGGGTGAGGGGGTGCAGGTGCAGCGTAGAAGTCAATTTTGCTATCAACTTCGTAGCTGTTTGCGCAATATTCTGTTGGTCTGGCGCCTGATAGTACGTGCCAAAAGCAGCAGTAAACCGCGCCAGGCTGGCATTCATCAGGGCTAGTAAGAACATCATCTCAACATCAATCCGAACAGGCAGTGAAGTCTTTCACTTTACTGCCTGTTTTTGGGTATTCCGTAACAGTGTTTCGTAGTACAACGTCGGCTCGACCGCCGTGGCATTTGCGCCGCTTGCAGCTTTAGCTGCACAGCCTGCGCACTTGCCATGCCGGTGGCATCGACCTCTAGCTTAAGTGTGGTTAGCGGCTTAAAGACCTCATCAAGTTCCCCACAACTGGTCTAAACTCAGATAAATCAACCACTTAAACGCAAAAGCTAGTGAAAAACATTATAGGCGGGAAACAGACGGTTGCACCCGTTGACCCTAAAGTAAGCTCAGTGACCGTCATCGAGTCCTACGAAGGCCAGCGCTTGGACAACTTTTTGCTGCGCGAACTCAAAGGCGTGCCCAAAACCCATGTCTACCGCATCATCCGCAGCGGTGAGGTGCGAGTGAACAAGGGCCGTGCCCAGGCCGACACGCGCCTGGCCACGGGTGACGTGGTGCGCTTGCCGCCTGTGCGCATCAGCGAACACGTGGCCGACAAGGCCGCTGCGATGGCCGATGCTGTGGCCAATAGACCTGCGCCCGCCCGTAATTTTCCTATTTTGTTTGAAGATGAACACTTTATAGCTATCGACAAACCTGCAGGCGTGGCCGTGCATGGCGGCAGCGGAGTGAGCTTCGGCGTAATTGAGCAACTGCGCATTGCGCGGCCCGAGGCCAAGTTTTTAGAGCTGGTGCACCGGCTAGACCGCGACACCAGCGGCATCTTGCTAATAGCCAAACGCCGCAGCGCCCTGGTCAATCTGCAAGAACAGTTTAAAAATCGCGAAACTGGCAAAACCTATTTGGCGCTGGTCAAGGGCGCATGGCCCGCGAGCAAAAAAGTCATCGACCAGCCATTGCATAAATTTTTAGTCAACGGTGGCGACGACGATGGCGAGCGGCGCGTGAAAGTAGTTGGCAAGGATGACCCCAATGGCATGCGCTCCATTACCTTGGTCAAAATAGCCAAACCGTTATCAGTACGCTTTGCCGGGGGGCAAACAGAGGCGTTTACCCTGCTGGAAGTGACCATCAAAACCGGCCGCACCCACCAAATCCGCGTGCATCTGGCCAGCAACGGCCACCCGATTGTGGGCGACGATAAGTACGGCGATTTTGACCTGAACAAACAACTTGCCAAGCAGCACTTTAAGCGCATGTTTTTGCATGCGTGGCATTTGCGTGTGGTGCACCCTGCTACTCTGACGGAGCTGGCATTGGAATCAAAACTACCTGCGGACCTGGCAGCCGCCTGGGGATTGGCCGCCCAGTTTGAAGCACCGCAAGCTTGACTTCGGCAAGTTTGACGTCCGCATGCTCACTCATTTTGACCAGTACCTCACGGCCTTGCAAACGCCGCGCGGCGCGCCGTGGGTGCGGGTGCTAGCGCTGGAGTTTTGGTAGTTTGGCCTAAAAGAAGCCCGTGCGTGTGTGTTTGTGGGTCTATTCTTTGCGGCCGTATGTGCGGTGCCGCGGGGTGGTCTGATGGGAGTGCCGCGCTACGACCTTTTGCTTATTATCGCGCTGGCTATCCAGGCATGGATGCTGTGGGCCGGGCTAGAGACTTGGGATGAATTCAAAGCCATTGGAGTGTTGTACATCGTAGGCTTTGCGCTAGAAGCTTTCAAAGTTTCTGGCGGCATCCAGTCGTGGAGCTACCCTGACCCTTCCTATACCAAGGTCTTGGGTGTGCCCTTGTTTGCAGGCTTCATGTACGCTTCGGTGGGCAGCTACATCATCCAGACCTAGCGCTTGTTTGACCTGCAAATTCGCCACTACCCACCGCACTGGATGGCGGCGTTGATAGCGTGCATGATTTACATCAATTTTTTTACCCACCACACTATCGGTGACTACCACTGGTACCTTGCCGCTGCCTTGCTGGGCTTGTATGCACGCAGCACCGTCATTTTCCACCCGATGAGCGTGCCACGCCGCATGCCGCTGATCCTCAGCTTCATATTAATTGGTTTTTTCATCTGGTTGGCAGAGAATATCAGTACCTTTTTTGGTGTCTGGAAATACCCCAACCAGCTCGGTGCATGGGCCACTGTTAGCTTGGGTAAATGGAGCAGTTGGTCGCTGCTGGTGGTGATGACATTTACCATCGGGGCCAACTTGAAGCACATTAAAAGCAAAATTCACGTTCCGGAGTAAATCCCATGCGCATCTTGTACCTGCACGGTTTTCGATCCTCTCCACTCTCCACCAAGGCGCAGACGATGGCGCGCAGGGTGGCTGCTCATAACGCGACAGCGCTCCCAAATCAGCGTATCCAGTGGCATTGCCCGCAACTGCCACCATCACCCGCGCAGGCCATGACTGACGTCATGCAGTGGGTTGAAGCTGGCGCGGGCACGTCAGAGTCCTTGGCGGTGATCGGTTCTTCATTGGGCGGGTTTTATGCCGCGCTGGTGGCGCAAGCTACAGGTTGCCGCTGCGTAGTGCTTAACCCAGCGGTATACCCTGGGCGAGATTTGCAAGCCTACGTCGGTCGGGTGACTAACTGGCACGATGAACGCGGCTATGAGTTTACGCAAGAACATGTGAACGAGGTGCAAGCCATGTAAACCACCGCCTTTACGCAGAGCGAACGTTACATGGCCATCATTAGCAAGGGCGACGAGGTGTTGGACTGGCGCGAGATGACGGCGCGCTATCCGGCTGCGCGGATGCTGTTGCACGAGGGCAGTGACCATGCTATCAGCGAGTTTGATGTTTATGTGGAAGAGGTACTGGCATTTGTACTGCACTGCCGCGTGATAGCATCACGCGCTCTGTAAAATCACCCTATGTCTACTTCACTACTTCCCCGCCGCTTTGACCTCATCGCCTTTGACTGGGACGGCACATTGTTTGACAGCACCGCGCTGATCGTGCGCTGCATTCAGGAGGCGGTGCGCGATGTAGGTGGTACGGTACCCACGCGCGAGGCTGCCTCGTATGTGATTGGCCTGGGACTGATGCAGGCACTGGCACATGCTGCACCTGATGTGCCCAAGGAAAAATACCCGGCATTGGGCGAGGCCTACAAGCGTCACTACAACGCCCGGCAAAATGACATCAGCTTGTTCGAAGGCATCTTGCCGATGCTGCACGCCCTGCGCGCACGCGGGCACCTGCTGGCCGTGGCTACCGGTAAATCTCGCCGTGGGCTGGACGAGGTATTGCAACGCAATGTAGACGGCACGGTGCTGGCCCATTTGTTTGCCGCCAGCCGTACTGCCGACCAAACTGCAGGCAAGCCCGACCCCATGATGCTGTACCAACTGATGGCCCAGCTAGAGGTGCAGCCCGAGCGCACCTTGATGATTGGCGATACCACGCACGATCTGGGCTTGGCCCGCAACGCGGGTGTGGCCAGTGTGGGCGTGAGTTTTGGCGCGCATGACCATGCAGCGTTTACTGAGTTTGCGCCGCTGCACGTGGCGCACAGCGTCGCTGAGCTGCAAACTTGGCTACGTGAATACGCCTGATACATCGACAAGCCAACGAAGTCCGCCATGCGCCATACCATCATCCCACTGGTGCCAGTCGCTAGCGATAGCCCAAGCACCGCCGATCAAGTTGCCCTGCGGGTAGCCCTGTGCAACAGCAAAGATTTGCAAAACGCCAGCGTAGCGGTCTCTTTTGACGTGCAGTATGCGGGCTTGGTGTGCCGCGCCTTTGCCATCCGCTTTGAAGGCGGCGTGCACGCCTACCTGAACCGCTGCACCCACGTGGCAATGGAGCTGGACTGGCAACCCAACCAGTTTTTTGACGACACCGGCCAGTGGCTGCTGTGCAGCACCCATGGTGCGGCCTATCTGCCTAGCACTGGAGAGTGCGGCGGTGGCCCGTGCACGGGCGGCCTGGTCAAAATTAACCTCACGGAGTCCGATGGCGTGGTCTACTGGCATACTGCCCACAACCTGCAAGCCGTAGAGTTTTGATATGAACAACGACCCATCCAACACCCCCACCCCTACATCCGCCCCATCCTCTGCGTCATCGGCGGACGAGACTTTGAGCGATATCTTGAAGCAAAATCAGCCTTCAGGCCAATCAAATATTGCGGGAGCAGCTACTAATAACGTAGTGGGCAACAACCCTAATCTACAACCCGGGTGGGAGCGGGCTACGCTGGAAAAGCTGGCTTTTGCGTCATTGAACGAGCAAAAAACCGCGCGCAAATGGAGGAACTTTGTGCGCTTGGCGTGGTTGGTATTCTTCATTGCGCTGGCGTGGTTTATGTTCATGCCCACTGGCAGTGTTTCTGGCACAGACATGTCTTCCAAGCACACAGCGGTGGTCGAGATCAAAGGCGAGATCGGCCCGGGCGGCGAGGCCAGCAGCGACCTGCTGATACCCGCCTTGCGCGCAGCGTTTGAAGACGGCAACGCCCTGGCCGTGGTGCTGCTGATCAACTCTCCCGGCGGCAGCCCAGTGCAGGCCGGCATGCTCAACGACGAGATTACTCGCCTGAAAGAAAAGCACAAAAAACCCGTCTACGCCGTGGTGGAGGAAAGCTGCGCCAGCGCCGCCTACTATATCGCCGTGGCCGCTGACGAGATTTTTGTGGACAAGGCCAGCATCGTGGGCAGCATAGGTGTGCTGATGGACAGTTTTGGCTTTACAGGTTTGATGGAAAAGCTGGGTGTAGAGCGCCGCTTGATGACCGCCGGTGAGAATAAAGGCTTTCTGGATCCCTTCAGCCCGCAAACCGAGAAACAGCGTGCTTACGCGCAGTCGATGCTGAACCAAATCCACACCCAGTTTATCGACACGGTGAAAAAAGGCCGTGGCAAAAAGCTCAAAGAAACCCCCGAGATGTTCAGCGGCCTGTTCTGGAGCGGCCAGCAGGCCATCGAGCTGGGCTTGGCAGACAGCTTGGGCACGCTGGATTTTGTAGCGCGCGAGGTAGTAAAAGCCGAAGACATCATCGACTACACCCGCCGCGACAACGTAGCCGAGCGCTTAGCCAAGCGCTTTGGTGCGGCGATGGGTGAGGGCGCAGTGAAGGCCCTGCGTACTTTGCCCGCTTTGAAGTAATCTTTTATCTCACCACTGATCAAGCAAGCCAGAAGCAAAAGCTTCTGGCCATCGCAGGGCGACTGCTAGACCGCCACCACACGCGCCGCTCGTAGCACCGTCGGTGTCCGGATCAGAGTGCGCAGCACCGTCTCCAGGTGCGTGGTGTCACGCAGGCCAATGACAAAGCGCAGATCGGCTGTTGGTGCGCCTACTTCGCTGTCACGGCCCAAGTCTACTTGCATGATGTCGGCCTCGGCTCCCGCCATGGCGGCAGCTACTTTGGCCAGCACGCCCTTACCGCTTTGCACGGTGACCACCACCGCTGTTTCAAACGGACGCACCAGTTCGTCGGCCCACTCTACCGTGATAAAACGCTCGCTGTCTTTTTGCAACAGCTTTTTGGCCACTGCGCAACTCGCGGTGTGTACGATCAAACCTTCACCACGGCCCAAATAACCGGTGATCGCATCGCCTGGCAGCGGGCGACAGCACGGCGCGTATTGCACAGTGGCGCTCTCGGATCCGTCCAGGACGATAGCACCTTGCGAGATAGACTCATGCGCGGTAAAACGTTCAGTGCTCATGAGCAAGGCGTTAGGCCTCTCGCCAAGCTCAGCCAGCAGGTTGACCGTGCGCTTGGCCACAATGCTGGCTATACGTTTGCCCAAGCCCACGTCCATCAGCAATTCGGCCCGATTTTTGTTCCCGGAGAAGCGCAGCAACTTGTCCCACAAGCCGTGGTGCGCTGCATCGTCTGCGGGGATGTGTTCAATGCCCTCGGAGCGCAGTGCCTGCGCCAGCAGTTTTTCGCCCAATGCCTGCGACTCGTCATGCGCCAATGTCTTGAGGTGGTGGCGAATTTTGCTGCGCGCACGGGCCGTGCGCACGAAGCCCAGCCAAGCGGGGTTGGGGTTGGATACAGGTGCGGTGATGACCTCGATCACGTCGCCGTTTTTAATCTCAGTGCGCAGCGGTACCTGCTCGCCGTTGATCTTGGCAGCCACGGTGCGGTCGCCCACATCAGTGTGCACGGCGTAGGCAAAGTCCACCACCGTAGCGCCGCGCGGCATGGCCATGATTTTGCTTTTAGGGGTAAACACATAGACCGCATCGGGGAACAAGTCCACCTTGACATGGTCCCAAAACTCGGCGGCATCGCCGGTTTCATTTTGAATGTCCAGCAACGACTGTAACCACTGCGTGCCCAGGCGCTCGGCTTCTGCACCCTCGGGGGCGCTGGCCTTGTATAGCCAGTGCGCGGCCACGCCCGACTCGGCCACCACATGCATGGCCTCGGTGCGCATTTGAAACTCCACGTTCACACCCGAAGGCCCCACCACGGTGGTGTGCAGCGATTGGTAGCCGTTAAGTTTGCCAATGGCAATATGGTCTTTGAACTTGCCGGGAACGGGCTGGTACATCTGGTGCAGCACGCCCATGGCGGTGTAGCAGTCGATCACGGTGGGTACAACCAGGCGAAAGCCGTACATGTCGGTCACCTGGGCAAAGCTCAGGTGCTTTTCGTCCATCTTGCGATAGATAGAAAACAGCGTTTTTTCGCGACCTGAGAGATTGATGTACATGCCCGCTTGTTCGAAAGCCGCCTGTACATCGCGCTCTACTTTTTGAATCAAATCTCGCCTGCGACTGCGCGCTTTAGTTACTGCTTTGGACAACGTAGCGTAGCGCCAGGGCATCAGATAGCGAAAGCTCAGCTCTTGCAACTCGCGGTAAGTTTGGTTCAGGCCCAGGCGGTGGGCGATCGGCGCGTAGATATCCAGCGTCTCACTGGAGATGCGGGCCCACTTGGGTCGCGGCATATCTCCCATGGTGCGCATGTTGTGGCTGCGGTCAGCCAGTTTGATCAAAATCACCCTGACATCCCGGGCCATGGCCAGCAGCATTTTTCGAAACGACTCGGCCTGATTTTCTTCGCGGGTGGTGAACTCCAGTTTTTCCAGTTTGGTAAGGCCGTCGACCAGCTCTGCCACAGGAGCGCCAAATTTTTCAATCAGCTCCAGTTTGCTGATCCCGCAGTCTTCCATGGCGTCGTGCATCAACGCGGCCATAATGGCCTGGGCGTCGAGCTTCCACTCGGCGCACTGGGCGGCTACTGCAATAGGGTGGGTGATGTAGGGCTCGCCACTGGCCCGCAGTTGGCCCAAGTGGGCCTCGTCGGCAAAGCGATAGGCCTTGCGAATGCGGTCAATGTCGGTTTTGTCCAAATAATCCAGCTTGCTGGTCAAAGCTGCAAAGCTGGCGGAAGCCGCGTTGGACTCGGCTTTAGTTGCAGCTTTGGCTGCAGCGCTGGCGCTTGCACTTGCACTTGCGCTAGACTCGCGCGGTACTGCCACCTTGCGCGGAGCACGGCGAGGTTTGCTGGACAAGGCAGTCTGGGATGAATCCATGGCTGGAATGTCGTGCGAAAGGGGGGAGGTAGGAGTGTCCAAGCCCCTTACTCTACAGAATTTGACGGTCAGCGCGACGCAAGGGCAAAAAAAAGCACCTTCTGTGAGGTGCTTTTACATCAAGAGCGGTTTACGCCCGGGCATTTTGGTGGCTTAAAGCGGCACTTTTTTCAGCATTTCGATACCAATCTTGCCTTGGGCAATCTCGCGCAAGGCTGTGACGCCAGGCTTGTTTTTGCTCTCTATTTTGGGCGTATGGCCTTGGCTGAGCATGCGGGCACGGTAGCTGGCGGCGAGCACCAATTGAAAGCGGTTTGGAATTTGCACGAGGCAATCTTCAACAGTAATGCGGGCCATGGGGTGATTTCCTTAAAACAGTAAATGCTGTGCTTAGCCTATTTCCAGAGCCCGAAAGGTGTCAGCTCGGGCGCGGCGCTGGGCGATAAATTTGAGCCGCTGGGCGTGAACGACCGCTTTAAGGTCGAAAAGTGCGCTGTCAAACAACTCGTTGATTATAACGAAGTCAAACTGGTGTGCCTGGGCGATCTCTGTGCGGGCGTTTTGCATGCGCAGCTCAATCTTTTCGGGGCTGTCTTCGCCCCGCCGCTCAATGCGGGCCCGCAGCTCTTCCATACTGGGGGGGAGAACGAAAATGAGCACGGTGTTGGTGTAGATCTTTTTGATCTGGAACGCGCCTTGGTAGTCAATCTCCAAAACCACGTCTTGCCCATGGGCAATGCGGGCCTCAATGGCGCCACGTGAGGTGCCGTAGCGGTAGCCATGCACATGGGCTGACTCCAGGAACTGGTTGCCAGCCACCATCACGTCGAACTCAGCATCACTCACAAAATAGTATTCGCGGCCGTGTTTTTCCTGCCCACGGGGCGCGCGGGTGGTGTGTGACACCGAGGGCTGCACCTTGGAATCGAGCTCACGCAGTGCGTTGACCAGGCTGGATTTGCCTGCACCACTGGGGGCAGCCACCACAAAAAGATTACCAGGAAAATCCACTTCTAGCCTTTTATTTAATCGCGGGAGTAGCTATTAATTATATAGCTCAGTTTTGCTACAGCCAAATTGCCACTTACGTTCACCCAAGTGTTGGACCTATGGGCATTACTCAATATTTTGCACTTGCTCGCGCATTTGCTCGATCAGCACTTTCATGTCCACGCTGATCCGGGTGATCTCTAGAGTGGATGATTTGGAGCCTAGGGTATTGGCCTCGCGGTGCAGCTCCTGGATGACAAAGTCCAGTCGCTTACCGATTTCTACTGATTTGGTCTGCGATTTCGCCTCGGGCTTGGCATTTTTAGCGGTGCTGGCGCTGCTGGTAGCCGCCGGTGTCAACAGACGCTCAATTTCTTGCAAATGTGCGCCCAAGCGTGTGATTTCTTCGGCTACATCAATCCGAATGGCAAAAGCCGTTGCCTCGGTCAAGGCGCGGTCATGCGCGGCTTGCTGGCTGATGGGGCTGGCGCCAGAGGTGTCGCTGGCCGTCAGGGCCTGCATGAAGCGGTCGACAAATTTTTGTTTTTGCTGCTCTATCAGTTGAGGAATGAGCGGAGCGGCCACGAGGGTCAGCTCGCGCAGTTGGGCGGTATGCCCCAGCAGCATCTCGGTCAGGCGCGCACCCTCGCGCTCGCGGGAGGCCATAAGGTCAGCCAATGCTTGCTTGGCTAAGGGGAGTACTTGCTCGGCCATGTCGACCCCGTTACTCACGGGGCTATGGTCGTTGTTGGCAAGGCGCATCACGTCGGCCACGCTCAGGGGCAGGGCATTGGGCAGCCACGCCAGCACGCTGTTTTGGACGTGGTTCAGGCGCTGGAGCAGGACCGCACTAGGTTGCTGTGTGCTGCTGTCTTTGGCAGCACCGGCAAAGGCCCGCAGCTCTACTTTGCCACGCTTGAGGCCAAGGGTCAGCAGCTCGCGCAGGGCCGGCTCGCATTGGCGCAGCTCGTCTGAGAGCTTGAAGCTCAGATCCAAAAAACGGCTGTTGACCGCACGAATCTCCAGCCCAATGCGTGGGCTGTCCACCACAGCGCGCGCAGTATCGGACGGATCGGCAGATGTGTAGGGCGATTGCACGCTGGCATAGCCCGTCATGCTGTAAACTGGCATAAGTTTGGTTCCTACCCCATCAAAACAAACATTTGTAAGGCAATAAAGCGCGTTGTACAGTCCTTAGTTGATTCCAAAGACTTAAAAACAGATTGAAGCGTTATCAGCGATTATGTCAAAGGTTAAGCCCGCCTCCCTCCCGCCTGACACCGTTATTGGTGGTTACCGCGTTGTGCGCAAGGTATCTTCGGGCGGTTTTGGTGTTGTGTACCTGGCGGTAGACAACGAAGGCCAACAGATTGCCGTGAAGGAGTACCTACCTTCATCGCTTGCCACCCGCGCTCCAGGCGAGCTATTGCCTCAAGTGCAGCCCGACAAACTGTCGCTCTACCGTCTGGGCCTGAAGAGCTTTTTTGAAGAAGGCCGGTCGCTCGCACAAATCTCCCACCCTTCCGTGGTGAGCGTGCTGAACTTCTTTCGCGAGAACGAAACCGTCTACATGGTGATGAATTATTTGGAGGGCGCCACCCTGCAAGACTTCATCATCACCGCCCGTGAACTGAAGAAACAAAAAGTCTTCCGCGAATCGACCATCCGCAGTTTGTTTGACGAAATTTTGCGTGGCCTGCGCATCGTGCACCAGCACAAAATGTTGCACTTGGACATCAAGCCAGCCAATATTTTTGTTACCGATGAAAATAAAGCGGTATTGATCGACTTCGGTGCTGCGCGCGAAGTGCTGAGTAAAGAAGGCAACTTTATTCGCCCGATGTACACCCCCGGCTTTGCTGCGCCCGAGATGTACCGCCGCGACTCGTCTATGGGCCCGTGGACCGATATTTACGCTATCGGCGCTTGCATTTACGCGACGATGCAAGGCTACCCGCCGAATGACGCTCCTCAGCGCCTGGAAAAAGACCGTCTTTCTCTCGCGCTATCGCGCCTACGCGGGGTTTATTCTGATAACTTGATCGAAGTGGTGGAGTGGTGCATGTCTCTAGACCCTTTGTCGCGCCCCCAAAGCGTGTTTGCACTGCAAAAAGAACTCAGTCAAGAGAGTGAGCGCCGGTATACCAAGTTGTCTGTGGGCGAGAAAATGCGTATGCAGTTTGACAATATGTTGTCGGACACGAAAAAAGCAGTGGGCAAGGCCACGGGCTTTGGTAAAGCGTGATTTAACACAATGAAATTCTCCGTATTCCAAGTCAGCCGCAAAGGCGGGCGCGAAAAAAATGAAGACCGGATGGGGTATTGCTATACCCGCGAGTCTTGTTTGTTTGTGCTCGCAGACGGTATGGGCGGGCACCCCGAAGGCGAAGTAGCCGCGCAGTTAGCGCTGCAAACTGTCTCGGCCCTCTACCAAAAAGAGGCCCGCCCTATCATTAAAGACGTAGCAAGCTTTTTGGCCTTCGCTTTGATGGCTGCCCACCACCAAATCATCCGATATGCCAGCGAAAAAGGCATGCTGGACACGCCGCGCACTACTTTTGTGGCCTGCATCGTGCAGGATGGCGCGGCAACATGGATTCACTGTGGTGATTCACGCTTGTATTTGGTGCGCGACAACGAACTGGTAGTGCGCACCCGCGACCACTCCTATTTGGAGCAGCATGCAGCGGGGGTGATCCGCATGGACAAACTTAACCGCAACATCTTGTTCACCTGCCTGGGCTCACCTACTAAACCAGTGTTTGACGTTGCAGGCCCGACGCAACTACAGCAAGGCGACCGCATGATGCTGTGCTCTGATGGCCTATGGGGCACAGTGAATGATGCCGACATCGTGCTGCAATTGTCCAAAGGTGCCGTTGCCAACTCAGTTCCCGATCTCGTAGAGATGGGGTTGCGCAACGGCGGCGAGCACTGTGACAACGTTACCGTGATCGCTTTGCAATGGGAAACCCCAGATGCGTTTGAGTCCACGCGCGGCATCTCCACCGACAGCATCAGCGATGGCGTCTTTGCGTCGACCATCCAGGCGGGCGTGCTCGATACGATGGTGGACGATTTGGACGACGCAGCCATTGAGCGATCCATCGCAGAAATCAACGCAGCGATTCGCCGTAGCGCGGCTAAAAAAGTTTAAGTTCTTTAATTAGCAAACAATTTTTGAACGCAGAGTCCGCGGAGGTTGCGCAGATAGCGCGGAAAAAAAGAAAGACAAAAAAGCAAAAATTGAAGTGCCAAAAGAAAATAGCTGACACATTGAAAACGTAGAAGGTATTTATTTTTTGGTTTTATTTTGTATTTTCTTCGTCACGCCCTCTGCGTTCAAAATTCTCCTTCTCCTTCTCCTTCTCCTTCTCCTTCGTTCCATAGAACCATCCTATTTTCATGACTACCTTCCAACGCTGCGAAAACCGCGCCGCAAACCAACTGCGCCCCGTCAAAATAACCCGTGGCTACACCATCCACGCTGAGGGTTCCGTGTTGATTGAGTTTGGCAACACCAAGGTCCTGTGCACCGCCAGTGTGGAGGACCGCGTGCCGCCGCACAAAAAAGGCAGTGGCGAGGGCTGGGTGACGGCGGAGTACGGCATGCTGCCGCGTGCTACGCACACGCGCTCCAGCCGCGAGGCCGCCAAAGGCAAGCAAAGCGGCCGCACGCAAGAAATTCAGCGCCTGATAGGCCGCAGCCTGCGCGCGGTATTTGACCTGAAGAAATTGGGTGAGCGCACCATCTCGCTGGACTGCGACGTGATCCAAGCCGACGGTGGCACGCGCACCGCCAGTATCACCGGCGCGTTTGTCGCTGCGCAAGATGCGGTGAACAAGCTGATGCAAGAAGGCAAGCTAACTGAGTCGCCCATCATCCAGAGCGTCGCTGCCATCTCGGTAGGTATTGTGCAAGGTACGCCGCTGCTGGATTTGGAATACACCGAAGACTCCAACTGCGATACCGATATGAATGTGGTGATGACCGGCACTGGCCATTTCATCGAGGTGCAAGGCACCGCAGAGGGTGCGGCGTTTTCGCGCAAAGAGATGGACGCGCTACTCGTGCTGGCTGAAAAAGGCATCACCGAGCTGATTGAGATGCAAAAACAGTCGCTATTGAAATAGTAGCTTCTCCCGCAATGATTTATTGCGCTAGAGTCTTGTTTAGTATCGAGAATATTGGTTTTACATATGCAAATTGTGCTGGCGTCCAATAACAGCGGCAAGCTGGCGGAACTTTTGCCGCTGTTCGCACCGCTGGGGGTGGCGCTGGTTGCGCAAGGCACACTGGGCGTGCCAGAAGCGCCTGAGCCTTACAAAACATTTGTAGAAAATGCCTTGACTAAAGCCCGCAACGCCGCCAAGCACACCGGTCTTCCAGCCATCGCCGACGACGCGGGCCTGTGCATCGACGCCTGGGGTGGCCTGCCCGGTGTGGACACCGCTTACTACTGCGTGCAGCACGGTTACGAGAAAAGCGATGACAATAACCGCCGCGCCGTGCTGGAGCAAATGGCCCATGAACCGAACCGCCGAGCCAAAATGGTCAGCACCATCGTGGCAGTCCGCTCCGAGTTCGACCCCGAGCCCTTGATCGCCGTAGGCCGCGTGCAAGGCGAAATCACCTGCGAGGCGATCGGCCGCCATGGCTTCGGATTCGACCCCGTGATGTTCATTCCCTCGCTAGGCCAAACCATGGCGCAGCTAGACCCAGTGCAAAAAAACGCCATCAGCCACCGCGGCCAATCCGCCCGCCAAATGGTCGAGCTGATCCGCGCACACTGGTTGTGATTAACGGGATAAGCAAAGAATTGGGGTTAGACGAAATGGGGTCAGATCAAAATTCAGGAAGGCAATCTATCCAGGGCGAACCCACGCCGCTACGAAGTTTTGATCGGACCCCTTTTCGTCGAGCGATCCCGGCTCTTTGCCTGGTAGAGGACCATTGCGCATGAGAGACATCCAGCACTACATGCGCCCCGGCTTGCTGCAGTTACCCAGCTTGCCGCCGTTGTCGCTGTACATCCACCTTCCGTGGTGTATTAAAAAATGCCCGTATTGCGATTTCAATTCGCACGAGTCGAAAGGCGGCCTGCTCAGCCAAGGTACAGAGCAGCGCTACTTAAACGCGTTGATAGCAGATTTGGACGCTGCGCTGCCACTCATCTGGGGTCGCCCGGTGCACAGCATTTTTATCGGTGGCGGCACGCCCAGTTTGTTTTCGCCGCAGTCGATAGACCAACTCTTGGGCGCAGTGCGCGCCCGCGTCAAGCTCGATCCTGACTGCGAAATCACCATGGAAGCGAACCCCGGCACCTTCGAGAAAGACCGCTTCAAAGCCTTCCGTGCAGCGGGCGTCACCCGTTTGTCCATCGGCGTACAAAGCTTTAACGATGAGCACCTCAAAGCCTTAGGCAGAGTGCACAACAGCGCGCAAGCCCAGGAGGCAATCGCGGAGGCAGCTATTAATTTTGAAGCGTTTAACCTGGACATCATGTACGCGCTGCCCGGCCAAACTCTGGCGCAGTGCGAGCAAGACATTCGAACCGCCCTGAGCTTCAAGCCGCCGCACATCAGCATCTACCACCTGACGATTGAGCCCAACACCTACTTCGCCAAGTTCCCCCCGCAGGTGCCCGAAGACGACACAGCCTACGACATGCTGGACCGCATCATCGAACTAACCGCCGCCCAAGGCATGGCCCGCTACGAGGTGAGCGCCTTCGCCAAAAAGGGCTTCCAGTGCTGGCACAACACCAACTACTGGCAGTTTGGCGATTATTTGGGCATTGGCGCAGGCGCGCACAGCAAACTCAGTTTTGCGCACCGCGTAGTGCGCCAGGTGCGTGCACGCGACCCGCAGCTGTACATGGACAAGGCGCTGGGTGTGGCAACCCTGCCGTCGGCGACTTCTAGCGATACGGCCACTAATTCCGCCGCAAAGTCTGCGTCAACTTCTACGACTTCAACGAGCCACGGCATCGCCGCGCTCAGTTCATCGGGCGCGGTGGCGCTGAAGAGCGCAGTGCCAGGCGCGCCAAATGCAGAGCCTGTAGACGCCTTAGGCACTATCGTGCAAGACGTAGACGTACCTCGCGCTGACTTGCCCTTTGAGTACATGCTCAACGCCTTGCGCCTCACCGATGGCTTCAAACTGCAAGACTTCAGCGACCGCACCGGCCTGCCCATCACCGCCATCCAAAAAGGCTTGGCGCAGGCGGAAAGCAAAGGTCTGATAGAGCGCGATTTTGTGAGCGTTAAGCCCACCACACGCGGCATGGATTTTTTAAGTGATCTGCAAAGCTTATTCTTGGCAGACACCTGATGCCAGCTCTGATAGAGCCAATCAGATAGCATCACTGAGACAGTTCCACTTAGATCGCGCCGCGCAGATGCCCATCTCCAAAATCTGCCATAGCGTAGGTTAAAATACGCGCTTCAACTAAAGGAAGCTTGGCAGAGCGGTTGAATGCAGCAGTCTTGAAAACTGCCGAGGTTTTACGACCTCCGTGAGTTCGAATCTCACAGCTTCCGC
>JAYWHJ010000308.1:0-6673 GCA_043777795.1 Polaromonas sp. | reverse complement strand
GCGTATTGCAAACTACCCAATCACCCCATCATCTGAGGACAACGACATGACTGACACCGCGCAGCCCGCCAACAACGCTGTACCAGGTTTTCCCGGCGTACCCAGCTTCCCCGGCTCTCCGCCGCCAAGCCTCCTATGCCAACCAGACCATATTCGCCACGCGTGCATGGGGTTGAACCACTGCCACAACCAGGGGCGCACGCTGAGCAACGCCTGCGCGGGTCAGGGCTACTGCTCCACCGCGTTTGCCAGCAGTCCCGCCGACCCGGCTAACGGTGTGGCTGTCGACCACCAGTGCCATGTGCGCAACCAATGCAAAAGCCAAGGCGGCTGTGGCCTGTACGGCACCTCGCAAGAGCAAGACTCTCCCGGCGCTAACGACTGCCGGTCGCTGGGCTCCTGTGCCACACCCATCAACGCCGAGCGCTTTAGCACCGACGGTGTTAACCGTGGCAAAAGTGTGTGGGTTCGCGCACGGCAAAAGTTCAGCACCGATGTGTGGCCAAGCCTGGTGGCCAAGAACCCCTCCCTGCCTGCCACGCCACCCCAAGTACCCGGCGCAAGCAACAATGCAGACCTGTTCAAGTACGGCCCCACCATCGAGTGGATCGAAGCCAGCGGACAGGGCATGACGGCCTGCGGCGCAAGCGGCATGAGCGGTGCCGGGAGCTGCGCCTAAGGTGACCGAGCCGATCAGAGCGAACCACCTAGCCCTGCCGAACCTGGGCCTCGGTGTGGGGCTGCGCAACTGCCATTTCAACCACATCTTGGCCGACTGGCCCGCTGTGGACTGGTTCGAGGCGATCTCTGAGAACTTCATGGACTCGGGCGGGCAACCGGGCCATGTGCTGCGCCAGATCGCGGAGCGCTACCCCGTGGTGCTGCATGGCGTGTCGATGTCTATCGGCAGCACCGACCCGCTTGACCGCAGCTACCTGGCACGCCTCAAGCGGCTGGCCGACAGCGTGCGTGCAGTCTGGGTGTCAGACCACCTGTGCTGGACCGGCATTGCTGGCATCAACAGCCACGACCTGCTGCCACTGCCGTTCAACGAGGAGACGCTGCGCCACGTGGCCCAGCGTGTGCAGGAGGTGCAAGACATTTTGGAGCGCCCGCTCATCTTGGAGAATCCCAGCACCTACATTGGTTTTCGCAACTCCACCATCGCCGAGCCCGATTTTTTGCGCACCCTGGCGAACGAAACCGGCTGCGGCCTGCTTTTAGATGTGAACAATGTCTATGTGAGCTGCTTTAACGCTGGCAGCGATCCGGTCGCTTATCTGGATGCCTTCCCCTTCGAACGCGTGGTGCAAATGCACCTGGCCGGTCACCAGCATTGCGGCACCCACCTGGTCGACACGCACGACGGGCCCGTGTGCGATGCGGTGTGGGAGCTGTACCGGCTGGCTTGGCAACGCACTGGCGGCGTCGCCACGCTGCTGGAGTGGGACGGAGATGTGCCGCCCTTCGCGCAGATGCACGGCGAGGTGTTGCGTGCGCGGCAGTTCATGCAGGGGGCGTTCGACCGCTCTCGCCTCACCAGCAGTGCCAGCACGCAGGCCGCATCCATATCGACCCCGGTAGACTTTATGGTGCCCGGCGTGATGCAAAGTAACCGGCTGGAGATGGCATGAGCGCCAGCTTGCATGCGCTGCAACACTGGATGCTGGACGCCCTGCGCGAACCGCGCAGCACCCAAGGCATCAGCGAGCGGCTGACCGACTCCCCCACCATGGACGCGCGCGCCCAGTTGGCCATCTACCAGCGCAGCTATATCCTGCGCTTGGCCAAGTGCCTGGCCGAGCAGTTCCCCGCACTGGCGCACGCGCTGGGCACACCGTTGTTTGATGACTTTGCCAGAGAGTACTTGGCCGCCTGCCCGTCGGATTCGTACACCCTCTACGAGCTGGGCCGCCGTTTGCCAGCCTGGCTGGAAGAGTCGCGCCCCGACCGCGACCTGGCAGCGGACGAGCGCGAAGACTGGATCGACTTCATGGTCGATCTGGCCCGCTACGAGCGAGAACTGTTTCGCCTGTTCGACGCGCCCGGTCACGAGGGCGGGGTGTGGCCCAATGGCGAAGTGGCTGACGCAGACTTGGTGCTACAGCCTTGTTTATCGCTGGCCCAGTACCGCTACCCCGTAGCGTGGTACTACCACGAGGTGCGGCACGGCCGCTCACCTGAGTTCCCCCGTGCGCAACCCTCGTACGTGGCGATGGCGCGGCGCAACTACCTGACTGCAAGCTTCCCATTGAACGCCGTGCACTTCCAGTTTTTATGCACACTACAAAAGCTAAGCTCGGTGGACGACGCGCTGACTGCGGTGGCTTTGAAATTCAACCGCCCTGTGGCGCAAGTGCGAAATTCTTGGGCCACCGCCGTGCGCGCCGCTTGGATGGAGGCGGGATTTTTCATTGCCAGGGACCAAGCCCGCGCGACGTGCGCTTGACTGACCGACGCGGCTGGGCCTACAGCGTTCAATGCGCGGCCTGGCTGCCCCACAGCTGCTTGAGCCGCGCATCGCGCCCGCAACTAGTGCGGTAGTACTTGTAGCGCACGGGGTTTTTGAGGTAGTAGTCCTGGTGGTAGGCCTCGGCCGGGTAGAAGGTGCTGGCTAGGCCTATCTCAGTAACGATGGGCTCTTTGAATGGTTTGGTTTTGTCCAGCGCAGCGCGCGAATCTTGGGCAATTTTCAATTGCTCAGCGTCTTGCGCAAATATGGCCGTGCGGTAGGGCGAGCCACGGTCGCAAAACTGCTGGTCTTTCACCGTAGGGTCGATGGTGCGCCAAAAATGCTCCACTAATCGCGCGTAGCTGACCTTGGCGGGGTCATACACCACCTCGACTGCTTCGGCGTGGCCGGTGGTATTTTTAGACACCTGTTCGTACGTGGGTTTAGCGGTCTTGCCGCCGGTGTAGCCGGAGGTGGTGGAGAGCACGCCGGGCACTTTGTCAAAGTCAGACTCCACGCACCAAAAGCAGCCGCCGGCGAAGATGGCTTTGGCGGTGGGGGCTGCGGTTGCAGGGGTGGCAGTTTGCGCCTGTACGTAAGTGCTGGTCAAGGCGGTAAAGCCCAACCATGCGGCGGCGATTGCGGCGCGCAGAAACGGTTGGAGGAATGCGGTAGTGTTGGGCATGGTGTGGTGGTGTGTAAAACAGCGATAAGTATCTGTCGCGCAACGCTGCGAAATCTTTCTGCTGATTTGGATCTGGTGGCGCAGCGGCATAAAGGAGGAGGCCGCAGGCCGGGGGACAGCCGCGCAGCTGTGCACACCAAGTGCCAGAGCGAGCACAGCACTTCGCCCAAAATGCTCCGCAGCCACGCCCCTGGCATTCGAACAGAAATAGACCGCCCCCGTTTGCGTTACATTGGGCGTACTTTGGAAAGACAAAATGAGCTTACTAACTGGTATCCGTGTTTTAGACTTTGGCCGCTTTATTGCAGGCCCCTACTGCGCCGCGCTGCTGGGCGACCATGGGGCCGATGTAATCCGCATCGAGCGAGTGGAAGGCGGTGAAGATCGCTACATTCCCCACGTAGCCGACACGGGAGAAGGCGGCTTGTACCTGCAGATGAACCGCAACAAGCGCTGCCTCACCTTGGACCTAGCCAGCCTGCAAGGCCGCGAGATTGTGCGCCAGTTGGTCAAAACGGCTGACGTAGTGGTGGCCAATCTGCCGCCCGCCACGCTCAAGCAACTGGGCTTGGACTACGAGACCTTATCCGCGTTGAACCCGCGCATCGTGCTCACCGCTGTCACCGCCTACGGTGCAGGCGGCCCCTACAGCCAGCGCCTGGGCTTTGACGGTGTAGGCCAGGCCATGAGCGCCAGCATGTACATGTCGGGCACGCCCGAGGCACCCGCCCGCACGGCAGCCAACTATGTTGACTTTTCCACCGCCCAGGCCTGCGCCATGGGCACGCTGGCCGCCCTGTGGGCGCGCGAGAAAACGGGCAAGGGCCAGTTGGTTGAAGCCTCTTTGCTGCGCTCAGCCCTCATCATGGGCAACTCGGTACTGATCGAGCAAGCCGTGAAAAAACCCAACCGCATCCCGCAAGGCAACCGTGGCTATCTGGGCGGGCCGGGCGATGTATTTAAAACCCAAACCGGTTGGCTATTGGTGCAGTCGGTAGGCCAGGCCATGTTCGACCGATGGTGCGACCTGGTGGGCGCGCCGCAAATGAAGAGCGACCCGCGCTTTGCCAGCGACGTGCTGCGCGGCGAGCACAGCGCGCAGATCAGCGCGGTGATGCAAGCCTGGTGCGATGGCCAAACCCGCGAGGCCGTGCTAGCCGCGCTGGCCAAGGCCAAGATTCCTTGCGGCCCAGTCTATTCCCCCCAAGAGACACTCGAAGACCCGCACATCGCCGCCACCGGCCTGCTCATGCCCCGGCCTTTTGGCGGCATGGCGCAGCCCTTTCCGCTCACACCGCACCCGGTGGACATGTCAGCCAACGCCACGCCATTTAGCCGCCCACCGCCGCAGCTGGGCGAGCACACAGACGAGGTACTGACCGAGCTAGGCTATGACGCTGCCAGCATCGCCCAGCTGCGCGCCCAGGGCGTGGTGTGAGTCGCACCAAGTGATTTGCAGTGGCCGGTAGCAAGTTAGCCGGGGACGGTGCGTTCATCGGCGATTGAATGGCATCAGACAGGGCAATTATTCGCTACATATTAAGTAGCTGCGCTCGCCATATTCTAAAGGCCCACAGCCCAATATGCGCGCCAGCACCGGAGGCTGGCTTACCCGGCTCCTGCGGCCACGCGGTGCCGCACGTGGAAACCCGCGAGGCTGAGGAGATGATCTACCGCTTGAGCTAGGTCAGCGAGTTGGCAGTGATTAGCCTGCCCGATCCGCGCTGGGTGGAGGCGGTGATGGCTGTGATTGTGCTAAGGGCGGGGCAGGCCTCGACGGCGGAGGCGGTGATAGCGCATTGCACGAAGCACATGCTTGGCGTGCATAGCGCAGCGGCATCAAGGAGGAATCGTCTGCCATAGGCAAACACGGGGGCCAGCCGCGCAGCTGAGTACGCCGTCGGCCTGATCTTGCACAAAAGCAAGACAAACCCCAGTCAAGATAAACGCGACATTGTTTGTCACGACGTAGGGAAACGTCGACAGAACCTACAACTTCCCGCTCACCAGTCGCAACACCCGATCACAGCGTCCCGCCAACTCCTCATCGTGCGTCACCATCACAAACGCAGTGCCGTGGTCTTTGGCGAGTTGCAACATTTGCACGTAGACGCCGTCGGCGGTGGTGCGGTCCAGGTTGCCAGTGGGCTCGTCGGCAAGTACGCAGGCAGGGCGGGTGACAAGCGCGCGGGCTATGGCTACCCGTTGGCGTTCGCCGCCTGATAGCTCACTGGGGCGGTGGTGCAGGCGGTGCTCCAAGCCTACGCTTGCTAACATTTTGCTAGCTGTTTGCGCGTATTCTTCAGGCCCTAGGCGGCGGATCTTGAGTGGCATGGCGACGTTGTCCAGCGCGGTGAACTCGGGCAGCAAGTGGTGAAACTGGTAGACGAAGCCCAAGTGCTGATTGCGCCAGCGGCCTTGTTCTGCGGGACTCATTGCCGTGATGTCTTTGCCCATGAGCTGCACGCTGCCTGCGGTGGGTGCGTCCAAGCCACCTAATAGATGCAGGAGAGTGCTCTTGCCCGAGCCGGACGCGCCGACTATGGCTACCGTCTCGCCCGCGTGCACTTGCAGGTCGATGCCTTGCAGTACGGTGACGTCTAGCGTGCCGTCGTGGAACCGTTTGGTGAGGCCCTTGGCATTGAGGATGGTTTGACCTTGCATTTTTGACTGCGCAACGCCTTGGTTGTTTCGCATCGCGTCGTCACCCAACGAAGCCGGCGCGTTGTTAGCCGTGGGTTTCAAAGCACTATTCATACCGCAGTGCCTCCGCAGGGTTCACGCGGCTGGCGCGCCAGCTGGGGTACAGGGTGGCGGCAAAAGACAGCACCAAAGACAGAATAATGATGGGGCTGATGTCGGCGCTTTGCGGCTCGCTGGGCATGCGGCTGATCAGGTAAATATCGCGCGGCAAGAAGCTGGTGCGCAGCACGCTTTCAATCCACGGCACGATCACATCGATATTGAACGCCACCAACAGACCTAGAGCCAGGCCCACAAAGGTGCCAATGAATCCCACCATCGCGCCCTGCACCACAAATATGCCCATGATGCTGCGTGGGCTCGCACCCAAGGTGCGCAGGATGGCGATATCGGCGCGCTTGTCTTGCACCGTCATCACCAACGTGCTCACTAGGTTGAAGGCGGCTACAGCGACGATGAGGGTCAAAATAATGAACATCATGCGCTTTTCCAGTTGCACCGCCGCAAACCAAGTGCGGTTTTGCCGCGTCCAGTCGCGCACCACCAAGCCATCGGATAGCTGCAAGGTAAGCTGCTGCCCTACTTCACGCGCTTGGTGCAGATCTTTGATTTTCAGGCGCACGCCGGTGGGGCCCTCTAACCTGAAAACTTTGGCCGCATCGTCCATATGCAAGAGCGCCAGCGCAGAGTCGTATTCAAAATGGCCTGAGTCAAAAGTGCCCACAAGCGTAAATTGTTTAAGGCGCGGCACCACGCCTGCGGGCGTGATCTGGCCGCTGGGTGCGATCAAAGTCACCTTCTCGCCTACCCGCACGCCCAAACTGCGCGCCAGC
>JAYWHJ010000307.1:0-6679 GCA_043777795.1 Polaromonas sp. | reverse complement strand
CCTTCCCGCATGGTAAAGCGGCCAACCGAGTCAGGTGGGGAACCAAGCAGCTCTAACTGTAGAGCCAGTGCCGGGGTCAAGGCTCGTCAACCTCTTCTATTGCATTGCGCATTCGCCGCGGTGCCTGCTGAAATGACTACTGCCAGCTCCTCTGCACCTCCTGCTTCACCACCCGCTTCAGCGTCCGCTGCACCGCGCTTTGTCACCGGTTCGTTGATGCGCCACATCGTCGTCATGGCGGGCACTGGCGCCATCGGTTTGATAGCCATTTTTGCCGTTGACTTGATCAGCTTGCTCTATATCTCCATGCTGGGCGAACAGGCGGTGGCTGCGGCGGTAGGGTTTGCGGGGGTCGTGGGATTTTTTCACCTGTCGGCGTTTATCGGGGTGGTGATTGGTGTTTCGGCAGTGGTGTCGCGCACTATCGGGGCCCAGCGCATGGACGACGCCCGCGCCTTGGCTACGTCCAGTTTGGTCATTGCGGCGGCTGTCGGCTTGCTGATGTCAGCCACGACCATGATTTTTTTGGAACCTATCTTGTATGTCTTGGGCGCGCGCGATCAGGCGTTGGTGCTGGCGCAGCGGTTTTTAATGATCACTTTGCCGTCGATGTTCATGCTGAGCGTGGGCATGGTATGTTCGGCGCTGCTGCGTTCGGTGGGTGATGCGCGCCGCGCGATGTGGATCACGCTGTTCCCAGCCTTGTTGACCGCCGCGCTAGACCCGCTGTTCATTTTTGGCCTGGACCTGGGGCTGGACGGCGCGGCCATCGTGCTGGTGATCGCCCGCGTAGTATTGCTGAGCGTAGGTTTGTACGGTGCCGTGCGCGTGCACAAGCTGCTGGCCCCCATTCAATGGAGCCGCCTGCGTGCGGATGCCCGCACTTTGCTGGCCGTAGCGGGGCCAGCAGTGTTGACCAACCTGGCCACCCCAGTAGGCGCAGCGTTTGTTACCCACAGCGTGGCACAGTTTGGTGCCTCGGCAGTGGCGGGGCAGGCCACCATCGACCGCTTGACTCCCGTCGCCTTTGGCCTGATTTACTCCCTCAGTGGCGCCATCGGCCCAGTGCTGTCGCAAAACTTGGGGGCGCAGCAGTTTGACCGTGTCCGCGCCGGTCTGCGGGCCAGCCTGTGGTTTATGGTGACGTCAGTGGCCGCTGCCTGGCTGCTGCTGGCCTTGCTGCAAGAGCCCTTGATTCAACTCTTCTCTCTGCAAGGCCAGGGCGCCGAGATGCTGCATGCGTTTTGCAGCTGGATCGCCGCCAGCTTTTTCTTTATGGGCGCTTTGTTTGTGGCCAACACCGCCTTCAACAATTTAGGCCATCCCCTGTGGTCCACCGGTTTTAACTGGGCCCGCGCCACGCTGGGCACCATACCGTTTGCCTGGTGGGGTGCTCACTACGGCCCGGTGCAGGTGCTGGCCGGGCAGGCAGCAGGAGCGGCGCTGTTTGGCAGTCTGGCTTTGGCCGCAGCATTTCGGCTGACGGCTCGACTCAAGTAAGACGAACTGTAGTGGGAATGCCAGGGTCAAGGCCCGTCAACCTATTCTTTTGTCTTGTCTTTGGGTAAATGGCTGATGTACTGCAGCGCCACAAGCCTTGACACCACCAAGGTTAAGTACATCACACCGCTGAACATCTGCAGCGCGGCAAGTACCCGCGCAGCGGGCGAGAGCGGCACAATGTCGCTCAGCCCGGTGCCCGACTGGATACTGAAGCTTAAAAAAATCAACTCAAGCCACGACCGGGGACCAGCGGCCACCGCATTGAAACTGCCGGGATACCACACCTGGCACACGCTGTACAAAAACGCAAATCCCCACGCCAGCAGCGTAAACACCGCACCAGCGGCAAACAGCTCATCGCGGGTGAGGTATTCGTCCTCAAACATATACATCAGCAAGCCCGCCGCGCCGTAAAAATAGGCCACTGCCTCGACCAAATGCGCTGCCACTTGCACTTTGGGCGAGTCCAGGCCAAACAATACGCTGCTGGAGAGACCCAAGCCCAAGATCACAAAGAACAAACCAAAGCCCGAAAAAATGGGGCTGTTGCGAATAATGGTGGCAAGCAAAAGCAAGGCCAGTGCGCTTAGACACCAAGAGACTGCGTGGCTGGTGACACTGTCATTAGTCAGCGGCGCCAAAATCAAAATCAATAGCTGCACCAAGAGCAGCCAAGCCGATGGCAGGCGCGAGAAGTGGTGCCATGGGAAGTATTTGCTTAGGTTCATGGTGGGTTTGATTTCGTTGTATGGACGTAGTCTGCGTCAATTTCCGCGCGAGCGTGAGTCAATTGATTGCGAGTGGCAATCGTCCAGCGCCAGGGTATCCGTGCAGCTTTTTGCCTGATAGTAGCGGGCAAAGGTATTCCACGTTAGCCAATCAGTTCGATGTTGCGCACTGGCGCGGACAGCAAAGGGCCTCAACTACAAAATCGCCCTTGCTGATGCGGCCGGCAAACCTGTGAGCGCGCTCACAAAAACCAACCGTATCTTCCACGCAAAACCGCCATTCGGGGTCAGTTTGGCCGCTAGACATGCACAGCATCCCGCTCAATAGACGGACGAAGCTCTTTATGCACTGCCTTTTCGGCTACCAAGACTTGTGGGCATTTCAAAAAATCTTCAGGGTAAAACTGGGCACCGAAATATTGCTGGAATGTGGTGGGCACATCAAACGAAATCGACACATCGACATCGCTGTCCTCAACGGCCGTATCGCGCGAGCTACAGCCAAAAAGCGCCAAACTGCGCACGCCAAGCTGGCGCCGTAGTTGGAGCTTGGGTTGGGCAAGGAGGTTCAATGCAATTTCCCGATTCATAGTGCAAGTTTACCGGAAAGGTAGGCGGAAACTAAAGGCTGGCAGCAATGCGAGCAGCCAAGGCACACGAGACCGAGTCGAACTATGACTCCAAAACCGAGGATTCAAATGCATCCTGTTTCACAGGATTCATTGTCAGATGATTAAGCTGCTGGTCTACGGAGTGCGAGCAGTGCGGCTCCGAAGGAAATAAATGCAGTACCCACAGCCCTATCGATCCATTTGGCAAAACTCGGCTTTACAAACCACCATCGCGCGCGCTTTGCAGCTACCGCGTAGGCCATTAGTGAACTAAATGAGAGCGCCATAAAAATACCTGTGAGAATAAAAAATTGAGGCACCAGCGCTGCATTCGCATTGACAAACTGAGGAAACAATGCAGAGAAAAACAAAATGGGCTTGGGGTTAGTGACCGCCATGAGAAATGCTTCCATGAACAGTTGGCGTGGACTTGGAGTTATGGCATTCAACACTGAATCGGTGGGCATATTGATTACGGAGCTTCGACCTAGTAGATGCCGAAGGCCGATATAGAACAAATATAAAGCTCCCACCACTTTAACTACGCCAAATAGTATGGCGGACGAATTTAGCAACGCGCCAAGCCCCAGCATGGCAGCAGCAGATAAGCAAAACAAGCCCGTAACATTTCCTATTGAAGACCAAGCTACAGACCCAACCCCAAAAGCAATGCTATTGCGCAGAGCGAGGACGATAGCGGGACCTGGGCTGACAATCGACAACGCAGCGACTAAGCTGTAGGCAAGAACTGTTTCTGGATTCATGGGCTTTCCTAGGATTGAGACGAAATGTGATTACACTTTTGACTCTAGCACGATAGGTTTAAGCCTGCGACTCGCTCAATTCAGGGCTTCTAAAAGTGCTATTCCTGAGTCGCTTTAAAGGTTTTCATTTTTGCGTTGGGTGCAAATATTCTCTTGATTTGCTTTGAGAGTTGTAGCCCCTAATTGACAAAGAGTATTGCCTGCCTCGCAGCAAATCTGTGAAGCTGATGAGCCTATGCCCTGCGATCAAGTCTTTAACTTTTTCACACTACAGGCAAGCAATTTGGATCATCGCGGCATCAACGCCAGCGCGCCTTCCCCGGCAGCGCGCCCAGTAGCCATCGCCGCCGTCAGCAAATACCCTCCCGTCGGAGCTTCCCAATCAAGCATCTCCCCGGCACAAAACACGCCAGGGAGTTTGTTCAACATGTAGTGCGCGGTCATGGCTTCGAAGCGGACACCGCCTGCGGTGCTGATGGCTTCGTCTATCGGGCGGGCGGCGGTGACGGTGATGGGCAGGGCCTTGATGGCGGTGGCCAGTTGTTTGGGGTCGTTCATCGCGTCTTTACTGAGCAGCTCGTACAAAATATTGAGCTTGATGCCATCCAGGTTGAGGCGGCTGGAAAGGTGGCTCGACAAGGAGCGGGAGCCGCGGGGGTGGCTGACTTCGCGCAGTACCTTAGTCGCATCCCATTGGGGGAGCAGATCCAGGTGGAAGGTGGCGCTGCCGCGCTCGGCGATGCGCTCGCGCAGGCGCTTGCTGGCGGCGTAGATAAGGCTGCCTTCTACGCCGGTTTGGGTGGCGACGAATTCGCCTTGGCGGTGGAACTGTGGCTCTGTGGCTGTGCCGTCGATGCGGATCGCGACGGTTTTGAAGGGTTGGCCTGCGTATTTGCTGGTGAAGTGGGTGCTCCAACCGAATTTGCCGTTGGTGGCTACGTCGAAGCCGCAGTTGGCGGGCAGCAACTCTGCCACATCGACGCCCTTAGCGCGCAGCCAGGGCACCCACGCGCCGTCAGAGCCCAGGCGCTGCCAGCTTGCGCCACCCAGGGCCAGGATGGTGGCTTGGGCTTGCACGGCGACGTGTTCGGGCGCTGCGTCTGCGGTGCTGCGGTGTTCAAACTGCAATGCGCCTGGGACATTTTCTGCGTCACTTTTTGCCCAGCCGGTCCAGCGATGCCGCATATGGAACTGCACGCCCTTGCCACGCAGGCGGTGCAGCCAGGCGCGCAGCAGCGGAGCGGCTTTCATGTCGGCGGGGAAGATGCGGCCGGACGTGCCGACAAAGGTGTCGATGCCCAGGCCTTGGGCCCATGCTGCTATTTCAATAGCTGGCTGCGCAATGATTTGTTGCGCCAGCACGTCTTTTCGCTCGTAATAGCGGGTGATGAACGTGTCTAGAGGTTCGCTGTGGGTCAGGTTGAGCCCGCCGATGCCTGCGAGCAAAAACTTGCGGCCCGCGCTGGGCATGGCATCGTATACATGCACTTGCACGCCTGCGTTGCTGAGCACTTCGGCGGCCATGAGGCCTGCGGGGCCTGCGCCGATGATGGCTACGGGAATAGGGTTCATTTGTCTTTGCATTGCTGTGGGTAACTGGTGAGTCTACCTTTACCGTGAATCTCGCAACGTGCCATGGTGCGCACAGAAACGACTCAAGCAAGTCCAAGAATGACAAACTGAGTTCCCAAAGAATGGCGTCACTCGACAAATTAAGCTACATATTCAGTAGCTGCCTCCGCAACATTCTATGGGTCTGGGAGATTATTTGGCATAAAATAAGCCGCATGATTACTCTCTACGGTATACCTCAGTGCGACACTGTAAAAAAATCACGCGCCTGGCTGGATGAACACCAGTTAACCTATCAGTTCCATGATTTTAAGAAGCAAAGCGTGCCTGAGGATGCCTTGGCCCAATGGATCGCTGCGCTGGGCTGGGAGCGCCTGGTGAACAAAAAAGGCACGACATGGCGCAAACTGGACCTTGAGGAGCAAACAGCGGTGGTAGACAGCGCAACGGCCACGGCGCTGATGCTGCAGCATGCCAGTGTGATCAAGCGGCCGGTGGTGGTGAACACTGCGGCAAAGGCGGGTAACCAGACGACCGTGGGTTACAGCCCTGAGACTTGGGCTACGTGGGCAGCCAAGCCTGCCAAAGAGTGACAGTTAAGCACCTAAATGACCTGCAGCGCAATGAAATATTGCGGTAGCAGCTATTTTATGCATAGCAATTTTCGTCACCTACGTCAATTGATTCGGTGCTCGGCACTGTGCTTGGCGCTGTGCACAGGTGTTGCTGCGTACAGCGCGATGCCCAGCGAACCCACGGCAACGGCTGCCACGGCGCCCTCTGCCGCGCCATCATCGCCCCACCACAGCAGCCCCATCGTCATCGACCAAGCACAGGCTTTGCTCACCTTGCAGGGTGCATCCGAGCTGAACTTTGTCGCCCTGCCCTATTACTGGGATCGCATGCACGCAGGCCAGGCGGGTGAGGGCAGCTTTGAGGTGGCGTTTGAGCTGCCTGGCGAGCCGACCGAGCCCTATGCGGTGCTGATACCGCATGTGGGCAACCGGGCTGAGGTTTGGATCAATGGCTCGCTGCTCGCGCGGCTGGGAGACTTGCCTGTGGCCTACAGTGGCCTGCCTGCCAGCTTTGGCAGCAACCATGTCCACGCGCCGCGCTACTACACCATCGCGCCCCAAGTGCTGCAAAAAACCAACCTGATCCGCATCCAGCTGCGTGCAGACGCCCACCGGCGGGCAGGCTTAAGCAGCGTGACTGTGGGGCTGCAACACCAGATTGCCGCGCAGTACGCAACCCAGTATTTTTGGCAAGTGACGCTGGCGCAGACCGTGGCATTGCTGCTGCTCTTGGTGGCTGTGTTCAGCGCCAGCTTGGCGCTGACCCAGCCTGCGCTGCGCAAGGTGTTCGCATTGACAGCAGCAAGCTGCCTGGTGTGGGCGCTGTACCTGGGCGCAGCGCAGGTGGAGGCAGCGTGGTTTAACGGCATGGTGTCACCCCAAGCGATGGCGGCCATGGGTTGGCTGGCGGTAGCTTGCACGGCAAC
>JAYWHJ010000306.1:0-18719 GCA_043777795.1 Polaromonas sp. | reverse complement strand
CTGAAGTTAGCCCAGGTGGCGGAATTGGTAGACGCACTAGTTTCAGGTACTAGCGAGTAACATCGTGGGGGTTCGAGTCCCTTCCTGGGCACCAAATGGTTTTTGTATCAATACAAAAAGCATACATGAAAAATACCACGAAAGCCGTTTGATTTGCATCAAACGGCTTTTTGTTTGGTGTTTGCTTGTTGCCAGTCGCGTTGCATGAACGCGCTTCAATGCCGCATTGCACTTGTTTGACTGCTTCTCCTTTTGGCTGTGCTTTTTTACGGGATCTGGTCGGCAGCGCACTTAGCCCCGCCGCCGTCCAAACCGCGTACCCGGGCCTACAGGCCAAGTGGAAATACAAACAAGTACCAGCGCGTACAAACACCCAATGCCCCTCCCGCGCACCAGTACACACGCCGTCACATCAGGCCCATTTCCCTGCCCGCCGCCTTTACATAGAAAGCTTTTTCTAAAAGCTAAGCTCTTGAAAGCAATCTCGGATAGGTTATTTTCGCGCCCGCCAGAAAGTTATCGACGGCCAAGCCCACATTGCCCAAAAAAGTGCACTGGCATCTTGATTTGGTAAACACGGTGGCACACGGCGAAGTAGAAAATGCCGCCGTGCAGGCTCCGGTACAACTCCATTTCTTAGTTGGACACTTTGGTGTCCAGGTCGTCCAAGTCGCACTGCAGGCGCAGCTCTCGGCAGATTACGAGCATCAGCTCGCGGTCAATCAGCTTGATGTAGCGCTGGTTAAAGGACGGGGTGGACAGGCCGGCGTACATGTAGGTGCGAATCCAGTAAGGGCGGTAGGTGGCTGCGCAGTATTGGCGGTAAAACTCTACCAAGCGCTCACGCAGGGGCACGTTACGGTCTTGCAAGAGGGCCAGCCAATGCGGATGACCACACCAAGCTTGGATTGCAAGTAACTAAGCAACTTCTCAAACATGGCAATACGGTGCTGCGCGCCGGTAATATAGGGTTGCACGCTGGCGACGATCACCGTAACGAATGAGACAGTTAATCTTGCAAACCTTGGACTTTTGGAATTTAGTTTGGTACGGGGATTGGGGGCAGGTCACTTGCAGCGTATCAATGTCCGCCACGTGGCAGTCATCAGATGCTACTCATTCAATAGCGTCCCCCGCGATATTTTATTATGGTAAAGGCCTAAATGACTATGAAGCTGCCGGTTTAGCGCACATCACCGGGACTGCGACAGTTCGGCGTGCTGAGCACGTCGGCTAATCACCAACCAAGGCGCGTATCCACTGCGGCATGGTTACCGCTTTTTGCGTTGGAAAATCCACCCAAATCGTCGTCGCGCCGCCCGCTGCACAGATTACGCCTGGCATATCGGCCCGCTCCATCGTGCCCCAAGTTTCAAAGGTGGTGCGGGCGGGGTCGCTGGTGTACATTTTTACCCGAACGTCACCTGGGTAGACCAGTTGCTGGTAGAAATTACAAAAGGCATTCACGATCACCGGGCCTTCGCCTTTGGGGTCTGGCACAGCATTGATGCTGTGCATCCAGTCGATGCGGATGGTCTCCAGGTAGCGAAAGTAGGTGCCATTGTTCAGGTGGCCCATCGCGTCCATGTCGCCCCAGCGGATGGGGATAGTCATCTCAAAAACGAGTTTTTTCTTTTCAGGGATTTGTATTTTCATGGTCTGATTTCTAAGGGTGCATCCCCACTTTACCGGTGCGCACGAATACTGGCAAGAATACCGGCGACAAATAAAAGGCACGCCACTAGCTGCATGGCACTGGGAGCGCGGCCGTCCCAGATAAACGAATACACCAATGCAAAAATCGTCTCGCTCACAATCAGCTGGCCGCACATACTGGCACTCAGACGCTGGCTGGCGATGTTCCACAGATAGGTAGCTACCCACGCAGAGCCAATACCAGTCGCTACACAAAGCATAGCTGCTACCGCGATATTTTGTTGCTCTAGAAGCACTTTTACATCAGATCCTGCAACTAACCACATTATCAATGCGCCCAAACCCGTAGCCACGCCCAACCAATTGGCCCAGGTCGTGGCATTGACCTCTGGGTGCTTCTTTAGCCACGCCGCGTTCATTAAGCCAAAGGCCGTCCAGAACACCATGGATACCACTGCAAAAGCCACGCCGCGCCAAAAATGCATGCCAGTAGGGGTGCCGCCCGCCGCGCCGAGCGAAGTCTGCACCATCAAGCCCAGTCCTAACAGGGTTAGCACCAGCCCAGGAATCAAGCCCGCCCATCGCAGCCCTGCTGGTTTGCCCAAAATCATCATCCAAATGGGAATCGTGCCGATGATCAGGCTGGGCACCTCGGTGCCTGCATCGGTGATCGCGTAGACCAACAGCAGGTAGTAGCCGGTAAAGCCCAGCACACTCATGCCCAGAGCCGCCAGCGCTTGGGCGGCGCTAGGCAGGCTGGCTTTGCGCAGCAACAGCATCAGCAGCACTGAGAAAGCGCCGTACGATACGAAACGACCCGCAGTAAAGTCTACCGCTGTAAAACCAGTGACCATACGCGGCGCGACAAACACCATGCCCCAGAGTGCGCCAGCGGCCAGGCCCGCCAATATGCCCGTTAACAACGCAAGCCCTGTAATTTGAAACTATGCGCCTACAGGGACAAAACTAAACACCAAAGCCGTCGTCCGCCGCGATGATCGCACCATTGATAAAGTGGCTTTGATCGCTGCACAGCATCACCAGCAGTGCGTCCAAGTCTTCTGGCTTGCCTATGCGCTTGCGCGGCAGCATTTGCACCAGCTTTTGGCCCTGCTCGGTTTGCCAATGGTGGTGGTTGATTTCGGTGTCGATATAGCCAGGGCAAATAGCATTTACATTGATGCCGAATTTGCCCCACTCGCAGGCCATTGATTTAGTCATATGCACCACCGCGGCTTTGCTCATGCAGTACACGCCAATTTGCGGCAGCACCTTGAGACCCGCCATCGACGCAATGTTGACAATGCGCCCGCCCCCAAAAGTACCCGGGGCTGCCCCCTTGGAACGGGCCAGCATGCGCTTACCCACCTCTTGCGCTACAAAAAATGCGCCTTTGGTGTTGGTGTTAAAGACAAAGTCGTAGTCTTCTTCGCTCACGTCCTGCAAGCGTTGGGTGGTGGACACGCCAGAGTTGTTGATGAGAATGTCAATGCTGCCCACCTCGGTTTCTGCGTGGGCCACGGCGGCTTTGATGCTCGCGGTGTTGGTCACGTCCAGCTGCACCGAGTAGGCTGCGCCGCCCTCGGCCTCAATCTCATGGCACAGGTCTTTGAGCTTGTCTACCCGGCGGCTGGCCAGCACTACGGCGGCACCGGCTTTGGCCAGGGTTTTGGCAAATTGCGCACCCAAACCACTGGAGGCACCGGTGACCAAGGCCACACGGCCTGTCAGATCCATTTCGTAAGCCATTTAGAGAGTCCTCTTTAAATACTGTCCATTGCGTCTGGCAAGATTGCCATCAAAGCCTTTGCACCACCTAAAATAGGCGCAGTTTCAAGCATTATCTATCGAGCACACCATGACCCACGAAGAAATCTTAAAAACACACGGCCCCCGCGAGGCGATGGAGTATGACGTTGTCGTCGTCGGTGGCGGCCCAGGCGGGTTGGCCACTGCTATCCGTCTGAAACAATTGGCCGCAGAAAAAGGCAGCGATATCTCGGTGGTGGTGCTGGAAAAAGGCTCCGAGCCGGGTGCGCATGTATTGAGCGGGGCCATCATGGACCCGATCGCCCTTACAGAGCTGCTGCCCAATTGGAAAGAACTCGGCGCGCCCTTGAACCAACCCGTCACCGATGACGCGATGATGTTCCTGGGCGAAAAAGCCGCCTTTCGTGTGCCCAACCTGTTCCTGCCGGAGTGCTTTGAAAACCACGGCAACTACATCGTCAGCCTGGGCAATGTCACCCGCTGGCTGGGCCAACAAGCCGAGGCGCTGGGCGTGGAGATATTCCCCGGTTTTACGGCAGCGGAGGTGTTGTACGACGAAAAAGGCGCTGTCAAAGGCGTGGCCACTGGCAATCTGGGCATCAGCAAAGAGGGCGAGCCCACGGCAGACTTTCAGCTGGGCATGGAGTTGCATGGAAAGTACACCGTGTTTGCTGAAGGCGCACGCGGCCACTTGGGCAAGCAGTTGATTGCCAAATTCAAGCTGGATGAAGGCAAAGACCCGCAAAGCTATGGCCTGGGCATCAAGGAAGTGTGGGAGATTGACCCAGCCCGCCATACGCCCGGTTTTGTGATGCACACTGCGGGCTGGCCGATGGACAACGCCACCTATGGCGGGGCGTTTTTGTACCATATGGAAGACAACAAAGTCTCGCTCGGTTTCATCACCGGCTTGGACTACGCCAACCCGTACCTCAGCCCGTTTGAAGAATTCCAGCGCTGGAAAACGCACCCTAATATCCGCTGGTACTTGGAGGGCGACGCGTCCAAAGGCATCAAACCGGGCAAACGCCTGGGCTACGGTGCACGCGCAATCACGGCAGGTGGCCTGATGAGCCTGCCCAAAACCGTGTTCCCTGGCGGCGCGTTGGTCGGCTGCGATGCGGGCTTTTTGAATGTGAGCCGCATCAAGGGCAGCCACGCAGCTATTAAAACTGGCATGCTGGCTGCTGAGGCGGCGTTTGATGCCGTCCAGGCTGGTCGCTTTGGCGATGAGCTGGCCGCCTACCCCGCTGCGTTTGAAAAGAGCTGGCTGCACACCGAATTGCACAAGGCACGCAACTTCAAGAGCTGGTTCAAAAAAGGTTTGATCGTTGCCACGGTGATGAACGCGGTCGAGCAGTTCGCCCTGCGCGGCCACGTGCCTTGGACCCTGCGCCGCGACAAACCCGACCATGCCTTCCTCAAACCCGCGCGTGAGTGCAAAGAAATCGCGTACCCCAAACCCGACGGCAAACTCACCTTTGACCGCCTCTCCAGCGTCTTTATCAGCAATACCAACCATGCCGAGAACCAGCCTGCGCACCTGACCTTGAAAGACGCCTCGGTGCCAGTCAACACCAACCTCATTACCTACGCTGGCCCCGAAGCACGCTATTGTCCGGCGGGCGTGTACGAATTTGTGAAAACCGACAAAGGCCAAGACCGGCTGCAGATCAACGCGCAAAACTGCGTGCACTGCAAAACCTGCGACATCAAAGATCCGACGCAGAACATCGTTTGGGTCACGCCCGAAGGGGGCGGGGGGCCCAATTACGCTGGAATGTAAGTAATTTGTGTGACATACTGCCGTTTCGGTTCGGTAGCACAAAAATGCTAACGACAGGAGTTTACAAATACGCTATAACTTACCAATAGGTTTCTAATGGGCCGCATGCTTAAAAGCAGTCAACGGTTGGCAAGGCTCACCCTATGAACTGGGGGCGTATGTACCGTTTGCGTGTATGGGTAGTGTTTCTACCGGCTTGCATCACAGCCTTGGTCTTATTTTTTTGGCTGAGCTGGAGCGTATTTGCTCTGGCACCGAACCACATCACCATCACCTCGGGCGCAAAAGATGGCATGTACTTCAACTATGCCCAGCGCTACGCGCAAGCGCTTCGTGAATACGGCTTGACCGTAGACGTGCTCGATTCAGCGGGTTCGGCTCAAAACATTGACCGATTGCGCGATACCAAAAACCCCGCCCAGGTGGGTTTTGTGCAAGGTGGATTTGGCCAAATTGACCGTGCCATTGCGTCCGAGAGCCGTACCAATATCCAAACCATAGCCAACGTCGACATTGAGCCCGTTTGGATTTTTTCGCGAATTAAAAATGTGGACTCTTTACTGCAACTACAAGGCATGCGTGTATCCATTGGACAAGTGGGCAGCGGCAGCAGATTGGTAGCCATCAAATTGCTAGAGCAGGTGCAGCTTGAGCCCAAAGATCTGATGTTGTCAGAGACCACTGGATTGAGCGCAGTCAAAGCCTTGACCAGTGGCACGATCGATGCCGCTATATTTGTGGCGTCTGCCACTGCACCCATTGTGGCCGCCATGTTGGCTGCGCCGGATGTGAGTTTGGTAACCCTTAAGCGCAGTGCCGCGCTGATTGAACGCATCCCCTATCTGGAGCCTCGCCTTGTCGCGCAGGGCATGCTCTCACCCAATGGCCGGCAACCCGAACAGGACTCGGTCATGCTCACCACCATTGCCAGTGTAGTGGTGAGTGAGAATCTTCACCCGGCACTCAAGCGCTTAACGGCCTCCGTGGCGCGGCAAGTGCACCGCGATGCTGGAGTGTTTCACAAAGCGGGGGATTTCCCCAACTTCAAACGCATTGATTTTCCTAGCGCACCAGAAGCGCGTTCTACCTTGCTGCATGGCCTGCCATGGATTGAACGCCACCTCAGCGTGACTGCGGCCCAATGGGCTTGGCGGCTACTGCTTATCGGACTGCCGCTGACACTACTATGCTTGGCTCTGTGCTATTTTGTACCCGCCTTTATGCGCTGGACGATTGAGAGCTACGTTAACCGCTGGTATGGAGAACTCAAATTCATCGAGCATGATCTGGAAACCAACAAGGTGTCGGGGCTAGATTTTGCCAAACACAGTGTCCAGTTGCGGGCTATCGACAGCGCTGTCAACCACTTTGACGCGCCACCAGAGTTTATGAAACGCTTGTTTATGCTGCAAAAACACACGGATTTTGTGCGACAAAAGCTCCTCACCCAACGCGGACGGTAGCCCACACATGAAGCTCGCACTGTTGTTTAGCAAACGCTGGCTGTGGCTGTATTTGCCAGTTCTGGTTGCGTCCGGATTGAGCTTGTGGCTAGCCATTGCAGTGTGGTTCCCGCTGCCGCCCACAACTTTCGTGATGGCCAGCGGCGTGCCCAGTGGCAGCTACGCTTCCCTCTCTTTACGCTACAGAGATACCCTCGAACCAAAGGGCATCCGCGTAGATACCGTCAGTACTGAAAGTGCCGCTGCACCTTTGCAGCGTTTACTTGACCCCAAAAGTGACGTGTCGGCTGGATTTGCACACGGCATGTTGGCCAAACCCGATATGCCTGGTGTGGTGGCTCTGGCCACCCTTGAACGCCAGCCCATCTGGATTTTTACCCGAAGCGTGGGCGTATCTCAGCTGGCGCAACTCAAAGGGATGCGTATCGCCACTTCTGTAGTGGGCAGTCCGAGCTGGGAGATTACCCAGCTCTTAGTCAGGCATGCAAAGCTTTTGCCTGGCGACGTGTTGCTTGAACCCAAGGCATCCTCTATCGCTGCAGCCAAGGAGCTGCTGGATGGCCGCGTTGATGCATTGGTGGTGATCGCCAGCGATGGCACTGAAAGCATGCGTCAGCTCACGCGCACTCCAGGCATTGAGATGCTGGGGATTGACCGCGTCGCGTCTCTCGCAGCCCGGGACACACGGCTAAAACCATTTGTACTGCCTCAGGGTGCGATTGAACTGCGTGGCGACATACCCTCACGCGATCTCACCATGGTAGCGGTCCATTTGCACCTACTGGTGCGTGAGACCATGCACCCTGCGTTGCAGCGGGCGCTGGTAGACGCAGCGCAGGAGCTTCATGAATTTCCCAGCTTTTTGCAACGTCAAGGCGAGTTCCCCAACAGCCGTGACGTGGATTTCGCGCCATCGCCTATTGCTCAAGCTTTGGCCAATGGCGACAGGCCGTGGACAGAGCGCTTGCTGCCCTACTGGTGGGCGCAAATGGCCGAATTGCTGCTGTACGGCGTGGCGCCGATCTTGTTTTTAACCGCGCTTGCGCTCCTATGGATACCCAGTTTTTTCAATTGGAAGGTCAATGCTGCCCTGCAAAATTTTTACGGCGAGCTCAAGTTCCTGGAAACCGACATTGAACCGACTGCCACTTCACGGCCAATACAAATCAAAAAGTTGCTCAAACGCCTGGACGATATCGAAGCCAAAGTGACGATGCTTGACCTGCCTAACAGTTATGCCAATCGATGGTACACGTTACGCGAACATATCGCCCGCGCCCGCAGCACACTGCTTAACTTGCGGGCCCGCTGATTGGCCCATTTGTCCAAGCATGTCTGTCGTCCCGGCTTAATTTGGATACAAACACCCCCGTACAGAGGTTAGACTTCGCGTCATGGTCATTCCATCATTTACGCGCCAGCAAATCTTGGTACTCTCGGGCATTTTCATTGGCCTGTTGGGTATCTTCATCTGGTTGCTGACTAAATACATCAGCCCAGCGCCGCCTAGTCGTGTAGAAATGACCACCGGCGCAGTGGACGGCGCTTCGCACCAGTTTGCATTGAAGTACCAAGCCTACCTCCAAGCCAACCGAGTTACTCTGCAACTCAAGCCCTCAACTGGTTCCGTGCAAAATCTGGAGCGATTAAGTGCGGGCACTCCCATTGGTTTTGTGCAAGGCGGATTGGGTATTTTGTCGATTGACCCACAGAAATCGGATGAAGATACTGCGCTGCGCTCGTTGGGCGTGGTGGGCTACGAACCCATCTGGTTGTTTGCACCCTCGGGCGAGTTGTCCAAAAAATTAGCCCTTGGATTGGACATTTTGGCGGGCAAAACCGTGGCCATTGGCGCAGAAGGGAGTGGCACCCGCAAAGTGGCACTTGACCTGTTGCAAAGCTATGGCGTCACTGCAGCTAACGCCACATTCAGCGCGGACGGTGGCATGACCGCAGCAGAGATTGCGCAAGCCTCAACCAACTTAGACCCAGTTGAGCAAGATATCAGTGAAATGAAGTTTTCACTGGATTTCACCGACCGTATTTATACCCTCAGACAGCACGTAGACTACGTGCGCATTCAATTGCAAAAAGAAAAGGACGGACTGTTAGCATGAAAATTATCATCACCGGTGGCGCTGGTTTTTTGGGTGTTCGGCTAGCCCGAACGCTATTGGCCAAAGAGTCGCTGAGCTTGAACGGGCAAGTCGCACAGCGCATCACCCGTATTACCTTGGCTGACCGCGCGCCGCCGCCGGCCGATCTGATAGCCGACCCGCGCATAGAGGTCGTGACCGGTGATTTAAACGATTTATTGGAACGACAGGCTACAAGCTCCAACACGCCAAATTTACTGGCATCTCGTGCAGATACCGCTTTGATTTTCCACTTAGCAGCCGCTGTCAGCGGAGAATGTGAAGCCGATTTTGACTTAGGTATGCGCAGCAACTTCGCAGCCACCCATGCCCTGCTAGAAGCCTGTCGCGCTCTCAAAACGCAACCCATGCTGGTGTTCGCCAGCTCGCTGGCTGTTTTTGGCCAAACGCCCCTGCTGCAACTACCCGTACTGGTGACGGACACCACACTGCCCACACCGCAGTCTAGCTACGGCATTCAAAAATTCATTGGTGAGCAGATGGTCGCTGACTTTGGACGCAAAGGATTCATCCAAGCGCGCAACGTGCGCCTGATGACCGTTAGCGTGCGCCCCGGTAAACCCAACGGCGCAGCTTCCAGCTTCTTCAGCGGCATGATCCGCGAGCCTTTGGCAGGGGTCGCTTCTGTCGTACCGGTGTCGGCGAGCACCCAAGTGGCGCTGTCATCGCCCGGGCGAACCATCGAAGGTTTGGTTCGTGCTGCCGAAGCTGGCAGCAAAGATTGGGGGCCCTTGACCGCGATGAACCTGCCCGCCATGACCACCAGCGTAGGCGCTATGGCTGAAGCACTCAATGCCATTGGAGGCAGCAAACCCCATGCTCTGCTGCAATGGCAGATCGATCCGGTGATCGAACGTATCGTAGCCACTTGGCCCACGCGGGTCACATCGCCGCGCGCTAACGCGTTGGGCTTGCAGGCTGACGCCAGTTTTGACGCCGTGGTGCGCGCCTACATCAGCGAAAACCCCCACGCTGTTTTGGCGTAAACGGTGCATACTCAACTATCTTTTTATTCCACCCTTGGAGATCTTAAAATGAAACTCAACCGCCTATTTCTGGCTACGGCTTTGGCCATTGGTTTTGTCGCCAGCGCCGCTGCGCAAACCACCATGAAAATCAGCATCTCTGTGGCGCAAAATTCACACCAAGGTGTGGGCATTGACGTATTTGCCAAAGAAGTGGAAAAACGCACCGCAGGCCGCTACAAAATTCAAACCTTTTACTCCGGCTCTTTGGGCGGCGAGCGCGAGTCAATTGAAGCGGTGCAGCTAGGCACCCAGGAACTCACCTTCACATCGACAGGTCCAGTGCCCAATTTTGTGCCCGAAGCCCGTATTTTGGATATTCCGTTTCTGTTTCGCGACAAAGCCCATGCCCGCGCAGTGCTGGACGGCGCCATTGGGCAGGATATGCTGGTCAAATTTGAATCCAAAGGCTTCAAAGCACTGGCTTGGGGAGAGAACGGCGTGCGCCACATGACCAACAGCAAGCGTGCTGTCAATTCGCCAGACGATTTGAAAGGCCTGAAGATGCGCACGATGGAGAACCCGGTGCACGTCGCAGCCTACAAAGGCTTTGGTATCGTGCCTACGCCGATGGCCTTCCCAGAAGTGTTCACTGCGCTGCAGCAGGGCACGGTAGATGGCCAAGAAAACCCCCTGTCGGTCATCATGGCGGCCAAGTTTGACCAAGTGCAAAAGCATTTATCGCTCACCGGGCACGTTTACTCCCCGGCCATCTTTTTGATGAGCAAGGGCGCTTTTGACAAGCTCTCTGCTGCCGACAAAACCGCCTTTTTGGAGTCTGCCAGAGAAGCCGCTAAAGCTAACCGTGCCCGGGTGGACGAAGACGACTCCAAAGGCGTCGCCGACCTGAAAAGCAAAGGTATGAGCGTGGTGGAGAACGTGGACAAAACCAAATTCGTCTCCGCTCTCACGTCTGTGAATGCTGATTTTGAAAAGCAGTTTGGCAAAGATATGCTGGACAAAATTCGTGCCGTAAAATAAGCTGGTCTGCCTCTTCGGCAGGTGCAAGCGCCCAAATCCCGCGTGGATTGGGCGCTTTTTATATAACGAGACTGTGACACGCTGTGAAAGACACCTTCCTTAGATTCGAGCGCTGGGTCAATACCTTCTCGATGCTGGTTGCCTGCGCGATGCTGGTGATTGCATCGTGCCTTGGCATGTTCCAGATCCTCACCCGCTTTGTTCTGGAACAGCCCGCCGAGTGGACTGAAGTATTGATTCGCTTTAGTTTGATCTGGATGGTGTTTATGGGCATCCCCACCGCGTTCCGTCAAGGTGCCATGGTCAGTGTAGATGTGCTGTACCGCTGGAGTCCGCCCAAGCTAAAACGTATTCTAGATTTTGTAGTTTGCGGCGCAGCGCTACTTTTGATTGGCATCATCATCTATTGGGGTTGGAACTACGCAAACCGGGGTTCGGTGCAGTCCGTCATTGGCCTGGAAGGAGTGTCGATGTTTTGGGCCTACTTGGCCATGCCGGTAGGTGGCGTGTTTTGCGTCATTGGTATTTTGGGTAATTTGCTGGACCCACAGCGCCTGGAGCTGGAGACCGCACAATGAGTACCGTGATGATTTTGACGATGGTGCTGTGTTTTGCACTCACCATCTCCGTGGCCGTATCGATTGGCTTATCGGCCATCATTGGTATCCAGATCGGTAACGCCAATATGCTGATCTCGGTCAAAGAGATGTTCTCTTCGATCAACAAGTTTCCGCTGGCTGCCATTCCGTTCTTCATTCTGGCGGGCAACATCATGGAGACCGGCGGCATCTCGCGCCGCTTGGTGGAGTTCGCCAAATCTATCGTCGGTGGGGTGCAAGGCGGCTTGCCCATGACCTGCGTGCTCACTTGCATGATTTTTGCTGCGGTATCTGGCTCCTCGGTGGCCACCACATTTGCCATTGGCGCCATCTTGATCCCAGCCCTCATCAAACACGGATACCCCACCCCCTATGCGGCAGCCTTGCAAGCCACCTCCGCTGAGTTAGGTGTGATCATCCCGCCCAGCATTCCGATGATTTTGTACGGTGTCAGCGCTGAGGTGTCGATTGGTGAAATGTTCATTGCAGGCTTTGGGCCGGGAATTTTTATCGGTGTGGCGCTCATGCTGTTTGTGCACATTTATTGCCGCTTCAAAGGGTGGGGTAAAAACGACGGCGATGGCCGCTTGAGTTTTGGCAAGGCCACTTGGCAAGCAGGCTGGGCACTGATGATGCCGGTGATCATCTTGGGCGGTATTTACGGCGGTATTTTTACCCCTACGGAAGCTTCAGCCGTGTCAGTGTTTTACGCATTGATGGTGGGAATGGTCATTTACCGCGAAATCAGTTTCAAACATCTCTACGGCATTTTGCGTAAATCAGTGATTTCGTCCGCAGTGATCATGTTCATCATTGCCAACGCTGGTCTGTTTGCCTTCCTGATCACCCGCGCGGGCGTACCTGATGCGATTGGTGTCTGGCTTAAACAAGTGCTGGAAACACCGGCTTACTTCTTATTGGGTGTGAACGTCGCTTTGTTTTTAATCGGCATGTTCATTGAAACCAGCGCTGCGATCATCGTGCTGGCACCAATTCTTGCACCGGTGGCTATCCACTTTGGTATCGACCCCATTCACTTTGGTTTGGTGATGGTGGTGAACTTGGCGCTGGGCATGATCACACCGCCCTTTGGTGTGAATCTGTTTGCCGCCTGTACGGTAGCGCGTATTTCACTCGACCGCATCATCCCCCATTTGCTGCCCTTTGTACTGGTGGTGTTGGGCTGCCTGATGGTGGTCACTTACGTGCCGGAGTTGAGTTTGTATTTGCGAGATTTAGTTTACAAGAAGTAATTTGCTATTTAATAAATAGCTGCTCCCGCACTATTCTATTGCGCTGGAAGGCTATAAACCTATAAGAGATACGGTTTTAGCCAGCCTAGACCGGCGCTGGTACCCCCTGGCTGTCCGCCCAAGCGGGGCTTGTACTCGCAGCCGATCCAGCCGGTGTAGCCCAGGCTGTCAATCACATCAAACAAGTAGGGGTAATTCATCTCTCCTACATCAGGCTCCTGCCGCTCGGGCACGCCTGCTATTTGAAAATGCCCCACGTTACCTGTGGGCAAGTACTGACGGATCTTCATGGCCACATCGCCTTCTACGATTTGGCAGTGGTACAAATCCATTTGCACTTTCACATTGGTTTGCCCAATTTCGGCAATCAGATCGTGGGCATGGTCTTGGCGGTTTAAAAAGAAGCCGGGGATATCTCGGGTGTTGATGGGTTCGAGCAGAACGTCAATGCCCTTACCTGCTACCAACTTGCCAACCGCACGCGCATTATTGACATAGGTATCTCTGACATTGGCTCTGTCGTTGCCAGCAGGCAGCAAGCCAGCCATCATGTGCAGGCGTGGGCATTGCAACACATCGGCGTACCGCAGTGCCAGCTCAGCACCGGCCAGCAAATCAACCTCCTGGCCTGGAATGCAGGCTATGCCGCGCGAACCACCGTTCCAGGCGGAGTCGATGGACGCGGCATCTATGCCACCGGGGGGTAAGTTAAACAGCACCTGCTGCAAGCCATTGACTTTGAGCCGAGCAGCCAGTTCTTTGGCCTCAAATGCATAGGGAAAAAGATACTCTACCGCTTTGAAGCCGTCTTTGGCAGCGGCTTCAAAACGGTCTAGAAACGGCAGCTCGACATACATCATCGACAGATTGGCGGCGAATTTTGGCATGGTGTTTAAGACGGTTAGAAAGTGGAGTTGACAGGCTCACCAGCGCGCACCAAACGTAGCGCGCAACTCTTGAATCTGCAGCTCTGTGAGCGGCGTAGATTGGGGATGAAGGTGCATGAGTTTGGCGGTTTCTTCCAGCTCCTCAAGCACCGCCATGGCGTTTGCAGGGCTGGTGTGCCATACATTGGGCCCCAGGCGCGCGAGCATCACGGCGCGGATGGGTGTGCCTGCTTGCCCGTAGCGGGTGATCGTCTGCGCTACTCGCAGAGCTGCCGCTGGGTCACCAGGGCGATGGTAGGAAATGTGGGGTACATGCCCCACCTTCATCACAAAGTACGGCGTGATGGCGGGCAGCAATTCCGCTTGCTGCGCTTCACAGACTAAACTGCGCGCCACGCAGTAGCTGCTGTGGGTATGGATCACGCAGGCAGTTTGGGCATCAAACTCCAGACTGGCACTATAGATGCTAGCGTGAAGCGCTATGGTTTTACTAGCTACCGCACCACTCAGGTGCAGCAAATCAAAGCCTACTTTGGACAATTGCGCAGGGTCCAGAAATCCCAAGCAGGCATCGGTGGGGGTAATGAGGTAGCCATCCGCGAGGCGCACACTGATATTGCCTGCCGTGGCATGCACATAGCCGCGCTCAAACAGGCTTTTGCCGACTCTGCATATCTCATCTCGGGCTTGGGACTCGGTCATAGTGCGCATCACTCTAACGCTCCAATAGCTTAAACGCTTTGGTAAAAAAATCTTCAGTGCCAAAGTTTCCGGACTTCAGCGCCAAATGCAGCTTGGTACCCACGGCGCTAGCCTGCGCATAGCACCACGGTACGCCAGGGTCTATCTGCGTGCCAATTTGCATCTGCTCTACGCCCAAAGCCTGCACACAAGCGCCAGAAGTCTCGCCACCAGCCACCACCAGTTGCTGCACACCTAGCGCTACCAAGCCCTTGGCGATCGCACTCAAAGCTTGTTCCACGCGCTCGCCTGTAGCCTGCGAGCCCAGCCCCGCTTGGGTAGTTTTGACTGCCTGTGCATCGGCCGTGGAATACACCAATACCGGGCCGTCGGCGAGCAGTGGCTTAGCCCATGCCAGAACAGATTGCACGGTGGCGTGGTGTTGCGCCTCGTTACCCAACACCGCTTGCATATCCAGCGCCAAATGGGGCATGCCTAACGCCTTCCATGCCACCACCTGGGCATTGGTCGCCTGCGAGCAGCTACCCGAGACGACCGCTTGCCAACCTTGGGCTTTAGGCAAAGTGGCCGACCGTGGCGAGGGTTGAATGCCGAAGTTTTGCGGCAATGCAATGGCCACGCCTGAACCCGCAGTTAACAGCGGCAAGTCAGCCAACGCGGGGCCTAAACGCATCAGATCCTCATTAGACAAGGCATCTACTATGGCAATGCCTACGCCCTGCCCACGCAACTCTCCAATACGCGCGCGCACGGCATCAACCCCTGCGGCCACAGCGCGGTAATCAATCAAACCCACCTTGCGACGGCACTGCGCCTGCATCACCTTCACCAGATTAGCATCTTGCATCGGCGTGAGTGGATGGTTTTTCATGCTCGACTCGGAGAGCAGCACATCGCCTACAAATAAATGCCCTTTGAAGACGGTGCGCCCGTTGTCCGGGAACGCCGGCGTAGCGACAGTGAAGTCTGTTCCCAGCGCATCCATCAAGGCCTCGGTAACAGGGCCAATATTGCCGCGCTTATCGGTGCCGTCACCGCCGTACCAGCTATCAAAGGTGGAGCAGTATTTAAAATAGATCTGCTGGGCGCCTGCGCTTTGCAACCACTGCAGGGCGTGCAAAGACTGCTCTACCGCCTCGGCCGGTGCGATGGTACGCGATTTAAGTGCTACAACTATGGCGTCCACATCTGCCGCCAACGGCGCGCGGGGCACGCCGTTGGTTTGTAACACGCGCATACCGGCGCGCACCAGGTTGTTGGCCAAATCAGTAGCGCCCGTAAAGTCGTCAGCTATACAGCCCAACTGGATCGTCATGGTGTAGCCTTTTTAGGTAAGTCAATGCCAGGGAAAATTTTAATCACGGCGCTATCGTCTTCTTTCGCAAAACCTGCGGTCGATGCCTGCATGAACATTTGGTGCGCTGTGGACGACAAAGGCAATGGGAACTTGCTGGCCCGCGCCATGTCCAGCACCAAGCCTAAGTCTTTCACAAAAATATCCACAGCCGAGAGCGGCGTGTAATCTGCCGCCAGCACATGGGCCATACGGTTCTCAAACATCCAGCTGTTGCCAGCGCTGTGGGTAATCACCTCATACAGCGCGGCTGGGTCTACCCCTTCGCGCAGGCCTAGCGCCATGGCCTCAGCTGCAGCGGCAATATGCACGCCTGCCAACAGCTGGTTGATGATCTTCACTTTACTGCCCGCACCTGCGCTGTCACCCAACTTGTACACCTTAGCGGCCATAGCGTTTAAAAATACTTCGGCTTTAGCGTAGGCTTCGGGCTTGCCCGCCGTCATCATCGTTATCTGCCCAGAGGCGGCCTTGGCCGCACCGCCGGAAATGGGAGCGTCGATGTACAGAATGCCCAACTTCGCCAGTCTCTCCTCTAATGCCACTGACCAGTTGGGGTCTACCGTCGAGCACATCACAAACACGCTGCCGGGACGCATCGCCGCAGCGCAGCTGTCTACACCAAATAAAACCGCCTCGGTTTGCGCGGCATTGACCACCACCGACACGACTACATCGCAGGCCTTACCCAATTCTGCCAGGCTAGTGCAGGCCGTCCCGCCGTCTTTGGCAAACGCCTTAGCCAGGTCCATCCGCACATCAAATACGCCAGGCGCATACCCTGCACGGCGCAAAGATTGCGCCATGCCATTACCCATAGCGCCGAGGCCGATGAGGCCAATTTTCAAACCATCGTTAGACTCCATTGCAACCACCCCTAACCTAGGGTAATCTTGGCATAAGCGGCCACACGCTTCCACTTGGCTGCGTCAGCGGCCATAAAAATACCCGTCTGCGATGCGTTGAGAAAACCGACATCGGCTCCACGTGACTCCATCGTGCGCACGATCTCCGAATCTCGGGCTATCTTTGCCAGCGCTTGCTCCAACCGAGCCACTACGTCCGCGGGCATGCCGGCCGGGGCGGCCAGGCCATACCAAGCGCTCACATCAAAATCGTTCATGCCAGACTCGGCCAGAGTGGGCACCGAAGGCACTGTTTTGCTACGCATGCGGGTGGTGACGGCCAGCGCCTTGACGGTGCCACTTTGAATCTGCCCCAGCACAGAGGGCAGGTTTTCAAACATCATGTCCACCTCGCCAGCGATCAAACCCGTTACAGCAGCGGCTGCGCCCCGGTATGGAATATGGGTGATAAACGCCCCCGATGTGCTTTTGAGCAGCTCAGCACTCAGGTGCAAGGATGTGCCATTGCCGTTAGAGGCATAGTTCATTTTTCCGGGCGATTGTTTAGCCCGTGCAAGTAAATCGGCCACACTGTTGATACCACTTTTCGGGTTGACCAGCAGGACATTGGGAACGCGGCCAATGAGTCCGACGGGCATGATTTGCTCTGGTTTGTAGGGCATGCTGGCGTACAGCGCTGGACTGATAGTCAAGGGCGGCGAGGCCATCAATAGCGTGTAGCCATCCGCCGCAGCGCGCGCCACCTCCGCAGCGCCCACGTTACCGCCAGCACCAGGCTTGTTGTCAATTACCACGGGTTGACCCAGCTCCAGCGCCAAGCGTTGGCTGATCAAGCGCGCCATGTTGTCGATCAAGCCACCCGGTGGAAAGGGCACCACCAGCTTGATGGGCTTGGCGGGCCAGGGAGAGACCTGCGCCCAAGTTGGTAGGGCAAGGCTGGAACCTGCCAAAATAAGAGTATGTCTGCGGGAAATAAATTTCATGGATTTTCCTAGGTAGTAGTCAAAAAAATTGAGGCAGGGTTCAGAACAAACGCCATGACAACGGGGTGTAGGCATACGAGTTGCCGGCTTTGCGCAAGTGTCCTAGCCCTGGAAACGGCAAATGCACTGCCGCGACCAAGATGTCTTCTTTCGCTGCGAGGTCAAACATACTCATGCGTGCGCTGCTGGCCTTGGCTGGCTCCCAGTCAAATGCGATCGTCACCTCAGGGTTAGCAAACTGCACGGGCGCAATATGGATCAAATCACCCACCGCCAGCATGCGCGCCGTACCCGAGGTAACCATAAAGCAGCTATGCCCAGGAGTGTGCCCCACAGCAGCCAACGAGCTGACACCTGGGGTCAACTCTTCACCCTGTTTAAATGGCTTGAATCGCTCGCCATAAGCTGCCTTGGCACGCTTGGCGGGCATAAACCGCCCCTTCTGCGCAGCGGGTGCGGCCGCCTCTACCTCGGGGTTCAACCAGTAGTCGGCATCTTGCTGGGCGACACGCAGCACCGCATTGGGAAACAGCGCCGCGCCCTCGGGGGTGACTGCACCGTGCAGGTGGTCGCCGTGCATGTGGGTGATGTACACCTCATCAATCTGCGACGGCTCCACACCCGCCGCAGCCAAACCTTGCACTAACCGGCCCGCATTAGGGCCTAAAAATTTAGCTCCTCCGGTATCCAGCAACACCAGCTTGTCCCCGGTGTTGACCAGAAAGCTGTTCACAGGCGTACGGATCGGGCCATAGGGCAGATTGACAGATTCGAGCAAACGCTGCACCAACTCGGGTGGCGCAGTTAGCAAGCGGGGATCGAGCTCAATAAAGCCATCCAAAATGCTGGTGACTTCAAAATTGCCCAGCTTCAAGCGGTGCACGCTGATCACTTGGTTGCCTACGATGGGGGCTTTTGCGTAAAGTGGCAATGAGGATGCCGCGATCGCCAGCCCTGCGGCACAACTGGTGGCGGTGAGCAAATGGCGACGTTGGTAGTTCATGCGGATTTCCTTAAAATAAGCAAGACGACGGAGATGGGGCGAACAAGTCAGACAAATTTAATCGGCTTTAGCACCCGACTCGCGTGCCACCTTGACCCATTTGTCTACCTCTAGCGCCACAAAACTTTTCAACTCTGCGGGCGTGGTGCTCATGGGAGTGGCACCGGTTGCGGCGACTCTTTCGATAAATGCGGGGTCTTTCAGGATCTCGCCCACCTCGCGGTTCAGGCGCTGC
>JAYWHJ010000305.1:0-6753 GCA_043777795.1 Polaromonas sp. | reverse complement strand
TGCCACCTTGGAGCAGCAGCGAGACTGTTGGTTGCTGATGAGCGAGCAGTTTATGGCCAACCCGGACGTGGTGCGTGCCGCGCAGGCAAAGTACACCGCTGCGGTAGGCACACCCGAAGAAGCGGTGGCCGAAGTGCGCCTGCGCCGGGCCACGGTCTCTCCTCGGCGCAGGCTGCTACAGCGCTTCAGTGTGTTTCCAGAAGGCATTCGATTTTTGGTTGACATGCGTGCGCAGATGCTCCCGCTCCTCAAGTCTGACAAACGCCTGCATGCCCTGGATGTGGAGATGGAGTACATGTTCTCCACCTGGTTCGACATCGGGTTTTTAGAGCTGCGCCGCATCAGCTGGGACTCGCCCGCATCGTTAATTGAAAAACTCATCCAATACGAAGCGGTGCACGATATTAAAAGCTGGGCCGACGTGAAAAACCGCCTGGACAGCGACCGCCGCTGCTATGGGTTTTTTCACCCGCGCCTGCCCGACGAACCTTTGATCTTTGTAGAGGTGGCGCTGCTGGACGAAATTTCAGGCTGTATTACCCCGTTGTTGGACGAATCCGCAGCAGCGGCCGATTTGCAAAAAGCGACTACCGCTATTTTTTATTCCATCAGCAACACCCAGGTGGGTTTGCGCGGCGTGAGCTTCGGTGACTCACTCATTAAGAATGTGGTGGAAACCCTCAAGGCCGAATTTCCGCAACTCAAGACATTTGCTACCCTCTCGCCCATTCCCGGTTTTCGCTCCTGGCTGGCTAAAAATGCCACACAGATGCTCGATGCCATGGACGACAAAGAGCGCGCAGAGCTGGGCCGCGCGGTGGGCTTTGAACCTCCGGCAGCCCAGCACTTCCTGGCTGCTGCGGACGGGGCACTTGCGCTGGATGCCAAATCGCCCATTCGCCACATGCTGCTGCGCAGCGCGGCCCGTTATCTAAGCCGCGAACTGCACGGCGGTGCACCCGTCGATGCGGTGGCGCGTTTTCACCTAGGCAATGGTGCCCGCGTGGAGCGGCTGAACTGGGCGGGCGATATCAGCACCAAAGGCCTAAAGCAATCGTATGGCTTGATGGTGAACTATTTGTACGATCTGAAAAGACTGGACAAATGCAGGCAAATGCTCGCAGAGGGCAAAATACCGGTTTCGAGTGAAGTAGAGAAGTTAATTTAATATTTTTAGGAGACAACATGAGCCAATTTTCCGTGCCCAATCGGCGCACTTTTGTGCAATCTACCGCAGCGTTAGCCGCTATGTCGGGCATAGCTGCTTATGCCCAATCTGCTTGGCCTTCCAAGCCCGTCACCATGGTAGTGCCGTTCCCAGCCGGTGGTGGTACCGATGCCTTTGCACGCCCTTTGAGCGCACAGTTTGCCAAAAATACCGGCAAACAACTCATCATCGACAACAAAGGCGGTGCTGGCGGCACCCTGGGCGCAGGGGTGGCTGCCAAGGCCGCCAACGACGGTTACAACTTCTTCATGGGCGCAGTGCACCACGCCATCGCCCCCAGCATGTACGCCAAGCTGGACTACAACATTGAAACCGACTTGGTCCCTCTGGTGCTGGCCGCTATCGTGCCCCAAGTGCTGGTGGTGAACCCTAAAAAAGTACCAGCCAACAACTTCAAAGAGTTCGTAGACTTTGTGAAGAAGAACCCTGGCAAGCTCAACTACGGCTCCGCAGGCGGTGGTACATCGCACCACCTGGCGGGCGAGCTGTTCAAGCTGCAAACGGGCACCTTCATCACCCACATTCCCTACCGTGGCGCTGGCCCTGCGCTGCAAGACCTTATTGCCGGTCAAGTGGACATGATGTTTGACGGCTTGGGTTCCTCAGCCGCCCATATCAAAGGCGGCCGTGTCAAGGCGCTGATGGTGTCGGGTGCTAAACGCAACCCCGCCTTCCCAGATGTGCCGTGCGCCGCTGAGCTGGGCCTGCCTGACTACACCGTAACCACCTGGTACGGCGTATGGGGCAGCAAAGGCATGCCAGCGGATGCGCAAACCCGCGCTAACGAAGAGTTCCGCAAAGCCTTAGCCAGCGACGAGCTCAAAACCATCTGGGCCAGCCAGGGTGCAGAGTTTCCCAACACCACACCGGCGCAGTTTGCCGCGTTCTTGGCTGCCGACATCAAGCGCTGGGCGGCGGTGGTCAAAGCCTCGGGTGCCAAGCTTGATTGATGTGCAGCTCGATGGGGCAGTAGCCACCATCACGCTGCGCAATGCGGCCCGGCGAAACGCCATGACCCGCGCCATGTGGCGCGCGTTACGCGCGGTGGCAGTGTCAATCCATAGCCCTGAACAGAGTAGCGCTGAGCACGATAGCTCTGAAATTAATAGCTTCTCCCGCAATATTCCATTGGGCTATAGCCCAATTCGGTGTGTAATTATTCAGGGTGAAGCAGGGCACTTCTGCGCGGGAGGCGATATCTCGGAGTATCCCGATTTTCGCTTTAACGAGACCAGCCTGCGCGCCTTTCATGAGGACGAGGTAGCGCCCGCATTGCATGCGCTGCTAGCGCTAGACATGCCACTGCTTGCGCAGATCGAGGGTAACTGTATGGGCGGCGGCTTGGAAATTGCTGCGTGTTGCGATATTCGTATTGCCGGGCTGGGCGCTGTATTTGGTGCGCCTATTGCCAAGCTGGGCATGCCAATGGCTCCCGAGGAGTTGGCTATCGTGTTGCGCGCAGCAGGCGAGGCCACGGTGCGCGAGATGCTGCTGGAGGCCCGTAGTTTCAGCGCCCAGAAAATGCTGGAGCGCGGCTTTGTGCAGCGCGTGGTGGGAGACGACGCAGTGGCTAATGAGGCGCAAGCCAGCGCAAAACGCATCTGCAAGCTCAGCCCGCAAGCAGCCCGCTTGAACAAACAGGCGCTTCGGCAATTATGTAAGGTAAATACACCTGTAGCGCAATGGAATGTTGCGGGAGCAGCTATAAATAATGTAGTGACTGCAGAAAACCCCTACGCCTATGCGAGCAGCGCCGAGCATAAAGAAGGCATTACCGCCTTCCTGGAAAAACGCAGCGCGCAGTTTTAACCATCACCGATAAAACAAAGAGACAACGATGAATAACGCAAACCTGTACGCCCATCTGCGTGCCAATTTTCCTGCGGATCTGGACAGCATCGCCGTAGAAACCATTGCGCCCAACGCCAGCGGTTTGCATTATTCTTGGCGCGATCTGGACCGCGCCAGCGCGATGATGGCCAACCTCTTGGCCTCTCTCAAGCTGCACCAAGGCGCGCGCATTGCGGTGCAGGTAGAAAAGTCTGTTGAAGCCATGGTGCTGTACCTGGCCACGCTGCGCGCAGGCTATGTGTTTTTGCCACTCAATACCGCCTACCAAAGCGCGGAAATCGACTACTTCATCACCAATGCCGAGCCTGCCGTGGTGGTGTGCAGCAGCAAAAACTTTGGCTGGGTCAGCAAGATCGCTTTCCAAAGCGGCACGCAAAACGTGTTTACCTTGGACGATGACCGCACGGGCAGTCTGCTGGAGCGCGCTGCGCATTGCTCTGACAAGCATAGCTGCGTGGTCAGCACAGACGTCGACTTGGCTGCCATCCTTTACACAAGTGGTACTACCGGCCGCAGCAAAGGCGCTATGCTCAGCCACGGCAATATGCAAACTAACGCCGCGACCCTGAAAGACTACTGGGGCTGGAAGAAAGGCGATGTGCTTATCCACGCACTGCCCATTTTCCATGTGCACGGCCTGTTTGTGGCCATCCACGGCGCGCTCATCAACGGCAGCGCGATGCTTTGGCTGAATAAGTTTGAACCGCAGCAGGTCATCCAGTGCATGCCGCGCGCCACCGTGTTCATGGGTGTGCCTACTTTGTATGTGCGCATGCTGGGCGAGCCTACGCTTACCCAAGCCGCTACGCAAAACATGCGCCTCTTTGTCGCAGGCTCTGCGCCGCTGCTGAAAGAAACCTTTGAGGCCTGGCATGAGAAAACCGGCCATACCATCCTGGAGCGCTACGGCATGAGCGAGACGGTAATGCTCACGTCCAACCCCTATGCAGCAGATCATCGCTATCAAAATCAAAGCGAACGCCGCTCCGCCACGGTAGGCTTCCCGCTTCCCAGCGTGAACCTGCGCATCTGTGGTGATGACAACACAGCGCTCAACACTAACGACATCGGGGCGATTCAGGTCAAAGGCCCCAATGTGTTCGCGGGCTACTGGCGGATGCCCGAGAAGACGGCAGAAGAGTTTACGAGTGACGGCTACTTTAAAACCGGTGACGTGGGGAAAATAGACGAGCGCGGCTACGTGCACATCGTTGGCCGCAGCAAAGACCTCATCATTAGCGGCGGCTACAACGTCTACCCTGCAGAGATCGAAGGCTACATCAACGACATGCCCGGTGTAGCGGAGAGCGCACTGGTAGGCGTGCCTCACCCCGACTTTGGTGAAGTGGGTATCGCGGTAGTCATCGCCAAACCCGGTGCTGCTTTGAAAGCCGATGCCATCCTCGCCAGCTTAAAGTCGCAACTGGCCAACTTCAAGATCCCCAAGCGCTGCGAGATCGTCAGCGAGCTGCCGCGCAACACCATGGGCAAAGTGCAAAAGAATTTGCTACGTGACCAGTACAAAGCGCTGTTTGCATAAATAGCGGCGGTTGTCCGTGGCCAGTGCGGCCGTGGCGGGTGATTGTACTGAATCAGCTATCAAGCGGCTTGGATGCGCGAGGCACTGTGCAAGCCCATCACGCCGATCAAAATCAGCGTGATGCTCACCAGCTTGAGTGTGGTGCCAGGCTCTTTGAAAAAATAAATACCAATAAATGCTGTGGCCACCGTGCCTACGCCCGACCATACCGCGTAGGTAACGCTCAGGTCCAGTGTTTTGGTCGCAAAGGTGTTACAAGAGAACGCCAGCCCGTAGAACACAAACATCATCACCGAGGGCAGCAGGTTGGTAAAACCGTGCGATAGCTTCATGCAGGTGGTGCCCACCACCTCAAAAGCAATGGCCACAGACAGTAGCGCCCACGCCTGGTTCAGGGTAGGGGTGAACGTGAGTAAGGTTTTGAGCAAGATGTTCGACAATCCAACAGTAATATTATGATTGTCCCTGATCCCGCCATGTCTCTTACACCCGATAACGAAATATCCATCCGCAAGTACCGTAAAAAAGCCGCGCATTACGACGCGTCTGCCGAATTCACCATGCCACTGCGCAGGCGCACCATCGCCATGCTGGGTCTGCAACCAGGCGATGTCGTGCTGGACGTGGGTGCAGGTACCGGCCTGAGCTACGACTTGTTGCTGCAAGGCGTGGGTCCCACAGGGCGCGTGCTGGCGTTTGAGCAAAGCCCCGAGATGTTTGCGCAGGCCCAGGCGCGGGTAGCGCGCGCTGGCTGGACAAATGTGTGGCACACCTGCAGCAGCGCCGAGACCGTCACCTTACCCGACAAGGTAGATGCCATTTTGTTTAACTATGTGCACGATGTCTCACGCACGCCCGAGGCGATTGGGCGCATCGTGCAGCAAGCCAGGCATGGCGCCCGGGTCGCCATGGCCGGTATGAAATTCTTTCCGTGGTGGACCGGGCCACTGAACCTGCTGGCCTGGTCTAAAAACCGTCCTTACAACGCCAAAGCCAGCGATCTTTGGTCTCCCTGGGACATCGTGCAAAGCCATTGCGCCACATTCGAGCGTCAGAGCACGCAATGGGGCATGGGCTACTTGGCCAAGGGCAGCTTGAAGTAGCTTGACTTCCGGCTAGCGCAGCACCAGCACGGGCGTGTGGGAATGTGTCAGTACGTCCAAGGTTTCGCTACCCAAAAGCAGGCGCGAAAGGCCTTTGCGGCCATGTGAGGCCATTACGATCAAATCGCATTTGTGCTTTTTAGCGGCGCTGATGATGCCTTGAGCCACTTCTCCGTGGCCAATGAGCGCGGTGGCTTTCACATGCCGTTCTTGGGCCTGCTTTTGCACCGCATCTACGACCGATTGGGCTTGCGTCGTCCACTCTTTTTCAATACGCGCCGTCTCAGCGGGGGTAAGCACTACAGCGCCTTCAAAGTACAAATGCGGATAGCGTGGCACAGCCATGTAGGCAACCACTTCGGCGTCCAATTTAGCCGCTAGTGTTAGGCCAGCTTCGACGGCCTTATTTGACAGTGCGGTACCGTCGGTGGTGATCAAGATACGTTCATACATAGTCAGCTCCTTTGGATGTTGGAACCTCTACTTTATGTACAGTGGGTTGTTTGGGTATTGACGTATATCAAGGAAATTTAACGCACCACCAGCACCGGCACGGCTGACTCAGCCACCACTTTGTTGGCCACGCTGCCCAGCATCAGGCGAGCGATGCCGCTGCGCCCATGCGATCCCAACACAATCAAGTCAGCGCCCTCGGCCTTAGCGGTTTGCACGATGCCGATGGCGGGGGTAACTTCTTCAATGAGACGGGCTTGCATTTCTACTGGTGGCTGGCATTGCATGCACAGCGTATTGACCTTGGCATGCGCTTGCGCCGCCTGTTTTTGCGCTGCACTCATGTACGCCTGAAAGCCATAAGGGTTAGATTCGCCCATACTCAAATAGGGGTACGGATCCACCACGTAAACCACCATCAGTTTCGCCCCATGCGTGCGGGCCAAGCCTATGGCCATTGTGGCCGCGTGGTCGGATGCGCTGGAACCGTCAGTTGCCAGAAGAATATGTTTAAACATCAATGCCTCAATAACAGTTAGTTGCAGGAATGGTAAGTGGAGCTTTCACTTCAATTTACC
>JAYWHJ010000304.1:0-18872 GCA_043777795.1 Polaromonas sp. | reverse complement strand
AAAGAGGGTGCTGTAGGCAACAACCTGATCGGCCTCAGAAAAAGTGTGTGCAGTCATCGTTGACTCAATCCTCAATGCCGCGCTGCGCCGGTATGCCCGCCTTGAATGCGTGCTTGACCATCGTCATCTCGGTCACGGTATCGGCCAGCTCAATAATCTCTGGCGGACAACGCCTGCCGGTGATGACAACATGGGTATGCGTGGGTCTGTCAAACAGTGTTTGCACCACTTCTTCAACACCGCCAACCGGTTCCATCCAGCCGTAAATCAGCGGATAGGTGAATTCATCGAGCACCACCATAAAGTACTCGCCGCTTTGAATCGCTGCTTTGGCTTTTAGCCAGCCGTCTCGGGCGATTTGGCCACTTCGCTCCAAGTCCTGGCTCTTCCAGCTGAAGCCGTCGCCCAGCCCTTCGATCGGTATGCCCAGTTGCTCAAACATACGGTGCTCGCCAAAGCGAGCGGTCGGCACTTTCATAAACTGGAATATCTTGATTTTTTTGTTATGAACATGCGTACGGCCAAAAGCGCGCAGCGCCAAGCCAAACGCCGCCGTACTTTTGCCTTTCCCGTCGCCAGTGTTGACAATCAACAGCCCGCGCCGCTCGCCTTCGGGTTTATCGTAGGGTTTCTCGGTGGGAGGGGTTTCAATTTGCATTGTGCTCTTTCGTTTCAAAATTCTGCAGAGGCATATCCATCAGCACCACCGCCTGGCCATCAAGCGAGCGCACTTGCAAGCGCGCACCGAATGCTTGGCGCAATGCATCGTGGGTAGCAAGGCTATCGCAAGGGCCATGATGCAGCGCCTTGCCCTGCGCCATGATCAGCATCTCATCGGCCATCAGAGCCACTTGCAGCTCATGCAGCACGCTAACGACCGTGATGCCTTGCGCCACCAAGCCGCGCACCACCTGCACCCACTGCGCTTGATGCGGCAAATCCAAATTGGCTAGCGGCTCATCCATCACCAACAGCTTGGCCTGCACAGCCAGCACCCGCGCAAGGAGCACGCGCTGCTGCTCGCCAGCGGATAGCTCGCCCACGCGCCTGCTTTGCCAAGCCTGCACCTCGCAAGCGTGCATCGCCCATTGCACAGCGGCATGGTCTGCTTGGCTTGGCACGCCCAGCCAAGCCTGGTGAGGCAAACGCCCCAGCATCACCACATCAGCAACGCCCAACTCCTGCACCGAGGCGCTGTCTTGCCCGAGCCAGGCCATCTGCTGCGCACGCTCTTTTGCAGGCCATTCGGCGAGCGGCTGCCCGAGCAGCTCAATCTCGCCAGTGCAAGGCAGCAGGCCGCACAGGGCTTTCAAAAGGGTTGATTTGCCAGCTCCGTTGGGCCCCACCACGCTCGTCCAGCGCCCTTTTGTGAAATACGCGTCAATGGCATGCAATATGGACGTATTTCCGATGCTGGCCTTTAAATTGGCCGCGCTGAGTGCTATTATTTTCATAGTTATGCGGCTCTGCTAAGACGACGTTGCCACCAAGCCGCCCTTTTTCGCATGCATCAAGCGCAGCAGATACAGCCCGCCTAGCACTGCCGTGAGCGCCCCCACAGGCAGCTCTTGCGGCGCGATCAACCAACGCGCCGCTAAATCTGCCGTACACAGCAACACCGCGCCCACCAAAGAAGCGCACCACAGCAGTGGCCCATGTGTGCAGCGGATCATGGCGCGCACCATGTGTGGCGCTGCCAAGCCCACAAAAGCGATCAAACCCGTTTGCGCCACCGCTGTGCCTGTGGCCAAAGCTAAGGCTGCAATCAAAGCCATGCGCACTTGCTGCAAGGGAAGCCCCAAGCTCAGCGCCGTGCTCTGCCCCAAGCTCAGCGCATCCATGGCACGTGCCAAGCTCCAGGCCAGCACCGCGCAAGGCAGCCACACAGCCAGCATGATCATGCTGGCTGACCAGCCCACAAAAGCCGTCGAGCCCAGCATAAAAGCCTGCATGGCTTGCAGCGAATCTGGCGAGAGCAGCAAGATCAGCGAGGTAGCTGCGCCCAACAACACGCCCACAATCACCCCAGCCAGCAGCAAGCGCAGCGTATGCTGCACGCCATTGGCCAAAAGCAAGGTCAGCAACACGCCCGCACTCGCCCCGAGAAAAGCCGCACCAGTCAGCCCCAAGCGTAGCCAAGCGTTGTCTGAATTCAAGCCCGCCCCTTTGCGCCCGACAGACTGCAACCAAGCCTGCCAGCTACCCGGCTCCACCGCGCCTGAGAGCATGCCCGCCGCGCCGCCTAGCATCACCAGCATCAGCGCTACAGCCAAAGCTGCGCCGGATGAGCTGCCCAGCAAATAAGGATCAGCCAATGGGTTGCGAAACAAGCCCTGCGCTACTGCGCCCGCCAAGCCCAGCAATGCGCCTGCGGCCCAAGCCCCGAGCGTGCGAGGCAGCCGAATCTCCCAGATCAACTGCCCAGCCAGTGCTTGCTCTTCAAGCGAGCCGCGCAGCCACTGCTGCCACAAATTCTCAAAACCCACACTGCCCACACACAAGCCCAGCGCCATCAAGATCGCGCTTAACAAGAGCATCGCCAAGCTCAGTCGCAGTGCAGCAGGCCAAGACTTCATTTTTTCTTCACCAGCGTTTTGAGTAAGCAATCAGCCATCAGCCGCGCTCCTTCGGCCATGCGCGGCCCGGGGCGCACCAGTACCTCCGATTGCTCACGCGGAAACAAGCACACCGACTGTGTACGAATCGCCGCAATGCCGCGCCAGCCCGGCCGCTGCGCGAGACTCGCGCCCTCAGTATCACCCACCATGATCACATCAGGATTGGCACGTACCACCAGCTCAGGATTGATCTTGGGAAACGGCCCGAGCTTCGCGTCAATGATATTTTGCGCGCCCAATCGCGTGAGGGTTTCGCCCATGAAGGAGCTTGGCCCCGCTGCATACGGCGCACGGTTCACCTCAAAATACACTCGCTGACTGCGCACAGCAGCGGGCAAAGATTGCGCTGCCGCGCTCACACCCGCATCAATCGTGCGCCACAGCCGCTGCGCATCGGGCTCTTGCATGAGCACCCCCAGCTTGCCAATCACTCGCTGCACATCCGCATGCGTTTTCGGCTCAAGCGCCAACACGCGCACCCCTAGCGATTGCAAGCGCTCACGCGAGCGAGAAGAGCTGGCCATCACCACCACATCTGGCCGTAGCGCCACAATCGCCTCAATATTTGGATCCAGCCCGCCGCCCACCTGCGGCAAGCGGCTGACCGTTTGCGGCCAGTTGGAATAACGATCCACCCCCACCAGTTTGTGGCAATGGCCCAGAGCGCAAATCGTCTCCGTGAGCGAAGGAAGCAAGCTCACCACGCGCTGCGGCGCCTGCTCAAAGCGCAGGCGCGTGCCCACATCATCTTCAATTTCAAAAGGTGCTGCGTGTGCAAGCAGACTCGTGCATGCCAGCAGCACTGCGGGCAGAAATTTTCCGAAGAAAAGCTTGGTATGGCTGCGCATCTTCATCCTTTGATTGTTAAGCCGCAGCCCGCAGCCATCAGCGTGACCTGCTCGCACTGCCTTGCTATCGCTTGATTGAGTTTGCCCAACTCATCCACAAACTGCCGCACTTCTCGCCCCAGCGGAATCACACCGAGCCCAATTTCATTGCTCACAATTACCACAGGCCCACTCACTAGCGCCAAATTCTCTTGCAGATTAACGATTAATTCAACAGCACTCAGCGCATATTTTGTGTCGACTATCCCGCTCTTTTGCTTAAAATTATCATCATCAAAGGGCATCAGCAGATTCGTAAGCCACATCGTTAAGCAATCGATAACTACTAGCGTTTGCGCGCCGCTCGCCGCCAACAAGGCCTCCCCCAGTGCGGAGGGCTCTTCCACGCAACGCAACTCAGGCAGCCGCGCGAGCCGATCCACCTGATGCCGCGCAATGCGCAATTGCATCTCCTCGTCATACGCCAAACCAGTCGCGATCAACACCGTTTTGTGCGATGTTGATTGCGAAAGCCATGCGCGCGCCCGCTCCTCAGCCAAGCGGCTCTTACCGCTTTTTTGGCCACCCAGAATAAGCTCCCGCTGCACCTTCTGCTCAGCCATAGCGCTGCCCCCAACTCAAGATGTGGCGGTGAATTTGCGCTACGCCATCCGTCAAAGCTGCTGGCCCAGGCTGCAAAATATCCGGTGACTTGATCTCAATGAGCTGCGCATCACGCACCGCATGCACTTGCTCCCAGCCCGCGCGCGCCGCCACTTTTTCTGGGCGAAACTTCTTTCCGCACCAAGAGCCAAAAATCATGTCGGGATTGCGCCGCACAATCTCCAGCGGATCTGCAATGATTCGTCCTTTACCAAGTGGTTGCGCAGCCAGCTCAGCAAAGCAATCATCACCGCCCGCAATCCCAATCAACTCCGAGACCCAAGCAATCGCACTCATGTTGGGCTCATCCCACTCCTCGAAATACACCTTTGGTCTGCGCGGCAGCTGGGCTGCAGCGGCCTCCAAGGCCAGTAAATCCAAACGCATACGCGCCATGATTGCATCGCCTTGCTGCGCACAATCGACCATCCGCGCAAGTTGAGCCATCATGGCGAAAATATCGGCCACACTGCGTTGGTTAAACACCGTCACCGGGATGCCCAAGCGAATGAGTTGGCTGGCGATATCTGCTTGTAGATCAGAAAACCCCAGCACGCAATCGGGCTCTAGTGCCAAAATTTTGTCAATCTTGGCACTCAGAAATGCACTCACTTTGGGCTTTTCTTGACGTGCCCTCGCAGGCCGTACCGTGTAACCTGAAATACCCACAATGCGCCATTCCTGCCCGAGTAAATACAGCCACTCCGTGGTCTCCTCCGTCAGGCACACAATACGCTGCGGCCCACTGCGACCATCGCCCTGAGCTGGGCTGCGCCAATCCCTCATGCTTGCCCCTTAAACAATTGCGCTGTTGCATCTGGGCTCGATGCAAACCAAGCATGAAAATAACTGGCGCGAATACTGCCTTGGCTGTACAGCGCCTCGCCAACGTCTGCACTTGGCACTGACGCAGGCGGACAACTCCGATTCAACGGGCGCAAATTTGTATCGCAACGCGAATAGTGAAAGGTGTGGCCTCGCAGAAGGAAACCGCCAATGCTCAATTGCTGCGGCCCCAATCCGGCCAAGCGTTGCTGCATGTGTACAGATCCGGGCAACAAGCCCCAGACGGCATGCGATTCACCTTGCAAAGTCACAATTTTGTCAAATAACGCCATCATGCCCCCGCACTCCGCCCAAACGGGCCGCCCCGCGGCCACATGCGCTGCCAAGCTCGCCACGAAATCTTTGTTTGCAGACAATGCCGCCAAGTGCAGCTCTGGGTAGCCGCCAGGAAGCCACACAGCGTCACATTCGGGCAAGGCCGCATCTGTTAACGGCGAAAAAAACACCACTTGCGCTCCTAGCGCATGCAGAGTCTCTAAGTTAGCTTCGTAGATAAAGCAAAAGGCGGCATCGCGTGCAACCGCAATACGCACACCCTCTAGCAATCGCTCGCACGCAGGCGAGGAGGGCTCAGCCTCAAACTTAACCGCCCAAGCCGCGCCGCTGGCCTGCGAATCTAAGGCCATCTGCCCCAAACGGGTGGTGGCTAACGCGTCTGCCGCAAGATCGAGGCGCTGCAAAGCATCTGATACTTCACTGGCCATGGTCAATCCCAAATGCCGCTCCGGCAAACTGATCTGCGCTAGCCGCATCACAGCGCCCATCCATTGGCTCGGGCAGACAGATTTCTCCAGCATGACCGAATGTCGCGCGCTGGCTACCCTGTTAGCCAACACGCCCGCCCAAGGCATTCCGGTGCGATAGTGTTGCAAACCGAATGCCAAAGCGCCGAAGGTGCCTGCCATCGCACCCGCATCAATCACCGCCAATACCGGCAAGCCTAATCGCTGCGCCAAATCAGCTGCGCTGGGCTCGCCATCAAACAAACCCATCACGCCCTCCACAATCAGCAAATCAGCCTCTTGTGCGGCTTGGGCAAGACGGGCTCGGCAATCCGCCTCGCCCGTCATCCACAAATCTAGCTGATGCACACTGTTGCCGCTGGCCAAGGCCAGCCAGTACGGATCCAGAAAATCCGGGCCGCATTTGAACACTCGCACACGCTTGCCCGAGCGCGCCAGCAACCTAGCCAAGGCGGCAGCAACCGTCGTCTTGCCTTGCCCAGAAGCGGGCGCAGCGATGAGCAACGCCGGGCAAGAGATCAAATGCTTGTCCATTTAGGAGATCACTTTGGCGCGTAGCGCAAGCTCACAAATAAGCCGCGCCCGGGCTGATTAAAGCCCAGAGCAGTTTCGTATTTGCGATCTGTCAGGTTGTTGATCTTGCCTTCCAGAGCCCAGTCTTTGGCTAACTGGTATCTGGCATTCAGATCGACCGTGGTGTAGCCTGCCAAAGCAGCAGTTGCAGTGTTGGTGGCATTATCAAACCGACTGCCCATTTTCAACACGTCTGCACCTGCAGACCACACTCCAGCTTCGTAGCGCCCGCCCAGTTGCATCTGAGTTTTGCTGCGTCGTGCTAAGAGCTTGTTGGTCAGTTCGTTGCGAGGGTCCAAGCTGTCAAAGGATGCATTCACACTCCATGCATTGATCTTGCCTTCGTAGCCCAGCGTCCAGCCGTCGATACGAGCGCGAGGAATATTGGCAGCAAGTGTGGTGTTGGTGATGAAGCCGCGGATCTTGTTGTCAAAGTGAACGAGCTTCACGCTGTGGCCCGCTTGGCTGTATGTCACGCCAATATCGGTATTTCTGCCTTTCTCTGGCTGGAGATTCGCATTGCCAAAATTCGGAAAATACAACTGATTAAATGATGGCGCAACAAACGATGTTCCATGCGAGGCATGCAAGCGCCACTGAGGTGTCAATGCGAAGCCATATCCTGCAAAGCCCGTGGTGCTGGTGCCAAACTGGGAGTTGCGATCTTGCCTGGCATTGACTTGCCAGCTGTGCGCGCCACTGCTCCCGTTCAGGCCGGCATACAGCGAATTCACGCGCCTTTCTTTCACGGTGTAGTTCGTCGTGCTGTCTACCTTCTGGGTCAGTTGTTCAAAGCCCGCGATCACCAAGCCCAGAGGCGTTTTCACGTCGTTCTTCCAGCCCAATTGTTTTTGTGTGGTGGCAAACAGTGCGAAAACGGGCGCAGATGTGCCTTTGTCTTCACTGCTTGCATAGCTCAGTCGCGTGTTCCAAGAGGGAATCACCTGGCCTTGGATGCCAAGCGCGTACAGCGCAGTGTCCGGGTCATTGCGTGTATCGCTGTTAGGCGCAGAGTCTGTGCGATTTAACCCGGAAGCTGACAACACACGCGCATCGACTGACCACTGACTATTGATCTGGAGCTTGATAGCGCCATTCAGCGCTGTTTGGCGGAAATTGTCTGTGTCGGGGTTAAAGTTTCCACCTACTTTACTGTTGGTGGCAGAAAAGCCGCCATCTTTAGTGTGCTGCAAGCCGAACTGGTAAGTTACATCACCCGTGCCGCCGCTGAGGTTGACACCGGCCTGCGCATGGGAGCGGCTTCCAAAAGTCAACACCGCGCTGGGCCTAAAACCTTTCTCGCCTTGCTTCATAAAAATCTGCACCACACCGCCCACGGCTTCACTGCCGTAGATGGCAGATGCGGGGCCTTTTAGCACTTCAATACGCTCGATCATCTCCAAGGGAATCGAATCCCAAACAGGTGTACCGGTCGTAGCAGAGCCATAACGCACTCCATCGATCAAAAGCAAAGTGTGCCGTGGTTCCGCACCGCGTATGAATACGCTTGAATTTTTACCCAAGCCGCCGTTAGCAGCCATTTGCACACCCGCTTGCCGCACCAGCATTTCTGCCAACGTCAACCCAGCAGAGCGCTCAATTTGCTCGCGGGAGATCACCACAACATCGCTGACCAACTCGTCCGTGCGCGTTTCTGCGCGGCTGGCCGTGACGACGATGGGTTTTAGTTCGGGGGTATTGGCATTTTGCGCCAAGGAGATACCTGCAAAAGATGTGCAAGCCAAAGCACAGGCAGCAACGATGCCGCGCTGAGCCAACGAAAAGTTTTTCATAAAAAGGGAAAGAACAAAGCATGTCCGGTGTCAGCTTCCCCGCTGACGTGGACGAATGTGATGCCGCATGCTTGCGCACAAGGCATCGCCTTGTTGGCCGGTATCCGGGCTGATGGATTGCAACCTGCTAAAGCCTTCCCAAGCACTTTCGTGCTCAGTGGCTCGCGTTAGCAAGCAGGTTTGCCTCTTTCGATACAAACCGTCCATTCACCGTTGCGGGGGCAGCGCGGGCTCGAAATCACACAAAGCTTTGCACGATTTCTTCCGCTTCCCGTTGAACTGCGCCGCAAATTTGCAGCGCGAGCACCAACAATCTGATTCTAAACCATTGCCTAAACGTCACTACAGCGGCAATACTGCGCACAGCGGTTCGGCAAGGAACTTAGAAGAAAGCAAAAACCTAGCCTAGACTCAAAAACTTATATCGGGTTCTGATCACAAATTCTTCAATACCGATGGCCACCAGGCAAGACACACTCGATGCACCGATGTTTACGCAGGTCGATGCCGTGATCGAGCGCACCGAGCGCTTGCTGCTGCGCCATGAAGAGCTCACTCGTGCCAATGCACCGCTGCAAGAACAGCTCGATGCCTTATTGCACGAGCGCGAAACGCTCAAGTACAGCCAGGAAATTCAATCGCATCAATCCAAGCATGGCACGGATTTGGGGCGCCCAAAAGCCACGGATCGCTGCCGTCTGAACTGTCGCAGCCGACGCAACGAACAAGGTTATGTAGCTGCTGCTCGCCAATGGGTTCTGAGCCTGTGATGCACTCAGGCCAAGCCCGTAGCAGGTCTGAAACGCTGCTTGGATCGTTGTGTCGATCACTCACCAATTGATGCGCTGGTCAAGCTCGTAGTCCGGTGCTGGTTGCGCCGCCAGATCCCAGTCTGGTTCGGCTTGGCCATCCTCACCCCTTTGCGCATCAGCATCGCACCCATCCCAAAGCGGTGGCCCGCGTGCCGGGGACAGGCGTGGTGGCTCGGAATCGACTCCGATGTGATCGAGCATGTGCCAAATGTTTTCGCTGTGGGTGATGAAGGCGATGATTCGCATCTGGCCACCGCATAGCGGGCACAGCAGCGGAAACACTTCGCAGATGCGCGCGATCAGCACTGCCACAGGCAATGCGCCGCTGAGCGCTTGGGCGGCACGGGCTCGGGCCGCTCAGGCAGGATGGTGCTAGCTGCGGCCACCCCAGCCGCACACCAGCACCCGTCGCAGGGTTCGCCCGAATCAAGGCTTTGCCTTGTAGGCCACTAAGCCGATTTCGACCTTCGCATCGAGTATCAGCCGCGCCTCAGTGGTGGAGCGCGCTGGCCGGCCACTCGGAAAGTAGCTCATGTAGGTGCGGTTGAAGCCACCGGAGTCGCGCGCATCCTGCAGCCAGCAGGTGCACTTGCAGACGTCGTCGAAGGTTACGCCCGCGATGGCAAGCACCGCCTTGTTTTGGCCGGTTGCTTGCGTCTCTGCTCCTGGCAATACACGGTTTGTTCAGTCATTCCCCGTCATACAGCAAACGGGCCTGAATGGGATCAGAGGTCAATAGCGTGGTGGGCACTTAAACTGAGTCTGCACGATAAAAAGGGGCATCCCCCATGACAGTGGCCCGGTGCATGATGCGTCGTGCCGGAATATAGTCCGAAGTGGCATAGTGTTGCGTCAGGCGGTTGTCCCAAAACGCCACATCACCCAGTTTCCAGCGCCAACGCACCGTGAACTCTGGCTTACACATATGGGCAAATAGCTGCGTCAGCACCGCATTGCTTTCCGTAGGGTTTAGCTCAGCGATACGCGTGGTAAAGCCTTCGTTCACAAACAAACCCTGTAAGCCAGACACAGGATGCGTACGAACAACTGGGTGCATTCGCAAAGGGTGATCAACACGCGCTTTCTCCCAACGTACTTTTTCTTCGGGTGTGCGGGCAAAGCGCCAAGCCGGAAAGCTCTTGAGGATGTCATGCTCTGCATGCAAGCCCGCCAGCATGTTTTGCCATGGTTTAGACAGCGCATTCCAAGCTGCAATGCCGCTGGACCAAAGTGTGTCGCCACCGCTTGGCGGTAGGTGTTTAGCTGCCAGCAGAGCCCCCATGGCTGGTTCGGCCAAGAAAGTCACATCTGTGTGCCAGTTGTCATTGTCCGGCGGGTTGTCCATGCTGGTGTCCAGGATGATGATCTCGGGCACCTCAGGCACATGCGGGTAGATCGGGTGTATGTGCAACTGCCCAAAGCGCGCAGCCGCCGCACGCTGGGTGATGGGGTCGAGATTTTGTCCCTCAAAGAACAACACGTGATGTTTAAGCAGTGCGGCCAGCAACTGATCACGCTCGTCTTGGCTAAACTCCGAATTAAGCTGCACCCCACTCACGGTAGCGCCGATAGCAGGGTTTAAAGGTTGTATGTTCATGTGCGGTCTCTGGTGGTGCGGTCAACAGGTTTGAAACAAATCAATCTCATGAATGGGAAACAGTTTGCTGCGCCGAAAGCTTACCAGATTTCGAATTACGATGGCACCTTTTGCTGGTCAAGTGCATTAGTGATTTCGCTATTCCGCAAGCCATTGCGTTTGATGTGCGAAGGCGCACTCCGCGAAATCTTACGGATAGGAAATTCAACCTCATGAGGTTAAGTAATGCGCGCGTTTGAGGCCAGCGGTGGTCATTGATTCGTGCAACTTGGGCGTTGAATAGCGTGCAAGTTTCGGGTTCGTTGTGATCAAAACGTCTACTCGTATGTCGCGCGCACAGCCCTCCCCCGCAGCGGGTCTGAAACGCTGCGTGGATCGCTGTCTCGATCACCCGCCAATTGATGCGCTGGTTCACCTCGTAGTGCGGTGCCGGTTGAGCCGCCAGATCCCAGTCTGGCTCGACTTGAGCACCCTCACCCATCTGCGTACCACAGTCGTCCCACATCGGCGGCCCCCCGCGCTGGTGCAATGTTTGGTAGCTCTGCTCGCACCCCGATGTGATCAAGCTGCGCACGCTGGTGTGCACTGAGAAACCGCTGTGTTTGTAACCCAGCATCTCTTTGGCCTCAAAGCTCACATGAAAACGCCCATGCGCGTTCAGACTGGCGCCGAAACGGTGGATGAAGGCGACAGCGCCGATGTGCAGGGGCTGCTTTGTCATACGACGCGTGTTGCACGAGGGGCAGATACGCCGGCCTTTGCAGGAGAAGGCCACAAAGCAGTCGTGCGCGCAGTCAGCGCAGCGCGCTCTCAGGATGGCGCGGGTTGTAGCGTTGCAGTATCCGGATTGACCTGCCTAACAAAACAGCCCGAGCCCTTGCCAGTTACGCGAGCGCATTGCGCCCGCCTACAATCCCCCTGTGAACGCCGTATTTACCCCCTCCCCGACGCCCCGCACCATCCGCGAGCTGCCTGATGAGCTGATCAGCCAAATCGCTGCGGGTGAAGTGGTGGAGCGCCCCGCCTCGGTGGTGCGCGAGCTGCTGGACAACGCGCTGGACGCGGGGGCGACAACGATCACCCTGCGCCTGCTGGCCGGTGGCGTGCGCGCCATTGTGGTGGAAGACGACGGCGCAGGCATACCGCGCGAGCAGTTGCCCATGGCGCTCAAGCGCCACGCTACCAGCAAGATCGCATCGCTGACTGATTTGGAGTCGGTCAGCACCATGGGCTTTCGCGGCGAGGCTCTGGCCGCTATTAACTCGATAGCTGACTGCACAATACTTTCCCGCGCTAGTAGCCCGCAGGGGGCTCAAAATGCATCTGCCTGGATGCTGCACGGCCAAACCGGCGAGCTCAGCCCCGCTGCGCGTGCGCAGGGCACCACCGTCGAGGTGAAAGAGCTTTTTTTTGCCACTCCGGCGCGGCGCAAGTTTCTCAAAACCGATGCCACCGAGCTGGCGCATTGCCTAGAGTCAGCACGCCGCCACGCGCTGGCCCGGCCCGATGTGGGCTTTGCCGTGTGGCACGAAGGCAAGCTGCTGGAGCAATGGCGGGCAGGCAGCCTGGAGCAGCGCATCAACGACGTGCTGGGCGATGAGTTTGTAGCCCACGCCATCAAAGTGCAATACCAAGCCAGCGGCGGCGCCACTGTGCACGGCTACGCGGGCATACCCGACGCTGCGCGCAGCCGCGCCGACCAGCAGTTTGCCTATGTAAACGGCCGCTACGTGCGTGACAAAGTGCTGACCCACGCGGCCCGCAGCGCCTATGAAGACGTGTTGCACGGTGGCCGCCAGCCGGTGTATGTGCTGTTCATGCAGATTGACCCCACGCGGGTGGATGTGAACGTGCACCCCACCAAGATCGAGGTGCGCTTTAGAGACAGCCGCGAGGTGCACCAAGCCGTGCGCCACGCCGTGGGCAACGCACTGGCGATGCCTCGCTCTGCGGCCGGCGTGGCGCTGGGTATTGCTGCGATTGACGGTCTTGCCACAGGGTCAGAAGATGCCATGCAGTCCACCAGCCCGTACAACACAGTTAACGCACCATTTTTAAAGCCAAATCAGCCTCCAGCGCAATGGAATAATGCGCAAGCAGCTATTAATTTTAGAGCGTTTGATACGTCTCTACGGCCAGGCAACCATGTCTCGGACATCAGTGTGCTGTGGGGAAATCCAAGCCCACACACTGTTGCCAATATAGGAGCTGAGTCCCATACGCCATTCTCCAATGTGCCCAGCCACGCAGCGCAAAACCAAGCGGATCAGAACACCAACGCTTGGCCTTTGGGCCGCGCCATCGCTCAATTGCAGGGCATCTACATCCTTGCAGAAAACACGCAAGGCTTGGTCATCGTCGATATGCACGCTGCCCACGAGCGCATCGTGTACGAGCGCCTCAAAACGCAAATTGATGCCGCGCAGATCAGCTCCCAGCCCCTGCTCATTCCCGCCACCTTTGCCGCCACCCCCACCGAGGTCGCCACCGCAGAGGCCAGCCTGGACACCTTGCACAAGCTGGGCCTGGAAATCACGCCCTTCTCCCCCAAAACCCTGGCCGTGCGCGCGGTGCCTACCTCGCTTGCGCAGGGCGACCCGGTGGAGCTGGCCCGCAGCGTGCTGGCCGAGCTGGCCCAGCACGATGCCAGCACGGTGATAGAGCGCGCCCAGCACGAGATCTTGAGCACCATGGCCTGCCACGGAGCCGTGCGCGCCAACCGCCGCCTCACTGTGGACGAGATGAACGCCCTGCTGCGCCAAATGGAGGCCACCGAGCGCTCCGACCAATGCAACCACGGACGCCCAACGTGGCGGCAAGTGAGCATCAAAGAGCTTGACGCGCTGTTTTTACGCGGGCGCTGATTTGCTGCGTATGCAGATTCGCCAAGCCCAGTTTCCTGTGGACACTCAAGCCATCGTTGCGCTGGTGCGCGAATATGCAGCGTGGCTTGGTATCGACATGGGTTGGCAGAACTTTGAGCAGGAGATGGCGCAGATTGAGAGCATCTACAGTTTGCCCAAGGGCTTGTTCTGGGTGGTGCAGGACGGCGCGAAGCTGGTGGGCTGCGTGGGCTTTAAGCATCTGGATGCCGCGACTGCCGAGGTCAAGCGCCTGTATGTGCAACCCGCTTTTCGCGGCCAGCAACTGGGCGAAAAACTGATGCAGGTGCTCGGCGACACCACCCGAGAGCTAGGCTACCAGCGCCTGGTGCTGGACACGGTGCCACAAACCGTGTTTGCGCAGACTGTCTACCAGCGCATGGGCTTCATGCCAATAGCGCAGTACTACGAGGGCCCGACGCTGGCCACGCAGTTTTTTGAGCTGCCGCTGCACAAGCAGTGACGGTTTGACGCGCTGGGTTTGGCGCTATGAACGAGGTCACGCCGCACGCTCAAGGTTTGTTCACACTGCGCACAAACCTGGTCTTGTCGTAGCCCAGCGCCGCAGCTTTGTCCAGTATCGCGTTGTAGGTGGCATCGTCCAGCATCTTGGCGCGCGACAGCACCCAGCCGTTCTCGCGGGCTGGTTCGCCCACCAACACCCATTGGTAGTTTGGGTCGAGTGCCAGCACCCAGTAGTCGCCATAAAAGGGCCTGAAAAAGCTGACCTTGAGCTTGGCGTTGTTGCTGCCCTCCACCACCTTGGCCACGCCCTTGGCTTCTACCTGCTTGCCGTTAGCATCCACGCAGCGGTTGGTCACGCTCAGGCCGTCGCCATCGCGGGCGTAGGTGGCGGTGGTGTCGCTGACGCACATTTTTTGGAATTTATTGGGGACCAGAGCCTGTTGCGACCAGGCGCCCAGATAGCGCTGCACATCCACGCTGGCGACTGTGGGCAAAGGCGGGCCCGCAGTTTTATCGGCTGTGTTGCAGGCGGACAATGCCGCCGCCAAGCCAAAGACCGTAAAAAATGCCGAGATTTTGTGGAGGCGGATAGTAAAGTGTTTCATATTTCTTTACTCTATAGGAACTAGGTGAACCCAATCGGGTCGTAGCAGGTTATCCCTACAAACAGCCCACCCCCACTGCAACACCTCTGACAAGCACAATGGCAACACGACTTTCATGGCGCTAGGCAATTGCCACCTTTTTAAGCATTGCTGCACTGGCCGGTTGCGCGTCTTTGGACACGAAGCAAGGCAAGTGGATTTTTAACCCAAGCGACCGCACATGGGGCGACACCGCTCAAGTTGCAGGCGGGATGCAAGATACCTGGATAGATTATGAATCCGCCGTCACCGGCAAAAGCGTCAAGCTGCACGCCCTGCTGCACCCCTCCCCGCAAGCCAATGCACCTGTACTGCTGTTTTTGCACGGCGCGCGCTGGAGCGTGACAGGCAGCGCCTACCGAATCGCCCGGATGCAAGAGTTGGGCTTTCACGTAGTGGCGGTGGACTACCGTGGTTTTGGCAAAACCTCTACCGAAATTCCGTCGGAAAAAATGGCTTACGAAGACGCCTACGCCACGTGGCAGTGGATCGCTAAAACCTACCCCGACCAGCCGCGTTACATTTTTGGCCATTCGCTGGGCGGTGCCATCGCCATCGAGCTGGCCAGCAAAGTAGCGGACGAGAAAGGCACCATCGTGGAAGGCACCTTCACCTCGATACCCGACGTGGCGGCCACCATGGCTTGGGGTTGGTTGCCAGTGGGCCCCTTCATCACGCAACGTTTTGAATCACTGAAAAAAGTGGCCCGCATTGGCTCGCCTTTGTTGGTAGTGCACGGCGACAATGACAGCCTGATTAAGCCCGCCTTGGGCCGCAAGCTGTTTGAGGCTGCCGAGGAGCCAAAAAAGTTTGTATTGGTCGAAGGTGGCTCGCACCACAACACCAACGCTGTGGGCCAAGCAGCCTACCGTGTGGCGCTGGCGGAGATGTTTGGCATCACCCATCAACCGCCTCGAGCCAGCCCCACTGTACTATCAATTAGATAGCTTCCGCCGCAATATTTTATTGCGCTGCAGACTGTTTTCTTCTAATGAAGTTGTAGCCTTTTAAAATATTGCGGGAGCAGCTACTGAATATGCAGCGTTAGTGACTTCTCCCTGTCCTGACAAACGACGACTCTTGCACTGCGCACTTGTCGTTTCATCACGGATAAGGGAGACCGAGATGATCAAAGTACCGTTGATGGGTGTGCTGGCGGGATGCAGTGCAAGGCGCTTCGAACGCTGTGTGGCCAGCCACGGCAAAGCGCAGCACCTGCCCCTGTCCACGGCACTGGCCGGGTCCAAGGACGACAAAAGCCGCCAACAACTGCACTCGCTCTTACCGCCTGGCTGGACTTCACCATGGAGGTCACGCTGGACGGCCAAGAGTTGAGCGCCGCCGATCTGCGCAGCCCGCTCAAGTAAACAGATGGCCTACAGGTCGTTCACGGCCAATGGGTGCTAATTGACCACAAAAAGCTCCGCGCATGCTGGAGCGTTTTAAAGCCGTAGGGCAGGCTATGCGCATGCTGTCTAACGCCGCCACCGACAGCGACTGAGACTACCGCTGAGCCAGTCGCTACAAAATCTGCTCCCACACTAGCACCCAAGCGCTAGAGCGGCCCATACACGCTACGCTATCAGTAGCTGCTCCCGCAATATTTTATTGGGCTAGAAGCCTAAATGCCTTAAAATTACCAACGCATGTCCGCTCACTCATCGTCTTCCCTAGCAGCCAGCGCCGCTACCGCAGCGCGCCTGATCCGCTTTAACAAACCCTATGGCGTGCTCAGCCAGTTCACCCCAGAGGGGCGCTGGAAGGGGCTGCAAGACTTTATCGATCTACCTGGCGTGTACGTGGCGGGCAGGCTGGATGCCGACAGCGAAGGCTTGCTACTGCTCACCAACGACGGCAAGCTCCAAGCGCGGATCAGCGACCCGCGCTACAAGATGGAAAAAACCTACTGGGTGCAAGTAGAGGGCGCACCCGATGCGGCGGCGCTGGCAGCGCTGCAAAGCGGCGTGCAGCTCAATGACGGCCCCACTCGCCCGGCCCGTGCGCGCCTGATCGAAGCGCCGCCCGCACTATGGCCGCGCGACCCGCCCATTCGCGTGCGGGCTGCCTTGCCAACGGCCTGGCTAGAGCTGTGCATTACCGAGGGGCGCAACCGCCAAGTGCGCCGCATGACAGCGGCGGTAGGCTACCCCACGTTGCGCCTGATTCGCGCTGCCATCGGGCCGTACACGCTGCAAGATTTACCTCCCGGCACATACCAGTCAAATTAGGTCACTATTTAATCAATAGCTGCCCCCGCATTATTTCATTGGATTGCAGGCGTTTTATGTGCTGCACAACACAAGCTGGAGTCATCTCTCTAGCCCGTTAGGTCGCGTTCACTAGGGAAAGTTTGCACAATCGCATTACCGAACTAACCCTAACTGAAGGAAACAACATGCGTACTCAAAAACTCTCCACCGTCACCACCGACGTGATCGCCTCTACCGGCAACACCGCTAAAAACGTGATCCAGGCGTACCGCGTGGGCGGCGAGCGTGTGGTGGGCTTGCTGGAGCAGCGCTGGAACAATGCGTTCAAAGCATCGCGTGCCAAGCTCTCCGCCGAGACCGCTAAAAACGCCACCGCAGCACAGCAAATGGTCAGCGGCTACACCACCAAGGGCCTGGTGATCACCACCAACGGCGCGCAAGAAGTCGTCGACCAAATGGTCAAGCTGGCAGGTGCAGGCGTAGAGCGCGTAGCCGCTAACGCCAGCCTGTTTGAAGAAAAAACCGGCGTCACCGCCTTGAACACCTTGGCCCAAGCCACTTTGCCAAGCGTCGTCGTGCTCAGCACATTCGCTGCCCAGATGGAACAAAAATCTGCCGTGCTGGCCCGCAAAGCAGCCGGTGATACGGCTGTCACCGCCGTGGCTAAACGCGCCCGCACCGCTGTGCGCAAAACCCGTGTCGCCAAAGCTGCCTAAAGATACCCGCTCCTCATTCAGTAGCTACCTGCGCCCTATTTTATAGGGCGTACAGGTAGAGAGGTTGATAACTGCGATATCTCGCACGTCGATTGGCGGCGGAAACTTGGTAAAGCCTGGGGCTGTGTCGCCGTAACGGCTTTGAAGCACTTGGTGCGTGTAAGAAAATCGGGCTTGCTACGACCCACAAGCACGATGGTGTACCACTCTTATTTGCCCTCGCTGACCTCAACTTTGAAAACCGCCTTGCAGCTAATGTGCATCGGCGCGATCCAGCTCTGCTGCGCGGGCCTGAGTTCTGCCATGGGTTTGATGGTAGCGCCCGCCAGCCAATGGCAGTGCGGTATCGCGCTGCCTGCCAAGCCACCACCGCCACCAGCCAGTGCGAAGCGGCTAGGGGGCAGTCAGGCGGTGCGTGGGCAAAAGGACATTGCTTGGGCGTGGCTAGGCTCACCCACCACACGCTACCCGCACAAAGCCTTGGGTTCGGCCACCCATGCCGCTACTTTGCATGTACTCACAGAAACTGCCCAGGGACAGCAGCAAGAACTGGTGTACCGCCTGCCTTTTACCCGGGTGTTCGAAGACCTCACCGTGCGACTGGTTGACATCGATGCCGACGGGCGCGACGAAATGGTCGTCATTGAAAGCGACGCCCTGCGCGGCTCGTCCGTCGTGGTGCTGGGGTTGCGCGCGTTGCCCGACAAAAGCACTGCCAAAACTACGATAAAAACTACAGCCCAAACCACCACCCCGGCCCCACCCACCATGGGCATCAGCGAAATTGCCCGCAGCGCGCCCACGGGCGGCACCTTCTACTGGCTTAACCCCGTAGGCGTGGCCGATTTTGACGGAGACGGACGGCTGGATATTGCCAGCGTTACCACGCCCCATGTGGGCGGCATATTGAACCTCTACCACTACCGCCCGCCGCTGCTGGAGGCCTTTGCAAAGGTGATGGACGTATCCAACCACCGCATGGGCGACCCCGAGCAAGATTTGGCCGTGATTGTGGAGCTGCCCGGCCTGCGGCCCACCGTCATCGTGCCCGACATGAGCCTCACCGCCCTGCACGCCCTGCGCTGGGAAGCCTCTGAAGTCAAAGGCACAACAGGCCGCTGGAAGGAATTGGCCGACGTGATGCCCTTGCCCGCCCGCGTGCAGCGCATGCTGCCCATCCCCAGCGGAGCCTGCGTGCTGCTGGCCAATAACACCTGGCTGCGGGTTACTTTTTCGCCATAATGGTGCGCTATGCATTGCGTAGCTGCTGCCGCTATCCTTTAGCGGGCTTCAGGATGATAAATACCTAAAAAGAGGGTGGAAATCGCTCTTCAGTGCGCCGTGAACGGCTTGACTGGCCGTGGTATCCGCTTAAACCGTATCTTGCGGTCCAGCTCTATGGCGTCTTTCTTCACCTGCCGTTTGGCGTCTTGCACTTCCCCTGCCGCCAGCCACACGGCGTACTCCTCGGGCGTTTCCAGGG
>JAYWHJ010000303.1:0-18925 GCA_043777795.1 Polaromonas sp. | reverse complement strand
GAGTTCGGGTGAAACGGGCAATCTCTACGCGCAGCAATACCAAATAGGCACACGTTGATCCGGTCCCGGAGAGTGTGCGGGTAGGTAGCACCGAGCCGTCAGCGCGAGCTGCGGCCCAGATGAATGGCGGTCACGTTGGGGTTGTCGCAAGGCAAGCCCAATCCACAAAATCCGGCCTATCGGCGGGCTTCACACTTTTTTGAGCTACACGCGCCGTTTACGCGGCACCACACTGAGCTACAAGGTGGTTTTAGCTGGCGCTGCCGTAAGCGTCAAGCGTTGTGGTGCCAAGTCAAGCAGTTGGTCTGCTTGCCATACCTTCACTTGCGCGGCACCGTCAAGTACCGAGTCAAAGCTGGCCACACCATCGGCATTGGTCACCGCCACCCAAGGAGAATGTGCCGAAACGGCAAAACTGTTTGCTGCCAAAATTGACTGGGTGCAGAGTATATTAGTCCCCACTTGTTTACTAATCACCTACGATGCGATGCATATGCGCACTTAGCTGTACCGCCATGGTGGCTAAGATAGTCGCACTCATGTTCCGCTAATTTCTACGATACAAGGCACCTTCATGCCCCTTTCCCTTATCCATCACCCCGACGGCCAACACCGCTGCTCTTGGTGCAACCAAGGCGATGCGTTTGCAGACTATGTCCACTACCACGACCACGAATGGGGCATGCCAGTGGACAACGAGCGCAGGCTGTTTGAGAAGATCACTTTGGAGGGCTTTCAATCCGGTCTGTCCTGGATCACGGTACTGCGCAAGCGGGAGCACTTTCGTACCGTATTTGCCGGTTTTTACTTTGAAAAATTAGCCCGTTTTACTGACAAAGACATTGAGCGCCTGGTGCTGGACGCAGGCATCATCCGCCATCGCGGCAAAATCGTCTCTGCCATTAACAATGCGCAGCGGGTATGTGATCTGATCGACCAACGCGGCAGCGGGGCACTGGCCAAGCTGGTGTGGGCACACGAGCCAGTAGCCACAGCGCGGCCCCAGCGAATCACACCCGATATCGCCAGTACCCTGACGCAGTCTGAAGAGTCGCTGGCGCTGAGCAAGGCCCTGAAGAAGCTTGGGTTTAGCTTTGTAGGGCCCACGACGATGTACGCCTTCATGCAGTCAATGGGCGTAGTCAACGACCATCTTGATGGCTGCCACCACCGCGCGCAGGTAGACGCAGCGCGAGCGGTGTTCCGTCGGCCAGCTTAATTTGGTCGAACCACGTGATTTTTAATTTTTTCCAAGAATATAGGCTATAAATCAGGCACCGTGACAACCGTCGTTTTTGCAGATCTTGTGGGCAGCACACGCTTATACGAAAGCTTGGGGGATGCTGCGGCCTCGCGCTTTGTGACGCAACTGATTACGACCTTGGGCAAAACCTTTGAGTCGCACGATGGCCGCGTAGTAAAGCTCTTGGGCGACGGTCTGTTTGTGCTGTTTTCCAACGAGGCAGATGCGCTGGCCGCCTGCGTGGCCGTGCAGCAGAACCTGCGAGATCACCCCGTGTACCCTTCTGCGACCGGCGCTGCCCTGGCGGCGGTACAAATGCAGCTGGGCATGGAGTCGGGTGACGTGGTGGAGATCGATGGCGACTGCTTTGGCGATGCCGTCAACAGCGCTGCCCGCTTGGCGGATTTGGCCGGAGGTGGGCAGATACTGGCCACTGCGCAGGTACGCAGCGCCCTGCCTGGAATACTGAAAAACCTGCTGCGCAGCTTGGGGCCTTTGTTCTTGCGCGGCAAAACCGATGCGACCGAAGTGTTTCGCGTGCAGTGGCAAGACGAGGCTGACAACGACTTCACCATCATGGGTGCGTCCATCGCCGCGCCTCCGCGCAGTGGGCGCTTGTCTTTGCATTTGCACGCGGCCAATGGCCAGGCGCCTGGCAATACGGTCGTGCTGCAATCGCCCCATGGTCTGGCCCACGTAGGCCGTACCATGCAAACCGCTGAAGCCGCCGACGCAGCCCAATGCATCGTCGTAAGTGATGCCCGCGTATCACGCCTGCATTGCAGTATTACCTGGCGCGGCACACACTGGGTGCTGGCAGACGTGTCCAGCTTTGGCACCTGGGTGTATGCGGGCGACCAATCCAAGGCCGTGGCGCTACGGCGCGATGAATGCCAGCTGGTAGGCGCGGGCTATATCAGTCTGGGCTGCGAGCGCACGACCAGCGCAGCGCCTGTATTGCGCTACCAATCGCTCTGAATTTAATAGCTGCTCCCGCAATATTTCATTGCGCTGAAGGCTGATTTGAGTCTCCAAGACTACTATGCACTGGCAGATTTTAAAAAGGCGAGACGATCATAGACACCACCACCCGAAGGCAACTTTTACAAGCTGGCGCATCCCTCGCCGCGTTGGGCGCCATGGGTCCGAACGACAAGTTTGACCTGCGCATTCGCAACGCCAACCTCATCGATCCGAGCCGAAACCTCTCGGGCAAGCGCGACATTGGCATCCGCTTCGGGCAGATTGAAGCTATCGAGGCCAGCATAGCCCCAGAACGCGCGCAGCGCCTGATGGACGCAGGCGGAAAGCTCGTTAAGCCTGGCCTGATTGACCTGCGCCGCCATACCTTTATCGATCCTGCAAATCGTCGAGGTTGCGGTGCCGTTTGTGGATACGCGCAACAACAAACGCGACGGCAAGGTGTGTTTGAAGCCAAGGGATAAGGTGTGGTGGCGGGTGTAGCGTCTGGCCGACCTTACCAGTCACCGTTTTCAGTGCGTTGAACAATACCCAAAAAAATGCCCGCGTGTTGCGGACATTTTTTCGAACACAAGATGTGTTCCCACCGGGAGGATTAAACCAGCAACGCGTTCACTCGCTTGACATACGCCGCCGGGTCATCCGGCAAACCACCTTCGGCCAGCAAAGCTTGATCGAAGACGATGTGGGCCAAGTCGTTAAAGTGAACTGCATCTGTGTTCAATTTTTTGATCAACGCGTGCTCTGCATTGATTTCTAAAATCGGCTTCACGTCGGGTGCAGCTTGGCCGGCTTGTTTGAGCATGCGCGCGAGCTGGGTGCTCATGCCATGGTCTTGCACTACCAGGCAGGCGGGGCTGTCTACTAGGCGGGTGGTCACGCGCACGTCTTGGGCTTTGTCTTTGAGGGCTTCTTTGAGCTTGGCGATGAGCTCTTTGTTGGCTTCTGCTGCGGCATCAAAGGCTTTTTTCTCGGCCTCGTCTTCCAGTTTGCCCAGGTCTACCTCGCCTTTGGCGACCGACTGCAATGGCGTGCCGTCAAAGTCGTGCAGGTAGTTCAGGCTCCACTCATCGACCTTGTCGGTCATGCACAGCACTTCGATGCCCTTCTTTTTAAAAACTTCGATGTGCGGGCTGCTTTTGGCAGCGGCCAGGGTGTCGGCGGTGATGTAGTAGATGGCCTCCTGGCCTTCTTTCATGCGGGCCTTGTAGTCTGCCAGGCTGACGGTGATGCCGTCGCTGGTGGTGCTGGCATAGCGCAGCAGTTTGGCCAAGCGGTCTTTGTTGGCGAAGTCTTCGCCCAGACCTTCTTTGAGCACCGCGCCAAATTCGGCGTAGAACTTGGTGTACTGGCCTTGCTTGGCTTTATCGTCTGCGTCTAATACGTCAGTCACGCCGTCTTTAGCCTCAGGCGCTTTGTCATACTTGGCCAAGTCTTCCAGCATGCCCAGCACGCGCTTGGTGCAGCCTTCACGGATGGCGCGCACGTCGCGGCTTTCTTGCAGTAGCTCACGGCTGACGTTCAGCGGCAAATCGGCGCTGTCGACAATACCTTTGACAAAGCGCAGGTACACGGGCATCAGCGCCTCGGCATCGTCCATGATGAAAACGCGCTTCACATACAGCTTGATGCCGGCTTTTTTGTCGCGGTTCCACAAGTCAAACGGTGCGGTGCCGGGGATGTACAAAAGCTGGGTGTACTCGGTGCTGCCTTCCACGCGGTTGTGGGTGTAGGCCAGCGGTGCCTCTTGGTCATGGCTGATCTGTTTGTAGAAGTCGTCGTAATGCTCTTTGGTGATGTCTTTCTTGGGGCGGCTCCACAGTGCGGCGGCGGCGTTGGCCTGCTCCCACTCGCCGGTCTTGTGCATGCCACCACCCTTGGTGCCCTTGGCTGGATCGGCAGCGTCAATGGCTTCGCCTTCTTTCCACTCTTCCTTTTCCATCATGATGGGCAGGCTGATGTGGTCGGAGTATTTGCTGATGATGCCTTTGAGCTTGTACGTGTTGGCATACTCCAGCGCGTCGTCGCGCAGGTGCAGGGTAATGCTGGTGCCGCGCGCGGGGTGGGTAATAGCCTCCACCTCAAACTCGCCCGTGCCGCCGCTTACCCAGCGCACGCCTTCGTGGGCTTTGAGGCCCGCACGACGCGTCTCGACGGTGATCTTGTCAGCCACCATAAAGCCCGAGTAAAAGCCCACGCCAAACTGGCCTATCAACGCACCTTGGTCTTTGGCATCGGCTTTCTGCGCGTCTTGCAGCTTGCCCATAAAGTCTTTGGTGCCGCTTTTGGCAATGGTGCCCAGATGCTCAATAGCCTCTTGCTGGGTCATGCCAATACCGTTGTCGGTGATGGTCAGCGTCTTGGCATCTTTGTCGTAGCTGATGCGCACTTCCAAGTTCGGCGCGTCTTCGTACAGGGCGGGGGTGTTGATGGCCTCAAAGCGCAGCTTGTCGCACGCGTCGGAGGCGTTAGACACCAGCTCGCGGACAAAAATTTCTTTGTTGCTGTACAGGGAATGGGTGACAAGGTGCAAAAGCTGGGCGACTTCGGCTTGGAAACTGAGGGTTTTTTTGGTCATGGCAGTAGGTTCAAATTTTCAAATAACAACGCCCCATACATTGGGGCGTTTAGCGCAGGTTCAAGGTGTATTTTACCCAGGTAGGGGGGGCTCCAAAAGCTATTGCGGTATTGTTAAAACCGCTCGTTCGCCGCCAAATAGCGCCACTGGCCCACGGGCAGCTGGCCCAGCGCCACGTTGCCGATGCGCACGCGCTTAAGGCCCGTCACATGCAGGCCCACCATCTCGCACATGCGGCGGATCTGGCGCTTTTTGCCTTCTTTGAGCACAAAGCGCAGTTGCTCGGGGTTTTGCCAGTCCACCAGCGCGGGGCGCAGTGCCTGGCCGTCCAGCGACAGCCCGTGGCGCAGGCGCGCCAACATGGCGGGCGGGAACACGCTGCGCACGTCTTGCGAGATGGGCTCTTGCCTGCCATGGGTGGCCGCACCCGGCATCTCAGTGACGCGCTGGGGCGCTACCTGGTAGCTCACCCGCACCAGGTATTCCTTCTCCATATCCGAGTCTTCGCCTATCAGCTGGCGTGCCACCCGGCCGTCCTGTGTAAGCACCAGCAAACCGGTAGAGTCAATGTCCAAGCGGCCTGAAGGGGCCAAGCTTTTCAAATGGCTGCCTTGGAAATGAATTTTCGTCTGGTCGCCAATCCAGTGAAAACGTGGGTTCACCAGCACGATGGCCGGTTCATACCCGTCCTCGGCCTGGCCACTCACATAGCCAATGGGTTTATGCAGCAGCACCGTCACCTGCTGAGCCTGCGCGCCAGTGGCGCGCTTGTCCACCTCAATTTTGTCGCTGGGCAGCACCTTCACGCCCATCACGGCGGGCGCGCCGTTCACGCGCACCCAGCCACGCTCTATCCAGTCGTCCGCCTCGCGGCGCGAGCACAGCGCCAGCTCGGCCATGCGTTTGTTCAGTCTTACGGGTTCAGTCATGGATATCATTTTACCACGTCGGCTTATTCTGCGCTATAAATTAGATAGCTACTCCCGCAATATTTTATTGCGCCAGGGCCAAATTTCTCTACCAAAATGGATAAGTCCAGTGAAGCATACCCTGCGCTGCGACGGTCAGCACTTCTCTTGCGTCTAAGATACAGCGCAAGCGCACCCCATTTTAGGAAGCCCCCTCCCCGCGAGAACCATGACTGCCCCCGAACGACTCCACCACGACGGCTACAGAGCGCTCGACGCGGCGATTCCGGCCAAATGGCTGAACCATCTTCGCGCTGTGTTTGATGCCGGCGTAAAGCCACCCGACCAGTGGCCGGTTTGAGAGGCGATTTTCAGATGCTTATGGCACTGCAGCCTCTTAAAATATTGCGGGAACAGCTATTTAATAAATAGCACTATTGTGTCAATGCATATACAAACTATCACGCACACCGTGCGCGCAGCCTGCTATGCTAGTGTGGCGTACCACACTAGAGACCCCACTATGCAAATCCAAGTCCACACCAGCAACGGCATCGACAACACCGAGGCCCTGGCCCGCTGGGCCGAGGGCGAACTCAAAGACACGCTGACCCACTTCACAGGCGAGCTGACCCGCATAGAGGTACACCTGAGTAACGAGTCGGCTAGCAAAGCCGGCGGCGACACCCGCTGCACCTTGGAGGCGCGCCTGGCCCACCACCAACCCGTCGCTGTCAGCCATCACGCCCCCACGCAAGACGCGGCCTTTCGCGGTGCCTGCGAGAAACTCAAGCATGCGCTGGACAAAACCTTGGGGCGCCTACGCAACCACCGCAACCATGAGTCGCTGGCGCGGGATGGGGTGGTGACGGGAGAATAGGCTGAGCAATCAGGCGGGCTGCACCAAGGATAAATTTCCTTGCTTCTTATTTCATAGCTGCTCCCGCAGCTTTCTTTTGGCCTAGAGAGCTAAAAGCATAATAAACTCAATCAAACACCGCGGTGCGCAGCGCCGCAATATCCAGCACCTTCAGTCCGCCGTACTCCAGCCGCACCAGGCCGCGCGCTTGCAAGGTGCTCAGTGCTTCATTCACGCGCTGGCGGGACAGTCCCACCAGATAGGCAAGCTCCTGCTGCGTGATGCGCAGCACATCGCCCATACGGGGGTGGAGCACTGGGTTAAAGAGGGCGGCCAAGCTGGAGGCTACCCGGGCGTCGGGGTTGGGGTTGCGGTCGCTCTCGCGGGCGGCGATGAACTGGCCCAGGCGTTCGTTCAGCTGGTTCATCACGTAGCGGTTAAAACCGATGCTGTGGTCTAGCAGCCAGTGGAAGGTTTCTACCGGAATGCCGGCCACCACGCTAGGACGCAGGGCCTGGATGTTGTAGCGGTAGTTTTCTTGCTTCAATACCGTGCCCTCGCCAAACCAGCCGCCGGGCGGCACGCCAATGAGGGTGATGTTGCGACCGTCGGCGGTCTCGTTGCTCATCTTCAACAGCCCGTCGATCAGGCCAAACCAGTAGGTGACGGGCTTGCCAAAACGGCACACATAGTCGCCCGAGCCCGCGTCGCCCACCTGCAACGCAGCGCAGGCGCGCAGGTGCTCTTGCGCGCTGAGCAAGCCCAGCCAGGGTATGGCTTGCAACTCTAGCGTGGTGGGCGCGCGGCGGCGCTGGTGCAAACTGAGCTCCACAGGGGCATGTTTTGTCATATAAAGTCAATGATAGGTGCCAGGGCGACAAAAACTAGGGTAAACACTCCCTAGGGCAAACCCATAAATGTCGTCTAACAGACATCATAACGTCAAAGTGAAGCATACAGTCGGGGGAAGAGGCAAATAAAGCTATGACCACATTCCCCCAATTACTTTTGAAGCATGCGAGCGAACGGCCCGCAGCCCCTGCCATGCGCGAGAAGGAATACGGCATTTGGCAAACCACCACATGGCAGCAACTGGCCACCATGGCCGAGCACCTGGCCTGCGGCATGCACCAAGCCGGTTTGCAGCGCGGTGAGCATATGGTGGTGATAGGCTCGAACCGCCCGCGCCTGTATGCCACCATGCTGGCGGCGCAGTCGCTGGGCGCGATACCCGTGCCCCTGTACCAAGACGCGGCGGGCGCTGAGTGTGTGTTCCCCATCAACAACGCCGATGTGCGCTTTGCCGTGGTAGAAGACCAGGAGCAAGTGGACAAGCTGGTAGAGATACGCGAGAAGTGCCCGCAAATCTCCCACATTTACTACGACAACCCGCGTGGCCTGCGCAATTACGATGAGCCCGGCTTAGGCGCTATCGACACCTTGCTGCAAAGCGGCGCCGCGTTTGCTGCGGCCAATCCGGGTTTTTACAAAGCGGAAGTGGCCAAGGTCAAACCCGATGATGTGGGCGCGATGTTTTTTACCAGCGGCACCACCGGCAATCCCAAGGGCGTGGTGCACACCCACCATACCTTGCTAGACCGCGCCATGGCTGGCGCCAAGTTTGACAAGCTCACCAGCGCCGAAGAAGTGCTGGCCTACATGCCGCTGGCATGGATTGGGCAAAACATTTTCAGCTATGCGCAGTGGCTGGCTTGCGGCTATGTGGTCAACTGCCCCGAGAGTGCGGCCACCATCACCATCGACCTGAAAGAAGTCGGCCCCACCTACTACTTTGCGCCACCGCGCGTGTTTGAAGGCCTGCTTACCAGCGTGATGATCCGCATGGAAGACGCAGGCAGCATCAAGCGCGCGATGTTCAAAAAGTTTATGGAAGTGGCCAAGCGCGTAGGCCCGGCCAAGATGAACGGTGAAAGCGTGGGCTTGGGCGATTCGATCATGTACGCGCTGGGCAACCTGTGCGTGTATGGCCCGCTGCGTAACAACTTAGGCATGAGCCGCGTGCGCGTGGCCTACACCGCAGGCGAGGCGATTGGCCCGGATTTGTTCACCTTCTACCGCTCGATTGGCATTAACCTCAAGCAGCTCTACGGCTCTACCGAAACCGCCGTGTTTGTGTGTCTGCAGCCCGACAATGCCGCGCGCGCCGACACCGTGGGCATACCGATTGATGGCGTAGAAATCAAACTGGCCGAGAACGGCGAGATCATGGTCAAGAGCCCTGGCCTGCTCAAGGAATACTACAAAAATCCTGCTGCTACTGCTGAGGTCAAAACCGCGGACGGCTGGTACCACACCAGCGACGCAGGTTTTATCGACGCACAAGGTCACCTGAAAATTATCGACCGCGTGAAAGACGTGGGCCGCATCGCCGGTGGTACCAACGACGGCGCGATGTTTGCGCCCAAGTATGTAGAGAACAAGCTCAAATTCTTCCCGCACATCAAAGAAGCCGTAGCCTATGGCGACGGCCGTGACCGCGTGGCGGTGATGCTGAACATTGATTTCGATGCCGTAGGCAACTGGTCGGAGCGGCGCAACCTGCCCTACGCAGGCTATACCGACCTGGCACAAAAAGCCGAGGTGTACCAGCTGATCAAAGAGTGCGTGGAATCCGTCAACGCCGATTTGAGCCGCGACAGCATGCTGGCGGGCAGCCAGATCAGCCGCTTTCTCGTACTACACAAAGAGCTGGACGCCGATGACGGCGAACTCACCCGCACCAACAAGGTCCGCCGTGGCTTTATTGCCGAGAAGTACCAGCCTCTGATCGACGGGTTGTACAACGGCGCGACCTCGCAGTTTATTGAAACGGTGGTCAAGTTTGAAGACGGCCGCAGCGGTAAGGTGTCGGCTACTTTAAAGATATCGGATGCGAAGACATTTACCCCGGTGAAGGCGGCAGCATGACTAAAAAGATAGGCGACGTCATCCTGGACGTCAAAAATATTTCCCTGCGTTTTGGCGGTGTCAAAGCGTTGACGGACATCAGCTTCAATGTGCGCGAGCATGAGATTCGCGCCATCATTGGGCCTAACGGTGCGGGCAAGTCGTCGATGCTGAACTGCATCAACGGTGTGTACCAGCCGCAAGAAGGCAGCATTGCGTTCAAAGGCAAAACCTTCAAGCACATGAACAGCCACGAGGTGGCGGTGATGGGTGTGGCGCGCACCTTCCAAAACCTGGCGCTCTTCAAGGGCATGAGCGTGCTGGACAACATCATGTCCGGGCGCAACCTCAAGATCAAAAGCAACCTCTTCCTGCAAGCCCTGCGCATTGGTCCAGCCGAGCGCGAGGAGATCAAACACCGCGAATACGTCGAGCAGATCATCGACTTTTTAGAGATTCAGCCGTTTCGCAAAACGCCTGTAGGCCAGCTGCCCTATGGCCTGCAAAAGCGCGTTGACCTGGGCCGTGCACTGGCCATGGAGCCGCAGGTACTGCTGCTGGACGAGCCGATGGCCGGTATGAACCTGGAAGAAAAGCAGGACATGTGCCGCTTTGTACTGGACGTGAACGACGAGTTTGGTACCACCGTGGTGTTGATCGAGCACGACATGAGCGTGGTAATGGACATCTCTGACCGCGTGGTGGTACTGGACTACGGCAAGATCATTGGCGATGGCACACCGCAAGAGGTGCGCAACAACCCCGAAGTTATCAAAGCCTATTTAGGCACATCGCATTAAGAGGCAAGCATGGGATTTTTCTTAGAAACACTACTCGGCGGCCTGATGGCAGGCATGCTGTATTCACTGGTCGCGCTGGGCTTTGTGCTGATCTTCAAAGCCTCTGGCGTATTTAACTTTGCCCAAGGGGCGATGGTGCTGTTTGCCGCTCTGGCGATGGCGCGCTTTGCCGAGTGGATTCCGCAGTGGACGGGTATCGAAAACAAAGTGATGGCGAATATCGCTGCATTTTTGATTGCCGCCGTGGTGATGTTTGTAGTGGCTTGGATTATTGAGCGACTGGTGCTACGCCACCTGGTGAACCAAGAGGGCGCTACGCTCTTGATGGCCACCTTGGGTATCAGCTACTTTTTGGACGGTCTGGGTCAAACCATTTTCGGCAGCGACATTTACAAGATCGACATTGGCATGCCCAAAGAGCCGATCATGGCGCTGGAGAGCATGTTCCCTGGCGGCATTTTGATCAACAAAGAAGACCTGATCGCTGCGGCCATTGCCGCCACGTTGGTCGCCCTGCTCTCGGTGTTTTTCCAGAAAACCACCACTGGCCGCGCTCTGCGTGCGGTGGCTGACGACCATCAAGCCGCGCAGTCGATTGGTATTCCGCTTAACCGCATTTGGGTCATCGTCTGGTGCGTAGCCGGTGTGGTGGCTTTGGTGGCCGGCATGATTTGGGGCAGCAAGCTGGGCGTGCAGTTCTCGCTGGCCACGGTGGCGCTGCGCGCACTGCCGGTAGTGATCTTGGGTGGCCTGACCTCCGTGCCGGGGGCCATCATCGGCGGCTTGATCATCGGCGTAGGCGAAAAACTGTCTGAGGTGTACCTCGGCCCCTTGGTGGGCGGCGGTATTGAGATTTGGTTTGCGTATGTATTGGCGCTGGTGTTTTTGCTGTTCAGACCGCAGGGTTTGTTTGGCGAGAAGATTATTGACCGCGTCTGAGAACCTTGCAGGAAAGACCAAGATTTGCGCAGCAGATTTGCTCTATCCCCTACTGAATAGCCTCTGATTGAAATTTAGGAATAACAATGTTTTACCGCGAAAACGGTCAGTTTAAAACCAGCTACCGCTCTGACCAGCAAATCCTGCCCATCACGCAAGACCGTATTGCGATGGCGTTGATACTGGCTGTGGCGTTCATCTTGGTGCCCATGATGGCATCAGAATATGTTTTCAAAGCCATTTTCATCCCCTTCCTGATCTTCGCTTTAGCTGCCATTGGCGTGAATATCTTGGTGGGCTACTGTGGGCAAATCTCGCTGGGCTCAGGGGCTTTCATGGCTGTGGGTGCCTATGCAGCCTATAACTTTTATGTGCGCATCGACGGTATGCCGGTGATTGCCGCGCTCTTGATGGGTGGATTTTTTGCCACCTTGGTAGGCATGTTTTTTGGCATCCCCAGTTTGCGGGTACGCGGGCTGTATTTGGCCATTGCCACGCTGGCAGCGCAGTTCTTTTGTGACTGGGCGTTTTTGCGGGTGAAATGGTTTACCAACAATACCGCGTCCGGCTCGGTGTCGGTGTCCAACCTGCAGGTGTTCGGCTGGACAATTGACACCCCGTTGGACAAATACCTGTTTTGCTTGGGCTTTGTGGTGGTGTTTGCACTGCTGGCCAAAAACCTGGTGCGCGGCGCAATTGGCCGCGAGTGGATGGCCATTCGAGACATGGACGTGGCGGCGGCGGTGATTGGTATTCGTCCGATGTATGCCAAGCTCTCGGCCTTTGCGGTCAGCAGCTTCATTATTGGTGTAGCGGGCGGCCTGTGGGGCTTTGTGCACCTGGGTTCATGGGAGCCAGCCGCATTCTCGGTAGACCGTTCGTTTCAGCTTTTGTTTATGGTGATTATTGGCGGCATGGGTTCGATCATGGGCAGCTTTTTTGGCGCTGCGTTTATTGTGATTTTGCCCATCTTTTTAAACCAGTTTCTGCCCGCGTTGGGCAGCGTAGTGGGCATCACTATATCGACTGCGGGTGTGGCGCATGCGGAATTTATGATTTTTGGTGCGCTGATTGTCTGGTTCTTGATTGTCGAGCCGCATGGCTTGGCCAAGCTGTGGAGCGTAGCCAAGCAAAAGCTGCGTATCTGGCCTTTCCCGCATTAAAAGAAAAATTTGCGGTGTTTGAATGCTCGCAAACACTGACTTCTGAATTGATGGTTCGAGCGTTGAGTAAGTGTGTATTTTGTGTTTAACCTTTTTTGGAGTGAGACTATGAAACTTCGTCAACTGACAGTGGCCGCCATCGTGGCAGCCGCAGGCTTGGCCTCGGTGGCAACCACCGCTTTGGCCCAGACCAAAGAGCAATTCTTTCCCATGCTGGTGTACCGCACTGGTGCCTACGCACCTAACGGCGTACCCTTTGCCAACGGCATGGCCGACTACTTCAAGCTGGTCAACGCCAAGGGCGGCATCAACGGCGTGAAGGTCTCGTTTGAAGAGTGCGAGACCGGCTACGCTACCGACCGTGGCGTGGAATGCTACGAGCGCCTGAAAGGCAAAAATGGTGGTGCGACGGTGTTCCAGCCTTTGTCTACCGGCATTACCTTTGCATTGACCGAAAAAGCCCCCGGCGACAAGATTCCCTTGATCACCGCAGGCTACGGCCGCAGCGAGTCAGCTGACGGCGGCGTGTTCAAGTGGAACTTCCCGCTGTCTGGCACCTACTGGGTGGCCGCTGACACCTTGATCCAGCACATCGCCAAAAAAGAAGGCGGCTTTGACAAGCTCAAGGGCAAGAAAATCACATTGATCTACCACGATTCACCGTTTGGTAAAGAGCCTATTCCTTTGCTGGAAGAGCGCGCCAAAATGCACGGCTTTGTACTGAGCCTGCTGCCTGTGACGCACCCTGGTGTGGAGCAAAAAGCCACTTGGCTGCAGATTCGCCAAAACAAGCCCGACTACGTGCTCAACTGGGGCTGGGGCGTGATGAACTCCACAGCGCTGAAAGAAGCGCAAGCCACTGGCTACCCGCGCGACAAAATGTACGGCGTGTGGTGGGCTGGAGCTGAGCCGGACGTGAAAGACGTGGCCGAAGGTGCCAAGGGCTACAACGCCATCATGATGCAACACGGCGCAGAACCCAATGCTGTAGTGGTCAAAGACATCCTGAGCATGGTGCACGGCAAAGGCCAGGGCACGGGCCCGAAAGACGAAGTCGGCCAAGTGCTGTACATGCGCGGCTTGCAAGCAGCTATGTTTGCGGTAGAGGGCGTGCGCTCTGCACAAGAGCGTTTTGGCAAAGGCAAGGTCATGACCGGCGAGCAAGCGCGCTGGGGCTACGAGAACCTGAATCTGACCCAAGCCAAGCTCGATGCACTGGGCTTTAAAGGCGTGATGCGCCCGATCTCCACTAGCTGCAAAGACCATATGGGCGCGGCATATGCACGCGTGCACACATGGGACGGCACCAAGTTCAACTGGACCTCTGACTGGCTGCAAGGCGACGAGCAGATCATCAACCCGATGGTCAAGGCCGCTGCTGACAAGTACGCTGCCGAGAAGAAGCTGACCCGCCGTGATGGCGCGGACTGCCAGTCTTAATTTGCCTGCAAATTAAGTAAACCCCCTAGCGACTCGACAGAGTCGCTAGTTCCAAACGCAGCGCTGCACGCACAGGGCGCTGCCTTTGGAACTAGCCAGAGAACCCAAGATGGAAACCAAGACCCCTCCCGCCGCAGCCCCCAACATCGTCCTCAATGTCAACGGCATTGAGGTGATCTACAACCATGTGATCTTGGTGCTCAAAGGGGTATCACTGCAAGTACCCGAGCGCGGCATTGTCGCCATTCTAGGTGGCAACGGCGCAGGTAAAACCACCACCCTGCGCGCCATTAGCAACCTACTCTCCGGCGAGCGCGGCGCGGTGACCAAAGGCAGCATCGAGCTGCGCGGTGAGCGCATTGAGAATTTAAGCCCCGCTGACCTGGTGCAGCGCGGCGTGGTGCAGGTGATGGAAGGGCGCCACTGCTTTGCCCACCTGACGATTGAAGAAAACCTGTTGACGGGGGCCTACACCGTCAAAAGCAAAGCGCAAATTGCCGCCAACCTGGAGAAGGTGTACAACTACTTTCCGCGTCTGAAAACCCGTCGTACCAGCCAGGCGGCCTACACCTCGGGCGGCGAGCAGCAGATGTGCGCCATTGGCCGCGCGCTGATGGCCAACCCCACCATGGTGCTGCTGGACGAGCCTTCCATGGGCTTGGCGCCACAGATTGTGGAAGAGGTGTTTGAGATTGTGAAAGATCTGAACGCCAAAGAAGGCGTGACTTTCTTGTTGGCCGAGCAAAACACGAATATGGCGCTGCGCTACGCGGACTACGGCTACATCATGGAGAGCGGCCGCATCGTGATGGACGGCCCGGCCAAAGAGCTGGCCACCAACGAAGATGTGAAAGAGTTTTACCTCGGTACCGGCGGTGGTGACGGAGAGAAGAAGAGCTTTAAGGATGTGAAGAGCTACAAGCGCAGAAAGCGTTGGTTGGCTTAAATAGGGTGGCGTGGTGTACACCGCGTCGTACCTTTTGAATCTGAATTTTTAAGTGTTTTAGCCCTCTAGCCCAATAGAATATTGCGGGAGCAGCTATGAAATATATAGTCATAAATCTGGCAAAAAGGAGCTGGTGATGGGTCAGTTTTACGATAATTTAGAAACCCGCGAGCCTGCCGCGCGCGAGGCTGCCCACATGGCCGCGCTGCCTGCGCACATTGCGCACGCCCAGCAGCGCTCCGCCGCCATGCGCGATGCGCTGCAAGGCGTGCATGCCCAGAGCATCACCAGCCGCGCTGCGCTAGCCAAGCTGCCGGTAACCCGCAAAGGCGAGTTGCACGACAGGCAAAAGGCTGGCCGCGCTGCGGGTAAAGATGTGTTTGGCGGCTTCAGCGCTGTAGGCTACGGTGCGCACATGCCGCGGGTATTTGCCAGTCCTGGTCCAATTTACGAGCCAGACGGTTCTTACAAAGACTACTGGCGCATCGCCCGCGCCATTTACGCAGCAGGCTTTCGGCCAGGCGAGCTGATTCACAATTGTTTTAGCTACCACTTTGTGCCCGCAGGCTCGATGATGGAAACGGGCGCGCACGCCGTGGGTTGCACCGTGTTTGCAGGCGGCACAGGCCAGACCGAGCAGCAGGTACAAGCCATTTCCGAGCTGCAACCAGCGGGTTACATCGGCACCCCCAGTTTTTTGAAGATCATTGTCGAAAAAGCGGCAGAGATGGGTGTGGCACTGCCCACACTTAAAAAAGGCATGGTCGGCGGAGAGGCGTTCACACCTAGCTTGCGCGACTGGTTTACCGAGCGTGGCATCGACGTGTACCAGTGCTTTGCCACTGCGGATGTAGGCTCTATCGCGTATGAGACCAGCGCCCGCCAAGGCCTGGTGCTGGACGAAGGCGTGATCGTCGAGATCGTTCGTCCCGGCACAGGTGACCCGGTACCCGAAGGCGAAGTGGGGGAGTTGGTGGTCACTACGCTGAACCCGACTTACCCCATGATTCGCTTTGGCACCGGCGACTTGACTGCGGTGTTGCCCGGCCACTGCCCCACGGGCCGCACCAACACGCGCATCAAAGGCTGGATGGGCCGCGCCGACCAAACCACCAAAATTCGCGGGATGTTTGTGCACCCCGGCCAAGTGGCCGAAATCGCCAAGCGCTTCCCCGAGGTCGCCAAAGCGCGCCTTGTGGTGAGCGGCGAGATGGCCAACGACGCCATGCTACTGAAAGTAGAAACTACGGCGCACAGCGAAGGCCTGCAAGCCAAGCTGGCCGAGGCGATTCGCGACGTCACCAAGCTGCGCGGCGACGTGGAGCTGGTGGGCGCGGGCACTTTGCCCAACGATGGCAAGGTGATTGAGGATGCGCGCAGCTACAAGTGATTTGAGCGCTGCGCGAGGACATATAGCTACTAAATTAGTAGCTTCTCCCGCAATACTTTAAAGGGCTAACGGCCTGCGGCGCTCACACGCACGGCACTCCCGAGAGCGGTGCTGGCACGCAAGCCATGACCGGCCATGCGCGTGTGCACTGGCTCGGCTTGCAAAGCTACCAAATGCTGCGGCACGGCTTTGGCCAATGCCACGTGGGTGCTGAGTGGGCGGCCAGTCATTTGCCATTCTGTGGTCCCGCCTACTAGCCACAGCACGCGGCCTGTGGCGTAGGTGCTCAGGGTCTGCCACAGCGCCTGCGCGTTGGCATCGCCTGGCTCGCCCACTACCAGCACGGTGCGTGACAGGTCTATGCCTACATCAGACAGCAGGCGTTCTAGCTTGGCCACGCTTTGGCGGGCGGCATCTTGAGGTAAAAGCGCGGCGCCGGGCAAGTGGCCTTGGGCATAGGCTTGGGCACTGCGCACGTCCACCACGGTAGCGCCGTGCGCCAAAGCTTGTGCGGCCGCATCCGCAGACACCGCCTCATGGCCATTGGCATTGGCATTGGCGTGCAGGCTGCACAGGGCGCTGGCGGCGGACAGGCAAACTACGGCAAGGGTGTGGGTCAAACGGTGCATGGTGGGCAAATGTGAGGTAAGAGCCTGCACTGTACGCAGGCCTGGACAGAGAGTCCAATACAAAGAAGTCACAAGCACATAGCCTCAAGGCATAAGCTGCTAAGTCCTTGAAAAGTATAGGGTTTTTACCCAAACTCGTCATCCGGAAGTACGTATTTCCCGTTACGTCACCTATGCGCTAGCGCGCTATCATCCGTGCCTAACTTTCAAGGAGTTTTCTCATGTCGATCCGTACCCTCAGTATCTTGGCCAGCGCCACTTTGGCCCTCGTGGCCGCCGCGGGCAGCGCCCACGCCGAAGACTTCCCCGTCAAGGATAAGCCGGTAACTTTGGTAGTGCCCTTTGCCGCGGGCGGCCCTACCGACCGCGTAGCGCGTGACCTGGCCGCTGCAATGACTAAAATTTTGGGTACCAGCGTAGTCGTGGACAACGTTGCCGGTGCCAGCGGCTCTATTGGCGCTAACAAGATTGCCAAAGCCACAGCGGATGGTCATAGCCTGTTAGTGCACCACATTGGCATGGCCACCATGCCGGTGCTGCTGCGCAACATTCCTTTCAAGGTAGATAGCGATTTTGAGTATCTGGGCATGATCAACGAAGTGCCGATGACGGTGGTGGCGCGTCCTAGCTTGGCGGCCAACAACTTCAGCGAGTTCGCTACTTGGGCCAACGCCAACAAGGACAAAATCAACCTTGGCAACGCTGGCATTGGCTCGGCTTCACACCTGTGTGGCCTGATGCTGCAAAACGCCATGAAAATTGACATGACCGGCGTGCCCTACAAAGGCACTGCCCCTGCCATGACCGACCTGATCGGTGGTCAGATCGACGTGATGTGCGACCAAACCACGTCGACCACCAGCCAGATCGAAGGCAAAAAAGTCAAAGCGTACGCCGTGACCACGTCCAAGCGCTTGGCCACTCCGGCACTGAAAGACCTGCCCACACTCCAAGAAGTTGGCTTTAAAGGCCTGGAAGTAAGCATTTGGCACGGCCTGTATGCCCCCAAAGGCATGGCTGCGGCTACCCAAAAGAAAATCAGCGATGCGCTGAAAGTAGCTCTGAAAGATCCCGAGTTCATCAAGAAGCAAGAAGGCTTGGGCGCGGTGATCATCTCTGACAAACGCGTCGAAGGTGCAGAGCACAAAAAGTTTGTGGCCTCCGAGATCGCCAAGTGGACCCCGATCATCAAGGCTGCTGGCGTGTACGCAGACTAAGCTGCGTGCCAACGCGGTGTGACAAAGGCGACTACGGTCGCCTTTTTTGTGTTTTAAGCCTCTGGCGCAATAAAAAATCGCGCCAGCAGCACTATTATTCATTGTGCAATCTGACCACCCATTGATCTCGCATGCCTCCATGCACTCCCACACACGCCTTTGCATTGTCGATTCCATCACCGAGCTGAGCGCGCGCGATGCGGGCTGCACTGCAGTGAGCGGCTCGCACGGCGGCATCAGTTCAGCGCGCTACGCGCTGGCCGCACGGCCGCTGCTGAGCGTGTTCAACGACGCGGGTGTGGGCAAAGATGCCGCAGGTATTGCAGCGCTGGATTTTTTGCAACAGCACGGCTTGGCCGCCTGCACAGTAGCGCATACCAGTGCCTGCATTGGGCAGGCGCGGAGCAGCTACGACGACGGCGTGGTCAGCCACGTCAACCCATTGGCCAGCGCGCTGGGTTTGCGCGTAGGGGAGCGTTTGCGGGTGCAGTTGCCAACGTTCAGCAGACCAGCCCCTAGGGGTTAACTATGAATGGTCATCCCTGCGGCCCTTATTGGGCTAGATGCGCGCTATCATCTGCCAAGACAATCCGTTCGCACTTTGCCCAGAGCTTGGTCAGCAGATTGATTGCGGCCTTCACAGTCGAAACTCCTGGGAATAAATTGATTATTTTTTGAAACAACGACATGCCTATTTTTAAATCAAATCGCCGCTCAGCGCTCTATTCTTTTGCCCAAGCTGCTGCGTTTTTAGCAGCATCCAGCACTGCGCCTTACGCCTTGGCGCAAAGCGCGTGGCCCAACAAGCCGGTCAAAATTGTGGTGCCTTTTGCACCTGGCGGCACCACTGATATCTTGGCACGCGCCATCGCGCCTGAGTTGTCCAAAGCCTTCGGTCAAACCTTCATTGTCGAAAACCGCGCTG
>JAYWHJ010000302.1:0-6794 GCA_043777795.1 Polaromonas sp. | reverse complement strand
GAAGCTGAGCTCAAACCTTTGATTGCTGCGACCAATGAAATGGCCAAAGCCTTGGAAAAAAATGATCTTGATGCCTGGGCCGCAGCGGACGAGTTGTTCCATGCACGATTGGTGACCATGGCAGGTAATAAAAAACTACTTGATGCGGTGATGAGCTTTTGGGATCGCGCGCATCGCGCCCGTATGTTTACCTTGCGTTTGCGCCAACCGCCTGAGAACTCTACCAAGGAGCATATGGCTCTGGTAGACCGCATTCGCCAGGGCGACCCGGCAGGCGCAGCAGCAGTCAACCGTGAGCACCGCCAGCGGGCAGGCCGCGAGCTGGTGGTGATATTTGAAAAATACCGTTTTCAGCAACTGTAGCTCCTTGAGCTTATTCCTCCATCCATCGACGAATCCTATGAAATCAAGTTACCACATCGCAGTACTGCCAGGCGACGGCATCGGCAACGAAGTGATGCAAGCCGCAAGCCATATGCTGGCCGCGCTTGCTCCACGCGTTGGCGTGCAGTTTGCTTTGGATGTCCAAAAAGCCGGCGCGCAACATTACCTGGACAGTGGCGTGGCCTTGCCAGAAGCGACACTTAAAGTGTGCGGCGCGGCAGATGCCATTCTCTTTGGCGCCATGGGCTTGCCCCATGTGCGCGGCGCAGATGGCACCGAGATCATTCCGCAGCTCGATTTGCGCTTCCACTTTGACTTGTACGCCGGGGTGCGCCCGATCCGTACCTTCAAAGGCTTGCCAACCCCTTTGGCGCATCCTAAGGCTGCAGACATTGACTTGGTGTTGGTACGCGAAAACACTGAGGGTTTGTTTTACGCACGCGGCCGTGGGGATGTACGTGAAGACGGCGTGTACGACACCATGCAGATTACCCGCAAGGGCACGCAGCGTATCTGTGAGTTTGCTTTCCAGTTGGCTGAGCAACGTGCAGCGCTCAAAAACCGTCCGGCCCATGTGATGAACGTAGACAAAGCCAATGTCTTTGCATCAATGGCTTTTTGGCGCCAGATGTTTGAGGGCGTTGCTTCCAAGCACCCCAGCGTGGCCGCAGATAGTGCCTATGTCGATGCGATGGCACTGAACCTCGTCATGAAGCCTTGGACCTATGACGTGCTCGTAACAGAAAATATGTTTGGTGATATTTTGTCCGACCTGATCGCCGCACTGGTCGGCGGAATGGGCATGGCACCGTCGGCAGATCTGGGAGACAAGCATGGTCTGTTTCAACCCGCCCACGGCACTGCGCCGGATATTGCCGGCCAAGGCAAAGCCAACCCTACTGCCATGTTGCTTTCAGCTGGCATGATGCTCAACTGGCTGGGGCACCGCCATGGCGACCAGCGTTTGCTGGATGGCGCTGCGCTGATAGACCGTGCGGTCGAGCAGGTCTTTTCCAGCGGCCAAGTGCGACCGTTTGAATTTGGTGGCGGCCATGGCACGGCCGACATCACAGCAGCGGTTATTCAAGCATTACAAAAGGCAGCGTAATATGGGCTTGCTGAAAAATCTAATCGACCCACCACGCCGCGTTGCCGTGGTGGGCGCGGGGTATTTCAGCCAGTTTCATTTAGATGGTTGGGCGCAGATCGCAGGCACACAAGTGGTGGCACTGTGCGATACCGACGAGATGAAAGCTACCAGTTTGGCGCACCGGTACAAGATACCCAAGGTGTATACCACCGTGGCCGAGATGGTGGCGGCATCGTCACCAGATCTGGTGGACGTGGTTACGCCGCCAGCCAGCCATGTGGGCGTGCTCAGTGATCTCTTCAAGTACCGTTTGCCGATCATTTGTCAAAAGCCATTTGGACAAAACTACGCGCAAGCGGTGGCGCTAACAGAAGCTGCCAAGGCCAGTGGCACGCCCTTGATCGTGCATGAGAATTTTCGCTTTATGCCTTGCTACCGTGAGGCGCGGCGCTTGATCGATGCAGGTAAGCTGGGCGACTTGCATGGCGTCAGTTTCCGTTTGCGCACAGGAGACGGGCAGGGGCCAGAGGCTTACCTGGACAGGCAGCCGTATTTTCAAACTATGCCGCGCTTGCTAGTGGCTGAAACTGCCATTCACTTTATCGATACCTTCCGATATTTGATGGGCGAAGTCTCGGCAGTGTACGCCCGATTGCGGCAGTTGAACCCGGTGATTTCGGGCGAGGATGCGGCATTGATCACTTTTGAATTTACCAGCAGAGCTGCGGGCGTGTTTGACGGTAACCGCCTCAATGACCACCCAGCGATCAACCCACGCCGCACCTTGGGCGAGATGTGGCTAGAAGGCTCCAAAGGTGTGCTGCGCCTGGACGGCGACGCCAGACTATGGTGGAAGCCACACCATGGTCTGGAAGCTGAGCACATTTATGACCGAGGCCCAGAGAACACTTTTGGCGGCGGCGCTTGCGGCGCGCTGCAAGCCCATGTGGTGCAGGCACTGGCCAACCATGCGCCTTTTGAAAACACCGCGCAAGACTATCTGCGCAACCTGTTGGTCCAAGAGGCGGTGTACGCCTCGCACGCCAGCGGGCAACGTATTGTGATTGATTCTTTTTCTGCAACCCTTAGCCACGTTTGAACCACTGTTAAACCACCAGGAGATAATATGAAAGCCTCAAAAACCACCGTTCGTTATGCATTTGCATTAGCCGCTTGCGCCTTAGCTGCCAGCAGTTACGCGCAAACCATTCTCAAGTTCAGCCACACCGACCAGACCCAGGGCGCGCGTCAAGCAGCAGCCCAAGTGTTCGCCAAAAAAGTGGAGGAATACACCCAGGGCCGCTACAAGGTACAGGTGTTTTGCTGCAGCCAGTTGGGCAATGACCCGAAAAACATTGAGCAGGTTGCCTTGGGTGGCATCGACTTTACGGTGTCGGGTACAGGCTCCTATGCGGGACAAGTACCTTCGTTGAACCTCACTATGATGCCCTTCATCATTGAAAGCTACGCCCAAGGCTGGAAATTCTATGACGAATCGAAATGGCTGCAAACTCAATTTGACAAAGGCCCAGCCAAAGGCCTGCGCTTTTTGGCGACATGGGAGGCCGGTTTTCGCAACATGACAACCAAAGACCGCCTGAATGGCCCTGAAGATGCTAAAGGTAAAAAGCTGCGCACGTTTCCAAATGAAATGATGCGCTGGCAGCTCGAGGCCATGGGTTTTGGCATTCAGATCATGCCCTTGCCTGAAGTGTATTTGGCTATCCAGCAAGGCGCGGTGGCGGGACAGGAAAATCCTATTGACACTATTGCCTCCAATAAGTTTTACGAAGTCGCGCCGCACGTCACGCTGACCAACCATGTCTACAGTCCCATTCCAATGGTGATTTCGGAGAAAACCTGGCAAAAACTCTCGCCTGTTGACCAGCAAGCGATTGCGCGTGCTGCCAAAGAAGTTGCGCCGTTTCAGCGCACCATGATTCGTGACAACGATGAAAAGTTGCTTTCCGAGATGGCATCCAAAGGAGCCAAGATTAACCGTACACCCGATATTGCTGCATTCCGAAAGTCGGTAGAGCCCATCTATGCCAAAGCCCGTGAGAAATATGGCGCCGACGTAGACGCCGTACTGGCAGAAACCGCAGCTATCCGTAAGGCTGTGAAGTAAGCACAGAGCGAGGAAGAACCACAACATGTCATCAGCAACTCAACCCCTCACGTCCTTGCTGCATGAGGAGAAAAGCCCTTCTTTTCCTCCCATGCCGGCGTGGCTGCGGTATATCGGCAAGACCGTTGATTGGGCCGTGATTCTGATCGGTGGCAGCCTGGCTGCACTGATCTTTATCAACGTCGTGCTAAGAATGTTCGGCAAAGATTTGGCTTGGCTGCTGGAGCTGGGCGAAATGATGATGGTTTGGGTGACTTTCTTGGGCGGTGCAGCTGCTGCCCAGCGCGGTGCTCACATGAGTATCAACGAGTTTCTTGACAAGCTGGACACTGTAAAGCGGCGCTTGGCGGACGCTGCAGTGCAGCTGTTCTCTCTCGCAGTGATGGCTTCCGTTTTTCTCTATGGCATCAAGATCGTTCAAAGCAGTTGGGACAATGTATTGACGACTTTGGAGTGGCCAATGGCCTGGCAATACATGCCCCTACCACTCGGTGCGGGCTTGATGGTTCTTTTCATCGCCTATGACCTTTGGCTGATTTTCCGGGGCATCCCCCGCGAGCAGCGCTATCCCCAAGATCTGTAAAGGACTCGATCATGCTCGCTCTAGTCATCTTTGGTTCATTCTTCGCGCTCGCGCTCGCCGGCATTCCGCTGATGGTGTCGCTGCTGGCGACGACGGTTGGCGTTGTCACGCTCTACGGTATGCAGTATCCGCTTGAGAGCGTTTTCCTTGCTTTCATTGGTGGTGTCGAGCCTTTCATTTTGATCGCTGTGCCTTTGTTTGTGTTCACGGGTGAGTTGCTGGCGCAAGGCGGTGTCGGAAAGCGCATCGTGGGTTTCGCAAATGTGTTGTTTGGCTGGTTGCCCGGCGGCTTGGGAGTCGTCACGGTTGTCTCTTGCTTGCTGTTTGGCGGCGTATCTGGCTCAGCGATTGCAGACACGGCAGCGATCGGCTCGTTGGTGATTCCCGCCATGTTGGCCAAGGGCTACTCGCGCGGCTTTTCCGCCGCTTTGGTAGCCGTAGCTGGCACGCTCGCGCTGCTGATGCCATTGTCGATTCCTTTCCTTGTGTATGCCTTCATTTCAGGCGTATCGATGCGTACATTGTCAATGGCCGGCTTAGTGCCAGCCATCATTTCCGCTTTTGCCTTGATTGCCATTTGCATGTGGCACGGTCGAAAAACTGGCGTGGATAAGGGCGGCAAGCCCGCTTCGATGGGTGAAATTTACCGCGCAGCCCTCGCCGCTGGCCCTGCTCTGTTGATGCCGGTCTTTATCATCGGTGGAATCTGGTCGGGCTACTTTACGCCGACCGAGGCTGCGGCCGTAGCCGTGGTGTATGGCTTGTTTGTATCGATGGTCGTTTACAGAGATTTATCTTTGAAACAGATCCCTGATCTGTTGCTCAAAGCTTTCATGACCAGCGCGACCGTGATGCTGGTGATCGGTGCAACCGGCGCTTTGGCATGGCTCATCACCGCCGAGGGCGTAGCGCAGCAATTGGCTGATTGGGTTGGCTCTGTGGCGCATGTCAAGTGGATCTTCTTAATCATGCTCAACATCGCCTTGGTGCTGCTTGGGATTTTTATCGAGCCTCTGCCCGCCCTGCTGATGGCCGCACCGCTCTTCCTGCCTCTAGCCATGGCCTTCAAGATGGATTTGGTTCACATGGGTGTGATCATGACGGCGAACCTAGCGATTGCGCTGTACACGCCGCCCGTGGGAGGCACTTTGTTCGTTGCAGCTAAATTGGCGAAGGCGTCGATCGGCGAAATCACACACCACCTGTGGATCATGATGGCCGCTACGTTTAGCGTCGTGTTGCTTATCACCTATGTGCCCGAGCTCACGTCGTGGTTGCCTCGCCTGATTGCCTCTTGGGGTTGATACCGCATTCACTAGATAACGTCAAAATATGTACATCGTTACCGTGTTATTCAAGATCCATGCAGCGCACTACAGCGAGTTTGTTCTGGCCATGACAGACAACGCAAGTATCTCCTCGGCAACCGAGTCAGGTTGCCACCAGTTTGATGTGTGCGAAGGTGGTTCAGCCGAGCAGCCAGAGATATTTTTGTACGAAGTCTATGACACGAAAGAGGCCTTTCAAGCCCACCTGCTGGCACCGCATTTTCTACACTTCAATGCGCTGACTGCGCCGTGGGTGCAGGATAAAACTGTGGCCGTGTTTCAGCGCATTGTCGTCTAATTGCGCCGTTACTTCGCTTTGGCTTGCGTGCTGTTGCGCGCTTCTTCAATAATGGTGGCCACGTCATTGCCATAGGCTTTTTGAGCTTTCACATACACCGGCTCCATCGCCTTGCGGAAAGCCTGCAAATCGGGCCTCACCACCTTTGCGCCGGCGGCGGCCATGGCCTGTAAATTTCGTTCATCGGCTTGCTGCACCGAGGTGCGAGAGAGCTGCTGCGCTTCGAGCGCTGCTTTGGAGACGGCACTCCGCTCGGCGCTGGTGAGTTTGCTCCAGGTTGACTGTGACACCACCAGTGGCAACGGGCCATACACATGTTGCGTCAGCACGATATTGGGAGCTACTTCATAAAAACGCAGTGCCCGAATTGTATCAATGGGATTCTCTTGTCCATCCACCTTGCCCTGTTGAATGGCAGCGTACACCTCAGTTACCGGAATGACTACCGGCTCGTAACCGATCGCCTCCATTATCCACTTGAGCATTTCGTTTTGGAAGATGCGTATTTTTTTGCCGTTGGCATCGCCGGGGCTGAGCAAAGGTGAGCGGGTGGTGAAGCTGCGAAAACCTGCTTCCCAAGTCGCGATATGGTGCATTCCTTTAGCGGGAAGTTTGTCAAACTGTTTACGCAGCCAAGGCGAGGTATCGTAGAAGCGCCAACCATCCTCATAACTAGTCACTAAATAGGGCAGAGCAGTTAAATTGAGCTCTGGCACCATACCCGCATAGCTGCCAGTGCTACTCAGCGTAAAGTCCAGCTTGCCGTCAGCTACTTGTTTAATGCTCTGTGGATCGTTGCCTAGCTGACCTGAGTGAAACACCATGATGCGCAGTTTGCCGCCTGAGTAATCACTTACCTTTCTGGCGAAAAGTTCAGCAGCTGTATGCCGCGTGCCAGAGGGGGTGTCGGTATGATTAAACTTTAAAACGCGTACATCGCTTTGGTTTTGTGCTGTGCCGTGCGGTGCCGCCAGCATCAGCCA
>JAYWHJ010000301.1:0-6803 GCA_043777795.1 Polaromonas sp. | reverse complement strand
GAATCCGCGGCAACATCAGGATGTTACAGGCCAAGGCTGAATCCAGTTCGACCTTCGCAAAAGCCTTGGAGCCGCTCACGCAAATCAATGACGCTGGCAAAAAGGCACGCGCACCGTTAGCCGCGCTGGCACCCCCTGACCGCGTCGGTGATGCGGCCGTGCAGTTGGCCGCGCGGTCGGACGCACTAACCAAAGCTAAGCAGCGGCTGCGCACTTTTGCCGCAACCTTTGCCAGCGCAGCCGATGATGCTGCTCGCAGCGCAGCCGCCAAAACGTACGGCTTTGACACCACTACCAAACCATGGGATGCCGAGCCGATTCGCCAGTTTATCGGCCTGTTCAGTCTGATTGACACACCCGAAAACCGCCGTATGGCCCAAGACCAGCTCAACGCACTGGCCTCCTACGCAAAGCCCGATGCCGACGTAGACGATACTACCAAGGCCACACGCGTAGCCACAGCCAAGCGGCTAGGCCTGCCCGATACTATGAAGGCACCGGATGCTAAGGCGGTGGCCGATGAAGCCAGCGCCTTACTTAGGGTACTGAGTACACCGCTGCCGCCCGTACCGACCAAAGCGCAGGAGTTGGCCTTATCTGATGCTCAACGCGCGGCGCTAGTAGTTCTAGGGGTACAAGAGCGCGAGGACAGCGCCTTGGTGCAAAGCCGCGATCCTGTCACTCGCAACGAGCTCAGCCCGGCGCAACTGGCCGAGCAAAAGCATGCAGCCGACAGCCGTTGGTTCGCTAACAACCTGTTGCTGGGTGACAAAGCGGCTCTGCCCTTGGACATCCTGGCACTGCTCAACACCACCTACCCGAAGAACGACGACGACCGCCAGCGCTATTTGGCGCCGCTGGGCTATTTCGCAACCGACTTGTTGATACCACTAGACGCGCCCGGCGCACCTGGCCGCAAAACCATGGCCGCAACCGTCCTCATTGACGAGCGCGTGGCCAGCATCGACAAGCAGCTGAGCAAGCAGTTGCGCACCATCATGCACTGGCCCAAATTCCAGGAACTGGAAGCCACTTGGCGCGGCCTGTTTTACGTAGTTTCTCGGGCTGAGACTGGCAAGATGCTCAAGCTGCACGTCTTCAACGCCACCATGGTGGAGTTGCTGCACGACCTGAATACGGCGGTGGACAAAGACCAAAGCCGCCTCTTCAAGCTGATCTACGAAGCTGGCTACGGCACCTTGGGCGGACAGCCCTACAGTGTGTTGGTGGGCGGCTACGAGGTGGGCAAGATGGCCGACGAAATTGACTTCCTGACCAAGATGTCAGAAGTGGCCGCCAGCGCCCATGCGCCCTTCATCACAGCCGCCTCGCCCTCCCTGTTCAACATGGAGGACTTCACTGGACTAGACCGACCGCGCGATCTGCAGCAGATTTTTGAGAGCGTGGACTTGGTGGGTTTTCAGGAGTTCCGCAAAAGCGAAGACTCGCGCTATGTGACCCTGGTGCTGCCCCACATGCTGCTGCGCCTGCCCTATGGCGAAAAGAGCCAGCGCGCCGACGGCCTGAAATTCGAGGAAAGTGTCGATGCCGGCAAGCATCGTGATTTCTTGTGGGGCAACGCAGCCTATCTGCTGGCAGAACGCATCACCCACGCCTACTCGCTCTACTCGTGGACGGCGGCGATCCGCGGCGTGGAGGGCGGCGGTTTGATTGAAGGCTTGCCGCTCTACACGTACTCGATTTACCCTCCCGATTCGGACGCAAAAGCGCTGTTTTGTCCGACCGAGGTATCCATCACTGACCGGCGCGAAAAAGAACTCAGCGACTTGGGTTTCATCTCCCTGTGCCACTGCAAGGGCAGCGGCACGGCGGCCTTCTTTGGTGGGCAAACTACCAATCAGCCCAAGACCTACATCACCGATGAGGCCAATGCCAACGCCAAGCTCTCAGCGCTTTTGCCCTACATGCTGTCGGCCTCGCGCTTCGCCCATTACATCAAGGTGATCATGCGCGACAAGATTGGCAGCTTCCTCACCAAAGGCAATGTCGAAACCTACCTCAATTCCTGGATTGCACAGTACGTACTGCTCGACGAGAACGCACACCAAGAAGCCAAAGCCAGCTACCCACTTAGCCAGGCGAAGGTTTTGGTAACCGACGAGCCGGGCTCCCCGGGTTCTTACAACGCAGTGATCTTTCTGCGCCCGCACTTCCAGCTCGAAGAACTCAACACCTCCATCCGCCTGGTGGCCAGCTTGCCCGCTTGATCCCCGATCAACTCACCAACCCATCAAAGGAAAAATACCATGGACTTGATCCTTCTACAACCGGGTGACGACTCGGTGTTTCCCAGCAAAAACACCTGGGACGATGGCGGCAGCCTGATCGATTCCAACCCCACGGGCGTTGATCCCGACCTCAAGCTAGGCCAATGCATTGAACTGGTGTCGATTCACCAAGGTATGAAACAGCAGGTGACCACCGACGTGAGCAATTCTGCGCGCACCTCTGGCCGACCGGTGATTACCGAGTTCACTTGCGTCAAATACGTGGACAAAACCTCGGTCAAACTCTATGACCGCTGCCTGCGCGCCGAGACCTTGGGCAAGGATAAGGACAAGCCGTCCTACATTTATGTACTGCGCAACTCGGGCGACAAGACCTACAACATCATGACTTTCGCGTTGCGCGACGCGCTGATCAGCGAGATCCAGTTCCAGTCGCACCCCGACGACATGCCAACCGAGCAATTCAAGCTCAACTTCAGCGAGATTTTGTGGACCTACACGGTGCAGAAAGCCAATATGGGTAAAGCGGGCGTAGTGCCTGCAGGCTGGAGCCTGGCGCGCAACCGCCCCATTACAGCCTTCACCCCTTAAAAGTTGCGATACCGCCAATTCAACGGGGATACAAAGATGCAATATCTGCTCGAACGCCTGGCCACAGCAGGTAACGCCGCCCAAGGCCTACCGCCGTTTGATTTGCGAGCAGCGGTGCGCGATCAAATCCAGCGTTTGGTGGGCTCCCATTTTTATTGGTTTGAGCAAACCGGCCCTGAGCGCGCGGGCATCAGCCTGCTGCCTCTGGCCGGGCAGATCTACGCCAGCGAGAACGACGCGGCCCGCTATTGCAGCAGCATTCGCACCTTGATCGCGCAACACGAGCCGCGCCTGACCCAAGTCAGGGTTGAGCTTGTAAAAAACGGAACATCGTCGACGCGCGCCCAAGCAGTAATTACCGGACGCCTGGCCGGGCTGGGAACCATTGGTAGCCTCGGTGATGCCGATGCATTTCACCTGACACTGGCACCAGGCAAGTAAGCCCACCATGCAAGCACCTGGCAACCAACTCAAGCAGTTTTACCAGCGCGAGCTGGGCATTCTGCTCGATGACGCAACCGCCTTTGCCCAAGCGCACCCGTTGGAGGCGCAGGCGCTGGGCCTGGGCAAGGGTACTGCGCGCGACCCCCAGGTGGAGATGCTGATTCAGGCCTTCGCTTTCCTGGCAGGCCGAGTGCAATACGAAGTGGCAGCCAGCAAAGCCGTCGTAGCCAATGCCCTACTGGAAGACCTGTACCCGCACTTGGCTGCACCCTTGCCTTGTATGAGCGTGGCGCAATTTCACGTCAAACCCGACGGTGCCGACGGCGCGCGTATCGAGCGCGGGCGTCAGGTCTACGGATCGGTGCTGGATGAGCGTGGCCGCACCGCAGTGTGCCGCCTGCGTACCACCACATCGAGCGTCCTGACGGCGCTGACCGTCACTGCCGCAGAACTCTTGCAACCCAACACTTTTCCCGTCCATTTGCGCGACGAAACCACGCTCGGTGCGCTGCGGGTGCGGGTGCAACGACTGGGCAGCGAACCAATTGAAGCAATGCAGCAACGCTGCCTGCGGTTTTTCATCGATCCCGCACAAAAGCACGCGTACTACCTGCACGAACTGCTGGCAGTTCACCTGATCGGCATCAGCCTGGCACCGGCACAGGCTCAATTCAATACGGAACAGCAAGCTCGCAGCCAGCCACAGCAACTGCACTGGCTGGGTTTTGGGGAAAACGAAGCAGCGTTGCCCGCACGACCTCATATGCACCCGGGCCACCGTTTGCTGCAAGAGTATTTTGCGCTTCCTGAAAAGTTCTTGTTTTTTGACACTGAGGCGCTGGACTTCATCGGTCTGGAAGGTGGCTTTGACCTGTATTTTCATTTCGATGTGCCGCTACTGCCGGAACGACAAATCTCCGCCGATGCGCTCAAGCTCAACTGCGTGCCTTTGGTCAATCTGTACCAGCAACGCATTGACCCGTTGACACTGGATCACACGCAATACGAGTACCGTTTGAGTGCCGATTCGCAAGGCCAGCAGCACAGCGAGATTCATTCCATTCAGGAGCTCAACTCTATCAAGGCAGACGGTAGCCTGCGCCAACTCAGACCCCATTTCGAGATGGAAAGTAGCACCGCGCTGGCTGCCACTGACTACTTCTATGCCTTGCGGCGCCAGGCCAGTCAACTCGGCGAAGTGACTGGCACCGAGGTCTACATATCTTTCCTTGATCGCCAGTGCCATCCCACCCCTCCTCCCCCCGAGGTGATAGCAGGGCGCGCGCTGTGCACCAACCGACGCCTGCCTGAGCTGATGGTCACCGGTCCGGCTCAACTGCTCAGCCTGGAAGGGCCGGGCCCGGTGAGCCGACTGGAACTGGTGAGCAGGCCCACGCCGCACGATACACCCGCCTTGATGGGCGACAGACCCTGGGCTATGGTCTCGCAACTGTCACTCAACCATCTTTCGCTGGCCAATGGCCCGCAGGCGTTGGCTGCGCTTAAAACGATGTTGCGCTGCCATGTGGGGCCATCGCAGGTGGTGGGTATCCGGCAAATTGACGGCATACGACGTGTGCAGTGCTGGCCTGTGATGCACCCGCTTGAGCGTGGGGGCATCCGGGGTATGGTGCAAGGCCTGCATGTGCGCTTGACCCTGGACCGCACGCAATTCGAATCCGGCGGCACAGTGCTATTTGCATCTGTCTTGCGGTATTTTCTGGCCATGTACACCAGCATCAACACGCCAATCGCGGTCAGCGTGCAAACTACAGATTCCACCGAAGTTATCACCCAGTGGGCACCGCTGTTGGGCTCGCAGATTCTGCTATGACTGAGTCCTCCACATCTCTCGAAACACGCTTCGGAAATTACGATTTTCTGCAGCTCGTTCGAGTGCTGCTGCGGCCCCGCGAGGTCGGCCAAGCACCCTTGACACCGGACCAGGCGCTGCGCTTTCGCGCCGACTTGGGCGGCGGGTTTCCAGGTCGCAACGCCAGCGCCCTGCAACTCATCGGCCAACGTCCTGCTGCACACTCGCCACTACTGGCACTAACTGACCCCGAACTTCTACCCACCCAGCACACCCTAGTGCAAATCACCACCCCGGACTTTTGCGTGGGAAGTGCGTTGGGCCCCTTGCCTGACCCTTTTCTGGAATGGGTGCGCGAGCTCGACCAGGCTGGCAAACCGGCTATGCGCGAGTTTCTGGACCTGTTCAACCACCGCTTCAATGTGCTGCGCTACGAGGCTCGCGCCCAGTTCGAGCCGGGCCTGAACAACCGGGCACCCGAGGACACTGTGACAGCCCATTGGTTGGGCGCGCTCATGGGCATTGGATGCGAAGCGGCGGCCAGCCAACTGCCCATGCGCCCGCGCAACTGGTTGGGCATTGGCGAGCTACTTGCCAACAGCCGACGCAGTCCGGCCGCCCTGATGCAGGTACTAACGGCTCACTTGGGTTGCCCGGTTGTGCTCACACCCCTCGTGCCGGCCTGGCGGCCACTAGGCAGCGCCAATCAGCAAGCACTGGGCCAGCGCCGACTGGGCCAAGATAGTCGGCTGGGGCGACGGGTGTGGGATGTGCAGGCCAGCGTCAAGCTGACTTTGGGGCCATTGCCTTACGCGGCCATGGTGGCTTTATTGCCAACCCGTGACCTGTCACTGGCAACATTGCCAGCAACTTTACCCACCGCCCGCGACTTGCAACGCCAATGGCGAGCGCACCAAACTTCAACCGAATTGACGCCACCCGATGACACCAACGGCTATGCCGCACTGGTCGCGCTAGTGCGCCTGATGCTGAACCGCCGCCACGATGCAGAAATTGACATATTGGTACCAGAACGCAGCATTCCCCCGTCGCATCTAAGTGCCAGACCCGCGCCCGGCCAAGCCGGGTTGCGCCTAGGGCAAACCGCCTGGCTCAAGTCACGAAGCCGCTCAGGCTCCACTAGCTCGGTCAGATTGGGCCCACGCACTCACTTGCGCAGCGTACGCCTAAACGTGAACGCTTACGATACGCCCGCGCCGCACGACTTTGGCGTGTCAACTGTCACAGGTGCTGGCAGCGTCCAGCGCGCTAGCCGGGTTAGCCCATGAACATGGCCGTCCCAGCCCTGGCTACCGCCGTCGGCAAGCTCACGCCTGCGCCCTTGGTGTACCTGCACGTGGCGCTTTTTTTAGCTGATGGCCGCGTACTCAGTGACGAAACTTTTCGTCTGGTCAACCTACAAGGCCAAGAGAGCATTTCCCAAAATTTTGAATTCGAGTTGGAACTCCATGGCAACACCAGCCCAAACCACGGCGCCGCCATCGCTTTCAATGATGTAGTGGGCTACCCGGTCACGGTGGGTGTGCACTGCCCGGCCTTGGACGCGGGAGGCCAGCAACCCAGCCGTGCAGACGCCAATGCCTGGTTTCAAGCCGCTCTCCAAGGAAGTGATGAAAGCGGGCGCTTGCGCTTTTTCAATGGAGTTGCAGCCTCGTTTTCAATGGAGCAACCCGGTGTCTACCGGC
>JAYWHJ010000300.1:0-6827 GCA_043777795.1 Polaromonas sp. | reverse complement strand
GTAGATCAGCGCTTCTGACGCTTTTTGCATGTCAAATTTTTTGCCGCCCGCCTGCGCGCCGCGCTTTTTACCTACTTCGATCAGCAAGGCCTCGTCGGTCATGTCGGCCACGCCGGTCAGCTTGTAGCGCGCCTCTACCTGGCTGGGGTAGTTGGCTTGCAGGTAGGCGGCCAACTCGATGGCTACCTCTTGCTCGTCAAACGCGTTGCGGCCTATTGCACCGCTGGCGGCCAGGTTGTAGCCACTTTGCGGCACGATGATGCGCGGCCACAGCACGCCGGGGGTGTCGTACAGGTAAAAATCGTCCGCCAAGGTAATGCGCTGCTCCAGCTTGGTTATGCCCGCCTCATCGCCTGTTTTGGCGTGCTTTTTACCGGTGAGGGTATTGATCAAGGTGGACTTGCCCACGTTGGGTATGCCGCAAATGAGCACCCGCATGGGCTTGACCACACCGCCGCGCTTGGGGGCCAGCTCGTGGCAGGCAGCTATGAGCGCTTTGGCGGGGGCCTTCATGCTGGCGTCCAGGCCCAGCGCGCGGGTGCCGGGCAAGGCGTTGTAGTGCGCCAGCCACTGGGTGGTGCGCTCGGGGTCGGCCAGGTCTTGCTTGTTCAGCACCTTGAGCGCGGGCTTGCCCGCAGTCAGCTCGGCAATCATCGGGCTGGCGCTGGAGCCGGGCAGGCGCGCGTCCAGCAACTCGATCACCACGTCAATCGCCTTCACGCGCTCCGCGATGGCTTTTTGGGTGGCATTCATATGCCCGGGGAACCACTGGATAGCCATGTTTTTCTCTTTAGTCGACAGACCCGCGACGGTGGGGCCTAACCCCGTATTGTCCCCTGTGTGGCACGCGGGTGCCACGGCTGCCAATAAACTAAGCAGATAATTGTGATTTTTAAAGGCTTCATCATGCTCACTCTCTGCGGTTTCCCCATCTCCAACTACTACAACACGGTCAAGCTGGCTTTGCTGGAAAAGAACGTGCCGTTTACCGAAGAAATGGTGATGACCAAGAGCACCGACCCTGCGGTACTGGCTGCATCGCCGCTGGCCAAAGTGCCCTTTATCCGCACCGCGCAAGGCGGTATGTGTGAGAGCCAGGCCATCATGGAATACATCGAAGCAGCCTACCCTACTCCCGCTCTGCTGCCCGCTGACCCGTATGCCGCAGCCAAAGTGCGCGAGCTGATTATTTTTATGGAGCTGCACCTGGAGCTGGTGGTGCGCGACCTGTATGCCCAGGCGTTTTTTGGCGGTACGGTCAGCGACGGCACCAAAACGCGCGTGCGCACCCAACTGGAGAAAAACATCCCTGCGTTCAAACAACTGGCCAAGTTTGCTCCTTTTGTGGCGGGCGACACCTTTACCCAGGCCGACTGCTCTGCTTACGCCTGCCTCCCCGCGCTGGGCATGGCTACCAAAGCGGTCTACGGCGAAGACATGCTGACTGCGGCTGGCATCGACTACAAATCGTATTTGAAGCTGATGGGTGAGCGTCCCAGCGTGCAAAAAGTGGCTGCTGACCGCAAGGCGGCCAGTACTCCAACCTGATCAAACCACAGCGTTCGAGCCTGCCGCGGGTTTGCGCCCATGCAGCATGGTGGCTACCAGGTTTTCACCGCGCCGCAGATAGGTAAAAATAGCGCCGTCTAAGTGCGGCAGCAAGAGTACAGGCAAGGCCTCGCCAAGCAGTTCGTGCGGGTCGGCCACCCAGGCTACGCCCCAAAAACGGTCGGTGATAGACAATCCAACCCATAATGCCTGCGCCGACCGCATCAAGCAGTATCACCAGCACCATCCAGCCACCCAGCGGTTCTGACCCAGAGAGCGCAGCTCGCAGCGGCGCCACACGGTGCGGGCGTAGGCCAGGGTAGCGCCCACGCCGTGCACAAACTCGCTAAAGTGCCAGTAACTACCGGCCACAAAGCCCAGCACCAGGCGCAGGCTGGCCGCGGTCAGCGCCCCGTAGCCAGCCCACTCCTCCACTTTGCCAGCGTTGTCGTGAGCTAGGAAACTGGTGATCATCGCAATAGCTAGCGTCCAGTGCAGCGGACGCACGCCTATGCTGCAGAGAGGCTGGGTGGCAGTTTTTCGGCTGAATGGAGAAGTGGGCGCGCGCTGCCACTCGAGCGAGGCACTTGTGGCTGGCTGTGAGCGGTTTTATTTAGCAGGCTGGACCAGCGGTTTTTCCAGCGGCTTGGATCAACGGGCTTTAGTAGCCAACGGCTGCAGGGTGACGGGGTAAAACTAATACGCCCCACGCTGGCCTTTTTCGTTCAGGGCATAGCCCTCATGGCTGCCGCCATCTTCTTTCACGCAGCGCACGGTCAGCATTTGCCTTCGAGCATTTGCTACAGTTTTTCTACCGGATGCCAGCCTGATTTGGGGCCCGATTCGCAAGTAGCCAGACCAGTGCCATAGACGTTAGCACCGGCCAGACAAAAAGCAGCAGTTTCTAGCCGCAAATGAGATTGACACATACAGTTCTCCCTCAAAATGTACTGGCAGACACATTTAAAGGGGCCGCAGGTCAGCGGCGTGGTGCGGGGCCTGGGCGGCCAGCAATGTGGCGGAACATGATGCGGCCTTTAGTGAGGTCGTAGGGCGAAAGCTCCAGAGACACTGCATCACCAGCGATGATGCGGATGTGGTTTTTGCGCATTTTGCCGCCCGTGTAGGCGATCAGCTCGTGGCCGTTCTCCAACGTGACGCGAAAGCGCGAATCGGGCAACACTTCGGTCACTTTGCCCTGCATTTCAATTAAGTCTTCTTTTGCCATTGAGTCTGTGGTGGTGTGGGCAAAAAGCGCCCGGGGTTAGTTGCTGCCCGGTTTGGGCAACCCTGTATTGTACGACTTAGCGGGCCTTTAGTTGGCGCTACAGCGCCACACACCCGTTTTGCGCATCACACCTTGGCCAGCACCCGGTTGAGCCACTGGTTCAAATCCTCGATCTCTTCCATGCACACCGAGTGGGCCATCGGGTATTCGTGCCAGTCTACGTGGTAGCCCAGCGCCTGTAATGCGTCGTGCGAGGCGCTGGCGCGATTGAGCAGCACCACACCGTCTTGTTGGCCGTGGCCCATAAAGATGGGGGTTTGGGCATTTGCGGCATGGCGCTCAGCCCCCGTGGTTGCTGCCAGGGGCAAATAGCCCGACAGGGCGACGATGCCGGCCAGGCGTTCGGCGTGGCGCAGGCCAGTGAGCAGGGCCATGGCGCAACCTTGGGAAAAGCCTGCGATGACGATGCGCTCTGCGGGAATGCCGCGCTCTTTTTCGCGCGCAAGCAGTACCTCGATAGCGTCCCGCGAAGCGCGCAGGCCTGTCTCGTCCTCGCGCTTGGCCAGGTCAGCGCCGATGATGTCGTACCAAGCGGGCATGCGCATGCCGCCGTTGATGGTGACTGGGATTTGCGGTGCGTTGGGGAAGACGAACCGCACGGGACCCACGCCGCTCAGGTCTAGCTCTTTGGCAATGGGAACAAAGTCGTTGCCATCCGCGCCCAGACCGTGCATAAGCAGCACGGTGGCGCGGGGGTTGGGAGCGGTTTCTATTTCGATGGTGGTGAGCGGCATGGGATGTAGAGGTTCAGATGGGACAGGAATGAGGGGGCAGCTTGCTGGGCTGGAAACCGCAGCTTTGTTTGCAAGGCCACAGCTTACAAGATTTTCGCGGTACGCTTGGGGTATGGACGATCAAATTTTCAGCTGCACCGCGCAGGTCACCAGAGACGGCCAACGGCGCTTTCTCGCATCAGCAGAGCAAACCTTGCTCGACTCTGCCGAACAAGCCTTGGTGGTGTGGCCCAACTCTTGCCGCAACGGCACTTGCCGCACTTGCATAGGCCAGCTCTCGCTAGGCAGCGTGCGCTACGCCATCGAATGGCCGGGCCTGAGCTATGAGGAAAAAGCGCAGGGCTATGTTTTGCCTTGCGTGGCCTACCCAACTGGCGATATCGTGCTACACCGCCACACAATCTAAACCACACAAAGGGGTAGCCATGGCATCTGTTGTCGTGTGCAGCTGGGACTTTGACCGCTATGTGGCCACGGGTTTGGCGCCCGAGAAGTTCAAGTACCGCTTTTTGACTGAAGGTGACGCGTAGATGGACTCCAGCTCACTGACCACAGCCTCACTGCCCAGCTACTTGACAGAGGCGATGGACAATGCCGGCCACTCGGTACCGACTGTGAACTGCTCCATGTTTGGCGACACGATGCGCCGCGTGGGCGAGTGTTTGCATACAGATTTTTCGGATTGGTTGCGCCACACTTTTGCCTGAAAGCTTGACGCGCTTTTGCTCAGCGCCGCCGGTAACGACTTTATCGACGCAGCGCGCGACCCGGCCCCTGGGCAAGGAATCTTGAAGAACATGCCCGGGCTTCCCGCTCCTGCACAAGGGCGCGACTGCGTCAAGCAAGACGTGGTGGCGCTCTTGATCACGCAGTACCTCGACCCCCACTTTGCCAAGCTCTACGATCTCGTGCAGGGCGATAAGCATGCAGACATGCCCATTTTTCTCAATAGCTACGACACACCTACTGCGCAAGACCCCACGGAGGATAGTGGCGACTGGATCAATGAGATTCATCCCAATGCAGCAGGCTGGGAAAAACTGCCTGTTTTGTGGCATGGCGCCGTTAAGGCGATGCTCAAGTGATGTGCTCCCCAAATGATGATTGTGTTTCGTCCACAGCAAAGCGGACTTGACGGTTTGTACGAGAGCAGGCAGGCGGTGTGCACACCAAGTGCCAGAGCGCGCCCGGTAAGGAGTTAGCGCGCTACGCTGCCATCCACACGCTGCCCACTTGCCGCCAATCGCAGGCTAATGCCAAGCCCACACCCAGCGCCACGGTAGCTGTACAAACCGTAGCCATATGCGCTTTATAGGATGGCGTTGTGGACGTTTTGTGCATGCAAGGCGCCAACGAGATTACCGGCTTACTGCATCGTCCAGCTAACACCCGCAAACACGCCGCGCGGCACCTGCCGGTAGCCGTAGATGGTTTCATACGACTTGTTCAGCAAATTGTCTACGCGGCCAAAGGCTTTGAAAGACTTGTTAAGAGCGTAGCTGGCGTTCAAGTCCAAGACGGTGAAGCTGGGCAACGTGGTGCTGCCGGAGGCAAAGGTAGCAGGGTTGGTAAAACGATCTTCGCGCGCGCCGCTGTAGCGCAGGTTGCCGCCCACATTCCACGCACCGATGTCTTGGCTGATCCCTGCATTGACCAGCGTTTTGGCACGGCGCAATAGGCGCTTGCCAGTGGTGCCATCCAGCGGGTTTTGCGATGTGAGACCGGCATTGACCGAGGTGTTGCCAAAGCGGCCGCGCCAGCTCACTTCGATGCCATTGTTTTTGGCCTTGTCGATATTGACGCTGGTGAACGTGCTGTCATAGCCGATCAAATCGGTATAGCGGTTGGCAAAATAGACCGCACGCAATTCCTGACCCGCTTGGGCGAATTGCACACCCATCTCGCGGGACTGGAGGCGCTCGGGCTTGAGCAGCGGATTGCCACCAAAGGGGTAATACAAGTCGTTGAAGTTAGGCGCATTGAAGCCCGTCGATGCAGAGGCATTGACGCGCCAGGCGTCGCTGATACGGTAGGCATAACCTGCAAAATAGGTGGATGCGCTGCCAAAGTCGCTGTATTTATCGTGCCGCAAATTGAATTGCAACTGATGTTGGGCCAAGTCGACTTGGTAGCCCAAGCGCGCGCTACTTTGCTTGCGCGCATCTTTGACATACACCGTGTCGCTGGCAATGGTTTGTTTGGTGTTTTCCAGGCCTACCGTGACGCGCTGGGCATTGCTCAGCTGCCAGTCTGCACCGATGCTCGTGCCTTGGCTTTTGGAGTTGACAAAGTAAGGGAAGGCGGTGACCTTCGCATCGAGTTTATTGGCACTGCTGGTCACAGCCGCTTTGATGGTTAGGGCTTGAGTGGCCTTAAGCACCATATCCAGCGCTGCGCCGCGCTCGGTAAATCTGCTTTCGTCGGCTTGGGTGGCGGGGCCAAATCCGCTGTCGTACTGGGTGCTGCCGTTGGCATCGCGCAGGCGCAGGCCGACGGTGGCAGCGCCAATGTCTTGCAACAGGCCAAAAGACACCGCACGGCGTTTGTAGCCGTCCGTGTCGGGGTTGGTACCCGGCAGCTTGGCCTGGTCAATAGCGTTCAGGCCGCCATCATGCAGCTCTTGTACGGTGGCAGATAGCCGGGTGCCGCTGGCCAGCTTGACGGTACCAGAGGCGTCCAATTGGCGCAGCCCGCGCGAGCCAGTTTGTATCGTCACGCCCAGCTTGGGAGCGCCAGTGGCTTCTTTGGTAAAAATTTGAATCACACCGCCCAGGGCGGCGCTGCCGTACAAAGCTGACACGTTGCCGCGCACAATCTCTATGCGCTCCACATTGGCCAGAGGTATGTGCTCTATCGATGCGCTGCCAAAGCTCAACGTATTGATGGGCACGCCATCGATCAGCACCAAGGTGTGGCGCGATGCACCGCCGCGCACAAATGCACTGGACTGCTTTCCCTGCCCACCAGTCTGGGTAATTTCTACGCCGGTGACCTGGCGCAGCAGCGTGGGCAAGTCAGATACTTGCACCCGCTCAATGTCGGCAGCGGTGATCAACGTGGTGGCAGGCAATGCATCTTGCACACGCTGCTCGCTGCGGCTGGCGGTAATGACCACGGCAGGAAGTTGCGCGGCGGTTTGCGCCAAACTGGATATGCAAGACGCGCAGGCGCATGCCAATGCGCAAAGACGCAAGGTCGTAGACAGGGATTTCATAATGGATAAAACACGAACAAGTTGCCCGGTACCAGCCTCCCCG
>JAYWHJ010000299.1:0-19081 GCA_043777795.1 Polaromonas sp. | reverse complement strand
CTGGCTGTCGGCGGCAATAGCGGCCATTTGCCGCACCGTGCCCGCCGGGTGGTAGCTGCGCTCGATGCCCGCCACAATACGCTCGCGCATCATCGGCGGCTCGATCGGAAAACCGGGGCTGCCGATAATGCCAAACAGGCGCTCGTAGTGGGCAACGATGGCGGCCTTGTCTTTACCGGCAGGCCGGGCCATCAGCGAGCGCAAAACATGCGGCTGCGCCGCGGGCAGGCCGCGCGCGCCGCTACTGCTCATGATGCTGGTGAGGCTGTGCAGGCGCTGCGGTGCGGCCAGGGCCATGCGCTGCGCAATCATGCCGCCCATCGACACACCCACCACATGCGCCTGGGGGATTCCTAAACTGTCTAGCACACCCACTGCATCCTGCGCCATGTCGTGCAAACTGTAAGGCGGTTGGATGGTCAAGCCCAAACGGTACTTGACCATGGCCCACAGCATGTTTGGCGTGCCCAGTTCGTCAAAATGTTGGCTCAGGCCGATGTCGCGGTTGTCCAGGCGCAGCACGCGGTAACCTGCATCGACCAAGCTTTGCACCAAGGCCGGCGGCCAGGCTACCAGCTGCATGCCCAGCCCCATTACTAGCAGCACCGGCACGCCGGCGCCGCCGGTGTCTTCGATCTCTATCGCTACGCCATTAACTATTATTTTCATAGCTGCTCCCGCAATATTCTGTTGGGCTCATTGCCCATAATGTATATAAATTACTCAAAACGTCGCTCGCGCAGCCACTTGGTAGCGATCCACTTTTCACCCGCTATCACCGGTGCGCCGCCGTGCAGCGATTTGCTGCTGGGGTGGGCGCGGTCGTAGCTGAAGAACACCGCGTTGCCGCGCTTGGGGGCTACTTCCAACTGCACATCGGGGAAGGTGGTACCACCGCCTTTTTCGGGCTCACTCAGGTACATGATGATGGTGGCCACGCGCTGGCCGCCGCGTTTCAAAATGGTGGGCGTGCCGGGCTCGTTGGGGTCAAAGTAGTCGTAATGCGGCTTGTATTCGGTGCCCGGGCGGTAGTGCAGTATTTGCAGACCTTCGCCGTTTTCTACCGGCCAATTTACCAAGGCGGCCAGACGCGCCTCTAGCGTTTTGACCACGTCGTTTTCATCGCGGCGAAAGAACATGCCGTTGCTGGTGCGGTCCGAATTTAGCTCTTCGCCGCCGGTTTTGGTGGCCACCGTGAGCGAGCGGTTCATGCGCGGCTTGGCAGCGGCTATCAGCGCGTCGCATTCCTCGTCGGACAGCACGTTGCCAAACACCACAATGTGCGGGTTACTTACGCTGCTGAGCACGCTGACGCGGCGGTCGCCTGCATCCAGATACAGCGGCGACTCCTCCACGGCGGGACGCGGCACCGCCACAGCAGGTGGCAAAGCAAGCGGGTTCTCTGTCCCTGGCTTTTGCACGCTCGCCAGGTGGTCGCGTAGCGTGGTCTCCAGCGCCTCGATGGCCACCTCTTCTTTCCAGCCCGAGTCCATCATGGACTTGAGCACCGCATCGGCTGCAAAACCTTGCTGCGCCTGGGCCACAATCCACTGCCGCAACTCGGGTGTGATAGCTTGTGTCATACTTTCCTCCGAAATACCAGACGGTCTGGCTGCGATACAACCGCTGTAAAAGTGTAGCCCTCGACATTGAATGAAGTGAGTTTTTTCACCGTGGTGATGCGCTTTTCTATCGCGTAGCGGGCCATTAGCCCGCGTGCGCGCTTGGCAAAAAAGCTGACCACTTTATAGCCCGCCGGTTTGTATTCCTCAAACACACATTCCACCACCCGGGCTTGCAGGGCTTTGCGGTCAACCGACTTGAAATACTCCTGGCTGGCCAAGTTCACCACGACGGGTTCTTTGTCTAGCACCAACTGTGCATTGACGTATTGGGCAATCTGCGGGCCCCAAAACTTGTACAAATTGCTGCCCTTGGCGTTGGCAAGCGTGGTGCCCATCTCCAGCCGGTAGGGCTGCATGTAGTCCAGCGGGCGCAGCAAGCCGTACAGGCCGCTGAGCATGCCCACATGCTGCTGGGCCCAGGCCAAGTCTGCAGCGGCCAAACTGGCGGCGTTCAGCCCTTCGTAAACATCGCCGTTAAAGGCCAACATGGCTTGCTTGGAGTTCTTCGCTGTGAACTTGGAGCTCCAAGCTTGGTAGCGCGCCACGTTTAGGGCGGACAGGGCATCGCTTAAATCCATCAGCTGGGCAATTTGCTGGGGGGACTGGGTTTTGAGCAGTTTGATTAGCTCGGTGGACTGCGGGACAAACTGCGGCAGGGTGTGCGGCACGTCTTTGGCAACGGGTGTGTCGTAGTCCAGAGACTTGGCTGGGGAAAGCAAAAAATACATGTGTCGTGGGGGCGTCTTGAGAAGGTATCTTCAGCAGCTGTATCAAGCAGCGTCTTTGAATGCCACCAGTTTACTCAATGGCGTAAACTGCCCGGCGCGCTTTTCCTTCATCGCAGTCACGGCCTCGCGCACATGGGCGTTGCTCCAAATGCCGGCTTGCAGCCAGCCCATTTGCTTGAGCGCGTCTTCGGTGCTGTGGTCGCGCGCGTAGTGGATAGCCTGTTTGGTGCCCCAAATGGCCACAGGCGGCTTGCTGGCAATCTCGCTGGCGGTTTGCAAGGCGGCGGCCAGCATCAGCGCAGGCGTGTCAAACACCTCGTTCACCAAGCCGTAGGTCAGCGCCTTGGCAGCGGGCAGGCGGCGGCCCGTGTAAGCGTATTCTTTGACGATGGCCTCGGGAATCAGCTTGGGCAGGCGCTGCAAGGTGCCCACGTCGGCCACCATACCAATATTGATCTCCTGGATGCAGAAAAACGCCTCGGCCGTGGCGTAGCGGATGCAGCAGGCGGTGACCATGTCTACCGCGCCGCCAATGCAACCGCCTTGGATGGCGGCAATCACCGGGATACGCAAAGTCTCCAGTTTGGTAAAGGTGGCCTGCATGTCGGTCAAAGAGTCAAAAATCGCCGCCCGCCCCTCGGGGGTTTGGTCGTCCATGGCAATCGCGCTGCTAAAGGTCTCCAGCGCCATACCGGCGCTAAAGTGCTTGCCGGTAGACGAGATCACCAGCGCCCGGGCCGTGCCCTCGCGCTGGACCTGGGTCAACACCTCATCCAGCTCGCGCCAAAACAGCGGGTGCATGGTGTTCATGGCCTCGGGGCGGTTCAAAATCAGGTGGCTGATGGAGCCGGTGGTGGTCAATTCAAAGCACTGCATGGCGTTTCTCCTCATGGGCCTTAAGTGTAGCTTCCCACTTGGGCTCTACCGCAGCATTGGCCCCTGGCTGGGGCTGCATCGGATGACTTGCACGCAAACTAGGTGCTATGTATTACATAGCTTCTCCCGCATTATTTTATTGATCTTAGAGCTGATTTACGCCCTAAAAACCAGTCAAAAACACCGTCTCGAAACGTTCGGACGCCCTCAGGAGCATGAAAATTGGCCAAACGCTGCTAATTTGGCAGTTTGGTGCCGTTTTCCAGGTGCGTATCGGGCTGTAAACCAATAAAATATAGCGGGAGCAGCTATGAAATGAGGAGTTCTATTTGGGGTGAAAACGGTTTGCCACTCTCAGAAACGCAGGCCCGACCAGTCACAGCGCAGGGTATGCCGGTGGTGCGCCTGCGCCCGGAAATGCACGTAAATGCATGTATGAGACTGGCGCGCTAATGACGAGCGCGCAAGCGATCAGCACCCATTCGTTGACTGTCAAGGCGGGCAAAATGCCCACCCAGCCCATTAACCACACGGTCAGCACGGCATCCCACACAGGTGGCACCCCAGCGGGTGCTGCGCCTTTTGGGCCACATGCCAGCGTTTGATGCGTGCCAACTCGTTAATAGACATCACAGACTCCTTGTCAAACACATGGATTTCAATGCAAGTCCGCAGAAAGTGTGTGTCAACTGGCCCAGATCGGTTCCATGGTGCATTTGAGCCCAAATGGGCTCGCAAAAAGCAAAGTTGAATCCAAAGCCCACGCTGCCGCGTATCCCCTGTGTCTTTAACTTTTTACAGGAGTACGCATATGCGTCGCATCATGAATTCTTTGGGGATGGTGTCGGTGGCCGCGCTGTTGGGCGCCTGTGCCATGGGCTCGGGTGGTATGCAGGCCAAGGCCTTCGACCAAAGCGCACTGCCTGCGGCCGTGCAGGTGCCAGCAGGTCACAAGGTGGCGATGGAAACTGTGGGCAGCGGGCTGATTACGTATGAGTGCCGCACCAAGGCCAATATGCCCGATGCCTATGAATGGGTCTTTGTCGGGCCTGACGCCAAGCTGCTAGACCGTAGCGGTAAAGAAGTGGGTAAGTACTTTGGCCCACCAGCCACTTGGCAAAGCAATGATGGCTCCAAAATTACCGCTACCCAATTGGCCGTGGCCCCCGCCCAGCCTGGGGCGATTCCGCTGCAATTGGTCAAGGCCAATGCTGCGATGGGGGAGGGCGCCATGCAAGGCGTGAGCTACATTCAGCGCGTGGCCACCCAAGGCGGCGTAGCCCCTGCGCGTGCTTGTGACGCTGCGGCGCTGCGCAGCAAAGAAATCGTCAAGTACCAAGCGGACTACATTTTTTGGCGCGCGGTCTGAGCGATTTAGCGCTTTACTTGAGGACGCATGGATAAGGCACTGGGTGTTTGTACGCCCATGTGCTTGGATTGGACAGCCGCGGAGCTAAGTGCACCGCTGGCCTGATCCGGTACAAAACTAAAAAGCAAAAGCAAAAGCAAAAGCAAAAGCAGCTAACCCGCCAAGGATCAGCTGCAAATCACCCATTCCCAAAAACATCTACACCCGGCTGCGGCGCGGCACCACTTGCAGTTGGATGGTCTGCGCGGCTGGCGTGGCATCCAGCTTGAGTTGCTTGGTTGGCAGGTCAACCAATTGCTCGCCATGCCAGACTTTGATTTGTACCGGGCCCTCGGGCAGGTCGTCAAACTGGGCTAAGCCGTTGGCCCCGGTTTTGGCGGCCCATGGCGACTCGCTGACATACACGCTGCCGCGCATAGAGCCGTGCAAAAAGCAGCTCAGCAACACGGCGCTTTGCGGGCCGGTTTTGTCCAGACTCACTTCGATGAATTTGGCAGATTTACCCTCTGATTTGCCCTCCAGGCGAAGCTCAAAACCCGCAGGTGCAGCAGCGCTGCTGAGTTGGGCCATGCCGCCTGCTCCGCCGCGCACATGGTGATCCCACGGGTCGTTGTTGACAAAGCGCACTTTGGCACCGACCCCTACCAAGGTGACTGCGGGGATAAACTGCATCTTCTCTTGGGCAATTGTCGCCATCAAAGGCAAGGCCGTTTTAGGCGCGCCTTTGGCTGATGGCACCAGCACCACCACCGCATCTTGCGCAGGCTTGCCCTCTTTGTCCACTACGGTCACGCTCAGTGAGGCTGCGTGGGCCAGTGGCCATGCGCCAGCCAGTGCGGCGCAGAGCGCAAAATTGGTGAGGAGGGAGCGGGGGCGGGCCTTTGGAGCCAAGTAAAGTGAGGTCATAGGGTTTCCTTTGCGAGGGATGTGGGTTGACACCGGGTTATTTCACCGTGATCACATCGCGGTGCATCGGCGCGAGCAGCGCCAGCAATTTGTTTTGCGCCCGGAACGGAATTTTTTGCGCGTCCATGCTCTCTTGCAGCACTTCCACCAAAGCGTTGAAGTTGCCTTTGGTGATGTCGTGGTCACTGTGCGCGGTTTTCATGTCCACCCCTTTGTACACGCAGGGCCCGCCGGTTACTTGGCAAATCTGGTTAACCAGTTGTTCCTTAAAATTTTGCTGGTTGGTCTTTGCAAAAAAGGGCTCCATGCGCGGGTCTTTGAGCAGGCGGGGCACAAAGTCTTCCATCAATGCCGTGAGGCCTGCTTTTTGGCCGAAGCTTTGGTACAGGCTGTCGTCTGCCATGGCGGTGCCAACGTTGAGGCTGCCCATTACCAAGGCGGCAATCGCAAATAATTTTTTCATGTGTATGGTCTTTCCTTGAAACAACTCAGTTGTTAAAACCCAGCCTGCACCGACAGGTAACTACCTGTTTGGCGGCGCTTGGCAGTGGTTGCCGGCACGATGGTGCCCAGGTCTACATAGGCTAAAGTTACCGACAGATGTTTGTTGGGTGCCCAGGCTACGAAAATATCTTTCCAGTCTTGCGCGCGCAGGCCATCGGCCAAGCCTGCAGCTTGGCCTGCCGCTTGCAAGCGGTTAGGCATCCTGCGGTACTCTGCACCGATTGCCAGGTTTTTTCGCAGTAGCAGGGCCACCGATATCTCAGGCTGCAAGCGGTAGCTGGTTTGGTCGCCGCCCAAGGTGGCGCCAAAGCCGAGCAAGCCATTTTGATTGGCCTTGGTAGCGCGCAAAGTGCCGTTGACCAGCAAGCCTTGAGCTAAAAACAGTTTAGTGGCGCTTACGTAAGCGTCTACCCCCGAGCGCTTGGCACCCAGCGCAGACAGCGTGGGGTCTAGCCCGCTGGAGTCGAGCGATTTGACCTGCACACCCGCTGCAATTTGCGGTACCCAACTGTCGCTGTCCAACACTGAGTCGCCCGCGATTTTGACTTTGCCGCCCACAATGGTCTGGCGCAGATGCAGCCCAGGCAGGCCCAGCAGCACGCCGGTGATACCGGTTTTAAGGTCTTGCCTGGCGACAGACAGTTCAAACCTGTCGTGAATTCCCAGCGCCGCGCCGTAGCTGTTCAAGCTGTAGTCGGTGGTGGTGGCGCGGCTGAAGTGTGCAGTAGCGCCCAGCTCGCCCGCGCTGGCTTGGCTGCCAATCACCGCCCAAGGGGTCAGGCCGCCGCCCGCCGCGCCGTCAACGCTGCTTACGCCGCCCGTCAGCAATAGTTTGCCGGTTTCCGCCTGCGCGGCGTTGCCCGCCAGGAGGCTGCACAGCAGGAAGGCTGTGGTACTTGTATTCATCGTTCGCCCTTTAACAAAACATGGTGTTGCTTGTGTTACGTACTTGGGCAGGTTTTGGATTCAACATTTTGAAACAAACAAATGGTGCTGCCGTTTGAATCTATCCAACTGTTGCCCGCGTATCCATGATGGCATACCGCCAATCATCTTTATCAGGAGCAATCATGCGATTCAAAAAACTAAGCTTAGGGGTGCTGGCAGCAGCAGCAGCCTGCACCGCAGGTTTCAGCGTGGCGTCTAGCCACCGAGAGGCACCGTTCATTACCACTAGCCCCAAAGTGGACGGCACGGACTTTTATATGTTCCGCAGCTACGAAGGCATCGCCGCCAACGGCACCGGTGGGCGCAGCGACTACGTCACTTTGATCGCCAACTACCAGCCACTGCAAGGCCCTTACGGCGGCCCTAACTACTTTTCGATGGACCCGAACGCTTTGTACGAGATCCATATCGACAACAACGGTGATGCGGCAGAAGACATTACCTTTCAGTTCCGCTTTAACAACAAGCTCAACAACGTAGCCTTGCCTATTGGTGTGGGCGCAGCGCAAAAGATGGTCGCTATTCCTTTGATCCAGGCAGGCGGCGTGTCCAACCTGTCGGATGCCAACCTGAATGTGAATGAGAGCTACACCGTGAACGTGGTGCGCGGTGACCGCCGCAAGGGCGCGGTCCAAGCCGTCACCAAGGCAGCCGGTAGCGCTACGTTTGAAAAACCGGTGGACTATATCGGTGTCAAAACCTTGGGCAATGACGCAGCCTACGCCACCTATGCAGGCAAGCATATCCACAGCATCAAAATTCCCGGTTGCCCCGCAGGCAAAGATACCGGTAAGGTGTTTGTAGGCCAGCGCCAAGAAGGCTTTGCCGTTAACCTGGGGCCGATTTTTGATCTGGTGAACGCAACCGCAGCGCAGATAACCAACCCCGCGCTGATCAACGCGTTTGCTGCCAATTCGATCCAGAACAGCAACATCACCTCGATGGCGCTGGAAGTACACAAAGACTGCTTGACAGGGGGTACTGACCCTGTAATTGGCGGCTGGACCACGGCCAGCCTGCGCCAGGCGCGCGTGCTCTCTGGTAAGCCAGTGTCGGGTTTGCAAACCACCGAAAAAGTGGGTGGTGCGTGGACCCAAGTCTCGCGTTTGGGCAACCCGCTGGTCAACGAAGTGGTGATTGGCTTGAAAGACAAAGACAAGTTCAACGCCTCCAAGCCCAACGGCGACGGCCAGTTTTTGGATTACGTGACCAACCCCACCTTGCCCGCCTTGCTGGGCTTGGTGTTGGCAGGTGATGCGGCAGGCCTTGCGCCCACCAACATCCCGCGTACCGATCTGGCCACGGTGTTCCTCACCGGTATTACCGGCGTGAACAAACCTGCCACCGTCACGCCATCAGAAATGCTGCGTCTGAATACCGCTATCGCTCCTGTGCAGTTTGCGGACCAAAACCGTTTGGGTGTGGCAGGTGAGGTGCTGCGTGTGGGAGGCCTGGCCAATTTGGGCAACGCCAAAGACCTGGCCGGTTTCCCCAACGGTCGCCGTCCTAAAGACGACGTGGTGGACATCGCGCTGGTGGCGGTGTTGGGTGGCCTGTGCGTGATCAACGGCGACAACGATGGACTCAAGCTCAACAGCATACCTGGTGTGGCTGGAGTGACATCCGCGTGCAAAGCCTCCAGCGTGCCCTTGGGTGCCACAGCGGCCAATGTACATGACGGCGTAGACCAAGCGGTAGTGCCTTTCCTCACCAGCTTCCCTTACTTGAACACGCCTTTGGCGGGTTCCAAGTAATTGCGCAGCCACTAAGGAGAAACTAGTATGAAACTCTATTCAACCAGTCCCTTGCTGCTGGCATTGGGCGCAGCCACGGTGCTATTGGCAGCCTGTGGCGACAGCAGTTCGTTGCCCGCGCCCGTCACGCCACCCGTACCACCACCGGTCGTCACGACCGAGATTCCAACCTCGGCCACCACCAGTTCAGCCGGTGCTTTCACCTTCGTTAACTTGGAAGCCAGTGCCAGCAAAGACACTGCTGAGCCCTTGTTAGACGCTGACTCGGTATTGGCCAGCAGCGATACCGACGAGCCGGATCCGAGCGTCTAAGGCGTATTGTTTTTCTCCCCCCTTGGGTCGGCGTGCCGATGGTGCGCCGACTCTCTTTTTAAAGCGTGCGGGAACACTCTAAATGAATTTTTTTTGTTCACCCTTTTATGTGCGTCTGGCAATTGTTTTGCTGGCTGCCACCGGCGCCCTCGCGCAGGCGGCTGGCCGCGATTGGCAGCCCACGAGCGACAGCCAAGTAATCGAGACTTTGCCGCCACGCGTGCGCGCAGCAAACACTACAGCCACTCAAACGCCGCAAGCAGCAGCATTGGCTGCCAGGCAAGCAATTAACTTAGCGCGCCAGACAGCAGATGTGCGCTACCTAGGCCGTGCCCAGACCAGCCTGGCCCCTTGGTGGGGACGCAGCGACGCGCCGGTAGAGCTGGCCGTATTGCAAGCCACCGTGCAACAAAGCCGCCATGAGTTTGCTGCCGCTAAAACGGTACTTACCCAAGCCCTGCAGCGTGAGCCTCAGCATGCGCAAGGCTGGCTTACCTTGGCCACGCTGGAGCGCGTGGCTGGCAATTACCCCGCGGCCATAGCTGCGTGTGCGCAAGTCACGCGCGCAGGCGCTGCGGTGCACGGCGCAGCCTGTCAACTGGAAACCACCTCCCTGCAAGGCAAGCACGACGAGGCCCGTCGCGGCCTAACCGCATTGCAGCGCCAAACGCCGGACGCCAGCACCCAGGCTTGGCTAGGCTCTTTGCTGGCCGAGAGCGAAGAGCGCGCTGGCCGGGACAGCGCTGCGTTGGCCGCTTACCAAGCCAGCCTGGCACTGGCACCCGACGGCTACACCGCACTGGCTGCGGCCGATTTGCTGCTGCGCACCGACCAGGCCGGTGCGGCACTCAAACTGCTGGCCGACCAACCCGCTAGCGATGCCGTGCTGCTGCGCCGGGCCTACGCCATGAAGCAGCAAAAAATCCCGCAGTGGCAAGCTCTGGCCAGCGAGCTGCAAGCACGCTTTGCCGCGCTGGAGCAGCGCGGCGACGACCCCGCTACCCATGCCCGCGAGCGGGCGCAGGCGCACCTGTGGTTGGGCGCTGACGCGGCCAGGGCCTGGCCCTCAGCCAGGCTCAACCTCACTTTGCAGAAAGAACCTTCGGACTGGTGGCTGGCCCTGCACAGTGCGCAGCGTGCGGGCCTCACCAGCGAGCTGGTGCGCCTGCGCGCTGAGGTGGCCGCCACGGGCCTGCGCGATGCGCGGCTCTCGAGCATGCTTGCCGACAGCATGCAGGTCGGAAAAATATGATGACCTTGTCCCAAAAACTGTACGCGCAGTGGCGGGCCGTGCCGCGAGTGCTCGCCATCGCGTCGGCCTGGCTGTGCATGTTGCTCAGTGTGGCAAACCCCGCGTGGGCCCACAAAGCCAGCGACGCCTATTTGCAATTGGGAGAGGTGTCAGCCGCATCCACTGCAAGCGTAGCAACCGCTGCTATCGATAAGCCCACCACTCTGAAGTACTCCATCGCCCTGCGCGACCTAGACGCAGCCATCGACACCTTGGATGTAGACAACAACCGCTCCTTGGAATGGGGCGAGATTCGCCAAAACCTGCCCGCCATACAAGAGTGGGTGGGCCAAGGCTTGCTGCTCCAGTGCGATGGGAAAAGGGCAACTTTGCGCTGGGGGTTTGAGTCTCTGGAGCAGCGCAGCGACGGTGCCTACGTGCGCTTGGGGTCCAGCGCCGTGTGCCCAGTGGGCGAGTTTGTGATCACCTACCAGCTGATGCAAGGCATTGACGCAACCCACCGCCTGCTGATCGGCGGGCAACTGCAAAGCCAGGGCGTTGCCGCAGTGGCGTCTGCACACACCAAGCCCAGTGTGAACTTGCGCGCCGCAAGCATTCACGCGGTGCAGGGTGGGCCCAGCGGTGAGAGCCCATCTAGTGCAGCCCAAAGTGGGCCCGCCGCTTTCGCCCAGTTTTTCCCAGAAGGGATTCACCACATTGCCACAGGCTACGATCACTTGGCGTTTTTACTGGCCTTGATGCTGCCGATCATGCTGCGCCGCACTGGCAACGCACAAGCCACTGCGCTAGCAGCCCCAGACCACAGGCCCGGTATAGGCGCTTTGCTGCGCACCGTTACCGGTTTTACGATCGGACACTGCATCACGCTAGTGGCAGCCACCCTGGGCTGGATCACTGCGCCCGGTTGGGTCGAACCGGCCATTGCCATCAGCATCGGCATTTCTGCATGGCTTAATTTGTACCCTGTGCGCTGGTTGCGTAACGATGTATTGGCCTTGTTCTTTGGCCTGGTGCACGGTTTGGGGTTCTCTGGCCTGATGCGTGAGGCCAATGTGAGCGACACTTTGCTGCCCTGGGCTTTGGCAGGCTTTAACTTGGGTGTCGAGGCCGGGCAAATAGCGGGCGTGGCCATTTGGTGTGGCCTGCATTGGGTGGTGGCGCGCTGGCATCGCTATGAGCAAGTCGTGGTGCGCGGCGGTTCATGGGCCTTGCTCGCTTTAGCCAGCTACTGGACATTGCAGCGGCTGGGCAGCGCATGAATTCATGGCGTGAATCCATAATGCCTTGGTTTACGTATACAGTTTGCAGCAACCGCATTGTGTGGATGCAATGATCCAACCAAGAACTATTGTATGAATGATCCCCTATTGGATGTCCGATTGATCGCGCTGATTGACCGCGTGGCCCTGCAAGACGCCGCTGCCCTGCGCCAGCTATACGACGAGACCAGCTCCAAGCTCTACGCCGTGGCCATGCGCGTAGTGGGCAATACCGAGCATGCAGAAGATGTGCTGCAAGACGCCTACCTCAATATTTGGCGCATAGCCGCCGACTACCGCGCGAGCCTGAGCCCGCCGATGGCCTGGATGGGCGTGGTGGTGCGCAGCAGGGCGCTGGATTTTTTGCGCAAGCGCACGGCCGAGCGCGCGCTGGGGGGTAAAGACATTGACGAGCATTTAAGCGACACCTTAGGGGATGACCACGCCGGCCCGATGGACACCAGCATCGCCAGCGAGCAGGCCTGGGCCCTGCACGAGTGCCTGCGCAAGATCGAAGCCAAACCGCGCGAGGTGCTGACCATGGCCTACTTTCGCGACCTGAGCCACGGCGAGCTGGCCGAGCAACTGCGCCTGCCGCTGGGCACCGTGAAAACCTGGATCCGCCGTAGCCTGGAGCAGTTGCGCTCTTGCATGGCCAGGTTCGCGTAAAGGGTTGCCATGAATATTGGACACCATCCCGAACTGCTTGACCGCCTGGCCGCCAGCTACGCGCTAGGCACCCTCAAAGGCCGTGCGCGCCGTCGATTTGAAAGCTATGCCCGCCAAAGCGCCACCGTGCGCGCCAGCGTGCTGCTGTGGCAAACCCGGCTGGAGGCCATGACCGAGCTGCCCGCGCCCATCACGCCCAGCAACAATGTGTGGAAGCGCATAGAAAACGCCCTGTCGCTGGAGATGCACAACCTGCATTTGGCCCGTAGCGCCAAGTCGGCAGAGTCTTTGCTGCAGGCCGCTCTGCAGCAGCTGCGCCGGGCGCTGGGCTGGTGGCGCGGCGCCGCTGCAGTAGGTGCGCTGGCCACCGTGGCCGCTGTGGTGGTGGGCGTGCAAAGCAGCCGCAACCTGGACGCGCAGGTAGGCCAACTGAGCGCGCAGCTTAAAACCACCCAGCAAATGCAATATGTGGCGGTGTTGTCCGACGACAAGTCAGCTGCGTCGGTGCTAGTGACCTTTGACCAGGTGAACAACCGCCTCACGCTCAAGCGTGTGGGCGGCTACCAAGAGGCCAGCGACAAGTCTTTGCAGCTGTGGGCTTTGCCTGCTGCCGGTGGCCCGCAGTCTTTGGGTGTGCTGTCAGGCGAGAAGGTGATTCGCCTGGCGGCGCAGGCCGAGCAAGTGGTCACCATCCCCATGCTGGCCATCAGCCTGGAGCCCAAAGGCGGTGTGCCCAGTACCACCGGGCCTACCGGGCCGGTGCTGTTCAAGGGCGCATTGTTGCCCACGGCTTTGTAGGCAGGCTATGCGGGCTAAGGCTATCCTCCGTTCGGGCATACGGCGCCGGGTGCAGTGCAGCGCTCGCCACACGTACTTGCCTGGGCGATGCAGGCAGGCCTTGGTGCACAATGGGTGTGTGAGCAGCGAAGAAGTTACTACCCGCACCGATACAGCAGCCCAAGCCCATCTTGCGCTCTGGGTGCATGCCATGGCTGCGTGTGTAGGTGCCAGCCCAGAGGTAGCGCAGCAACAACGTGCCCACGCCGAGCGCGCTTTGGGCCAGCTGTACGACCACAGTGTGCGGCAGGTACACGCCTTGGTACGCCGTTTTGTGCACGAGGACAGCGCTGCCCAAGAAGTGACCGAAGACGTGTTTTACCAAGCCTGGTTGCAATCGCCGCGCTTTGATGCTGCGCGTGGCAACGTGATGGCCTGGCTGCTCACCATGGCGCGCAGCCGCGCGCTCGACGCTTGGCGCAAGCACAGCGCGCAGCGGGTCAGCTTTGACAGCGAAGCTGCAGACGATGTGCTGGCGCACACTGCAGTGGCCGCTACACCTTTTGATTTACTGGCTGAGCTAGACGCCCAGCACGCAGTGCATGCCGCCCTGGCCGAGGTATCGCCCATGGCGCGGCAAATGATCAGCTTGGCGTTTTTTCAGGGGCTGACCCAGCAAGAGATCAGCACCCATTTGCACCTCCCCTTGGGCACGGTAAAAACCACCTTGCGCCGGGCTTTGATCAGCCTGCGTGAGCATTTGCAAACCGGCTTGCAAGATCCCATGCACACAGACTTGGCAGTGGAAGACTAGACCATGGCAATGACCATCCCGCCTCAAACTTCCAACCACACTGAGCCACAAACCGCTCCAGCGCTGAACGCGGGCTGGATCGGCACCATCGCGCAAGCCTTGCAGTTGCGCCAGGACAGCGCGCTCAGTGCCACATCGGCTTCGGCCATCAAAGCGCGTTTGATGCAGCGGATTGGTGCGCCACGCGCTGCGCAGTCTGTGCTAGCGGATGCGTTGCAGGGAACGGTGGTGTCCATCATGCGCGAGGATGCTTGGGTTAGTTTGAGTAAAAAAATCGAGGTCAAGGTATTGCATGACGATGGCCACTCTTTGTCGTGGTTGCTGCGCCTGCTGCCCGGTGGCTGCCTGCCGCAGCACGACCATGCCGATGGCTTGGAGGAGTGCCTGGTGCTGGAAGGCCAACTGCGCATCAACGGCGCAGCATTTGGCACTGGTGACTACCAAATTGCCCACCCAGGCTCGGTGCACTACGAGGTGGCCAGCGACACAGGCGCCTTGGTGTTCTTAAAGTCGCCATCGTCACGGCGCAAAGACTTAGCCCCCGCTTAAAACAACTCTGGCTCCATTGCTGATTTTTGATTTGCTACATATTCAGTAGCTTCTCCCGCAATATTTTGTTGCGCTAGAGCCGTATTCACCTCTAAATTCTTAGGCTCCAGCTTGCCTACGCGCACCCCCAGCAGCCGAAAACGCAGGCGCAGGTCAGCGCGCTTGAGGGCCAGGCCTGCGGTGCGGCGGATTAAGGCGGCGTTGTCGGTGCCGCTGTCCAGCGTAATGTCGCGGGTGACGATCTTGAAGTTGCCATAGCGCAGCTTGATGCCAATGGTTTTGCCCACATAGCCTTTGCGCTGCAAGTCTGCCGCCACGCTGTCGCACAGCTGGGTAAAGATGGCGGTGAGCGCGGCTTTGTCGTGCACGGCGTGCAGGTCATTTTCAAACGTCGTCTCGCGGCTCATGCTCACTGGCTCGCTCTCGGTGGCCACCGCGCGCTCATCACGCCCCCAGGCGGCCTCATGCAGCCACGCGCCATAGCTCTTGCCATAGTTCTCTACCAGCTCGTGCGCAGGCTGCGCTGCCAAATCGCCAATGGTATGAATACCGCGTGCCTGCAGCTTGGCCTCGGCCTTGGGGCCTATGCCGTTGATCTTGCGCACATTCAGCGGCCAGATTTTGCTTTGCAGGTCTTCGGCGTAGACGATGGAGATGCCGTTGGGTTTGTTAAATTCGCTGGCCATCTTGGCCAGCAGTTTGTTGGGGGCCACGCCGATAGAGCAGGTCAATCCGGTGGCATCGAACACGGCTTTTTGCATCAGCCGCGCCAGCGAGTCCCCACCCTCGCGTTGGCCGCCGGGTACGTCTGTCAGGTCCAGGTACACCTCGTCTACGCCCCGGTCTTCCATCAGCGGCGCTATCTCGGTGAGCACGCTTTTAAACTGGCGTGAGAATTTGCGGTATTCGTCAAAGTCCACCGGCAGCAGCAGCGCCTGCGGGCACAGCTTGGCGGCTTTCATCATGCCCATGGCCGAGCCTATGCCAAACTGGCGCGCCGCATAAGTGGCCGTGGTGATCACCCCGCGCCCGGTGTAGTCGGCCAGCACGGGGAAGGCCTCAGGCGGAATCTGCGCTATCGGCGTGTCGGCATACTGCGCGCGCAGGGCATCGTCCAGCCTGCGCCTGCCACCACCTATGACCACCGGCAGGCCCTTGAGCTGCGGATAACGCAGCAGCTCCACGGATGCGTAGAAGGCATCCATGTCCAGGTGGGCAATGCGGCGCAATGTCATGGGCTTGGGTGGGCAAATTTCAAATTCTGGGGTTACATCGGGGGCAGAGGGCCAGGCGCGCAAGCCATAATACCCACAGCCTATTTTATTATTGAAGAGTCTAAAGCTATGCGCGTCGTGATCATCGGTCAGCAAGAGTTTGGTAAAGCCGTATTACAGGCATTTTTAGCCCGTGGCGACAGCGTGGTGGGTGTGTTTTGCGCGCCCGATAAAGCCGGGGCCAAGCCCGACCCCTTCAAGCTGGAGGCCCAAGAGCGCGGCCTGGCCCTGTTCCAGTTTGCCTCCCTGCGCAGCAGCGACGCGCAAACCGCCTTGCGCGAGGTGCAGGCCGACTTAGGGGTGATGGCCTTTGTGCTGCAGTTTGTGCCGCAAGAGCTGGTGCAAATCCCCAAGCACGGCATGGTCCAGTTTCACCCCTCACTTTTGCCCCGCTACCGTGGCCCCAGCGCCATCAACTGGCCCATTATTCGGGGCGATACCGAGACGGGCCTCACCATTTTTCGCCCCACCGACGGACTGGACGAAGGCCCCGTTATCCTGCAAAAGCACACCCCCATCGGCCCCGACGATACCTTGGGCAGCGTGTACTTTGACCGCCTCTTCCCCATGGGCGTGCAGGCCCTGCTAGAAGCCGCCGACCTGGTAACCAAAGCCCAGCACCACGAGCACCACCAAAACGAAGGCCTGGCCACCTACGAGGGCTGGTGCCGGGCCGACGCCTCCCGCATCAACTGGCACAGCCACGTAGACGTGGTCTACAACCTGATTCGCGGCTGCAACCCAGCACCCGGTGCCTGGACCAGCTTCGAAGGCCAAAAAATCCAGATATTCGACTCCGCCAAAAGCATCTTTCGCCGCTTCAAAGACGTAGAAGGCCATGTAGCCGAAGTCACCAAAATTGGTGACGCCAGCTTTACCGTGTCGGCCCAAGGCGGGCATATCGAGGTGCTCAAGGCCAAGATGGATGGCGGCAAGAAAGACGCTGGGGCGGCTGTGGCGAAAGCTGTGGGACTGAAGGTGGGGAGTGTGTTGGGGACATAAGCACCCTACTGTTTTACCTCTGTGCCCCGTTAGCAAAAAGACGGTGCTTCGCACCGTCTTCTAGAAACCCTCAAGGATGGTGACGATGCAAAGCGGTTTTTAAACTATGGCTTCCTACAAGCAGGGTGGGATCATGCAGTTTGCCCCAGACTTGTAAATTGGCCTGAAACAGCAAGTGGTTCAGATGTACGATGGTCTAAATAGACTTCCCGTAGGAAGACTGGCCAGATTTGGCGGGGCTGACTACGAATGCATCTTCCAAAGTACCATCAGTCAAACCAGAGTAAATGACGTTCAGACCAGTAACTGCGTCCATTGTCCGATTTACCGTGATGCTCGGTATCGATGGGGTCAATGGTCTTTTGGGCGGTTTAATTTTTCGTTTTTCAGTAAGTAAAATCTGAAATAGCTCAATATCGTCCGGATTATTGATTGCAGTGGCCAAAGGCCCAATAGTCGCGGAGAGATTCCAAATGTGAGGCATCCCTTTATAGGGAGTGTTTAGTTTCATTTGATAGGCCATAGCTGTCCCTTAGTGAATTGAACGGATTTGTTTCGGTTACTACCAAAACGAACTGGCCAGAATTATTTCAACCAAATGGCAAAAATTGAACGCGAATCTACTCCCTGTTGTGATCCAACCATGATTTCTTTGTCCATCACGAATCCCATTGCTGTCGCCTACAGCGGCGGCGCGGACTCGACGGCGCTGTTGCTGCTTTGCGCCGAGCAGTTCCCCGGCCAGGTGCAGGCTATCCACATTCACCACGGTTTGCAGGCGGCGGCGGATGATTTTGCGGCGCATTGCGCTGCGTTTTGCGAGCAACTGAAAGTGCCTTTGCATGTGGTGCATGTGCACGCCAAGCATGCATCAGGCGACAGCCCAGAGGATGCGGCGCGGCGGGCGCGGTATGGGGCGCTGTCTGGCAAGGTTTTGGAGCTAAATAGGGCTGTAGTCCAACAGAATATAGCGGAAGCAGCTATTAAAACCGTAGTAGTTGCGCAGCATGCAGATGACCAGGTGGAGACGCTGCTGCTGGCGCTGAGCCGTGGGGCGGGGCTGCCGGGGCTGTCTGCGATGCCTGCCAAATGGCAAAGGGATGGCGTGGAGTTTGCGCGGCCTTTGCTGGACGTGCCTTCGGCGGAGATTCGCGCTTGGCTGGCCGCACGCGGACTGCAAGCGCGGCATCCGGGCAGTGCCAGTTTTGCCAGCACGCTGGGCCAAGGCTGGATCGAAGACCCGACCAATAGCGACACGCAATTTACCCGCAACCGCATTCGCCAAGTGCTGCTGCCCGCCTTGCAGCAGACCTTTCCGCAGTTTCGCGAGACCTTTGCCCGTTCCGCACGTAATGCGGCACAAGCCCAGAAGATACTTGCGCAAGCAGCTATGGAAGATATAGCGATTGTCGGCAACCCGCCGCGCATTTCAGCATTGCAAGCTTTAAGCCCAGAGCGCCAATCCAACGCCCTGCGCTACTGGCTAAAAACCACCCACCAGGTCAGCCCCAGCGCGGCCCAATTGGACGAGCTGCAAAGCCAAATTGCCGCATGCACCAACCGTGGCAAACACATCCGCATCAAGGTGGCCAGCGGCTTTGTCGAGCGGCAGGGCGAGGTGCTTGGGTACTTACCCTAATTGCCCGCTGTGGCCTCGTTATAATCACAGGCTTTGCCAAACGCCTTCGCTGGGGCGGCAAAAACTTGTGTTTATCGGCGCATTTTCTTCACACAATGGCTTTAATTGTTCATAAATACGGCGGCACGTCGATGGGCTCGCCAGAGCGCATTCGCCAAGTGGCCAAGCGCGTGGCCAAATGGGCGCGGGCGGGCCACCAGATGGTGGTGGTGCCCAGCGCCATGAGCGGCGAGACCAACCGCCTGCTGGGCTTGGCCAAAGAGCTGGCCCCGGCTAAACAAACCGATGCGTTCAGCCGTGAGCTGGACGCGCTGGCCGCTACCGGCGAGCAGGCCTCCAGCGCGCTGCTGGCCATTGCCTTGCAGGCTGAGGGCATGGCGTCGGTCAGCTACGCGGGCTGGCAAGTGCCTATCAAAACCAATAGCGCGTTCACCAAGGCGCGCATCGAGAGCATTGACGACAAAAAAGTGCGGGCCGATTTAGCCGCAGGCCGCGTGGTCATCGTTACCGGCTTTCAGGGTGTGGACCCGGATGGCAACATTACCACGCTAGGCCGCGGCGGTTCAGACACCTCTGCCGTAGCGGTGGCTGCAGCCATGAAGGCGGCGGAGTGCTTGATCTACACCGACGTAGATGGCGTGTACACCACCGACCCGCGCGTAGTGCCCGAGGCACGCCGCCTCAAGACGGTGAGCTTTGAAGAGATGCTGGAGATGGCCTCCATGGGCAGCAAGGTGCTGCAAATTCGCTCGGTCGAATTTGCGGGCAAATACAAGGTGCCGCTGCGTGTACTGAGCAGCTTTACACCCTGGGACATTAATATC
>JAYWHJ010000298.1:0-6878 GCA_043777795.1 Polaromonas sp. | reverse complement strand
ACTGCTTTGCCTTGGCTCGCACCTGCCCATAGTAAGCCCACCTGTTTTTTCTCAATCTCATACGGTTCGCTGGTTAAGTGGGCACCTTTGAACTCTATCACCGCAATACGGCCATCCGTCAGTTCCGCTACAAAATCCGGGAAGAAGCGCCCCTTTGACGTGGGCAACCAAAACCCACAAGGCGCAGTGTCCAGGTTGCGCACCCAGTGCTTTACCTTGGAATGCCCGTCAATCAATTGCGCGCACAGAAACTCTTGCCCACCATCCTTCAGGTCTGCCAACACAGGGAAGAAGTGCTTTACAAAATCGTAGCGTCCCGTATAGCGTGAGCCCACAGGCGCAGGGTAACGACCTTGCTCGAACAAGTGTGGCCTAGTCCAGTCTGGCTCAATCAGCCAAGCTTGCTCCAGCACCAATTGCCTAAACTGTACTTTGGCAGCCTTATCCCGCAACTCCGCAGCCTTGTGTTCTAAGTCTTGCGCTAATTTGAAGCGCGCCTTGGCCAAAGTTACCAGCGGCAAACCCTTTTCATGGAGCAGCTTGCTCACCACGGCGGCAAACCATGCGCGTCGCTGTGTTTGGGTAAATTCGGATAGCTTTTGGTAAAGGGACTGGTCCAGCCAGCGCACCAAATCATCCGCGGTAATTGTGCTGGAGCCGTAGTCAAACGCTATCTGGCTGGCATCTGCCGCGCGCAGCTTGACATGCGCGTCCTTCATATAGATCTCAAAGGTGTTGGACTGCTCCACCACCTCAAAGCCTGGTAAATGCAGCGCCTCGGGCTGAAGTAAATCCAGCTCCACCATTTCCAGCACAGCTTCTCGCTCCAGCGGCCAAAGCTGGCCTTGCGGCGTTGAGCGGTAGCCCAGCATGGGCACAGGTGCAAACTTGGCACCGCGCGCAGCAGGCGAGGTCACGGCGGCCACCAAAGCGTTGTGCTGTGCTACCTTGTCTTTCACCAGTTCTTGTTTTTTAGCGCCCCGCACGCCGTCCAACAGCATAGTCTCTAGCTCGCTGCTAATGTGCCCCGTCACCACCACTTGTGGCGCACCCGCAAAGGTTTGCACCTGCACGCCAGGCATGCTGGTTAATGCATCAGTCGCTGCAATTGCTTCAAAATTAGTAGCTACTTGCGCAATATTCTGTGGGGCTACAGGTTCTTTATCATCAAACAATGGCAAGGTAGACTGTTGCACCAACATCGATGCCACATCCAGTGCCTCAAAGCCCATGTGGTTAATCAAACGGTCTGCAAGTGCATGCGCAGCACTAGAGAATTCTGCCTCACACACATGTGCATACGCCCGGTTCAGCGCGGCTCGTCCACGCGGCGTGGCATAGGGCATGCGCAGTACACGGCCTAGTAGCTGCTCCACGGCAGTGGCGCTAGACAAGCGCTGCAAAGAACACAAAATGTACGCAAACGGGCAGTCCCAGCCCTCGCGTAGCGCCTGTACGGTGATGACAAAACGCACCGGGCAGGCGCGCGACTGCAAATCCAGCCCGTCCAATTCGCGCGTGTCCCCTGTGGCCACCACGATTTTGGCGGGCTCAATGTGCAGCTCGTCTTGCAAATACGTGCGCAGCGCCTCGGGCGGTACCTCGTCATTGGCGTTCTGCGCCTGAAACAACACCATCGGCCGCACATAGCCATGCCCCTCGGCTTCGTCTTTGAGCGCCTCAGCCTCCAAAGCCCGCTGGTTTTGCACCGCAGCAAACACCGCCTGCTGCCAGCCCTGCGGGTGCTCGGCCAGTGCAATCGGCAGCTTGATCATGCTCTCGGCCGCAAGCTCTTGCGCGCTCACGTGGTACAGCACATTCGTCTGGCTTGCTACGGGCGTGGCCGTTAGCTCCAAAATTAAACTCGGGCTCAGCCGTTTGAGCGCGGTGAAGCTTTTATCCGTCTTGGTGTTGTGCGCCTCGTCCACAATCAGCATAGGCTCGTGCAGCGCCAGCCAGTTGGCCAAGCTCCAGCGCGGTTGGCCTACAAAGCCTCTCAAAACACCTTTGCCATCTTTAGCCGCCTCTTCCTCGGTCACCACCGCATCGGGCAAGCCATGCAAGCGCTGCATATCGCGCTCAGCCGCACCCTTAAAGTGCCGCTCAAAGTTCTCTGAAAAACTGTACACATTGCGCTTATCGGCATCTTCAATGCGAAAGCTCTGAATGGTGGCTACTACCACCACCGCCTTGCGGCCCCAGTCAATCGGCGCAATCTGCGCCACCTCTTCCAGTGCGCAAACCTGTAGGCCCGCGCCATAAGCCGTCTCTAGCGCCTCGCGGTATGGGTGCCCCAGCGTTTGCAGGGCTTTGAGGGTTTGGCTGCGAATCGTGTCACTGGGTACCAACCACAGCGCCACTGGCGCATCTGTTGCGCGCCACTCCCGTGCCAGCAGCGGCACCGCATGCGCCGCCAGCAGCGTTTTGCCGCCACCCGTGGGGATGCGCAGGCACACACAAGGCACCTCGCCAAACGGGTTAGGGTTATAAGGCCGCCCCACCTGCTCGCCAAATGCCATGGCCGGGCCTTTGATCTGCGCGGCGCGGGCAAAGTCGCGCAGGGTATCTAGCGCGGCTTGTTGGTAGGACTTGAGGGTGAGAAGGGTCATTCAAATCCGATGCTTAAACGTACTAAAATAGCCCATGTGAGGACAAAATTCGGCTCCATGCCGTGTGAATGTAAAGCCAAGGGGTGACCCCGCAGCACACTCCTATACCCGCACAATATTAAAGGCCGCTGAGTAGGCGGCTTTTTTTATTATCTTGAGTATAGACAATTAACCAGCATGCTACTTTAGATGAACCTCTTCGTAGAATTGAGAAAACGGATGAGGAACAAAGTAGGCAGTCATAGCGGCAGGGCTGCCACTGATGGGATTTAATGCGGCAATGGCTTGACCGTGATACCACAACAAAGCAGCGAGTTGCCGCGCTTTTGTGCACCCTTGATTTTCCATTTTGGCATCTTTACAAAAACGAGCGGCGCTCAAAAAGTCGGCTGCGAGCTGCTCGTTTGGTGCAATACGACTCTTAAGAAAAATATCTCTTTGATGTTCAGTTGGGTCAGTTGTCGTGAGAGCTTGAGTTAATTTGAGTAAGTCAATTTGTTGGTCGTTGGTAACTGCTGCCTGCTTCCACGTTTCGTCTTTAAATCGCCAAGTCTGGGACGAAAGAAATACCATCTTAGGATCAAATTGTCCTTTGGCTACCTCCTTCCATTGCCGGGCAAAATTCATTGAACAGTATTCGGCTGTCTGCAAGCAGACGCGCGTGAATAAAAGCTCGTCATGTCCGCCGGAGGTGCGCACTACTTGTGCAGGCATTTGTAGCCAAGAGGCGTCAATATTTTTAGTGTTTAGCAAGTTGCATGTGCCGACGCTCCATGTGCCATTAGTTTTTGTCCAGCTGCGAAGGCAAACAGTGTTGTTTTTTTCATTTGCGACCACGCTAATTAGTATGTCTTTAGGCGAGGAGTGCTTGGATATGTTGATTGTACGGAATGCAGACAATGGCGCCTCTTCTTCTCGCATTTCAACTACTTCAGTTTGGGCTGAATTAGTGGCGGCGTATTTACCCAATGAAACAAGTGAAACTCGTTTTTTGTATTGAATACCTGCGCTAGAATCCGATTCGTTTTTTGCATCATAGCCGCGCGCGAAGAACAAGAGCTCTTCGTTATTCGAATCGAACACACCTTCTAAAAAAGGCTGATCATAAAGTCGGTACCAGTTATTTTTGATAATATTCTTACCGCGTACCGATCTCACTGCAACAGGGGCTCTTGACGCCAAATTAATATCTTTAAGGCATTTATCTTTCTCCTGCTCGTCAGGTGCAGACGCTAGACCAGAAGCGACGATTAGAGCGGAATTCGCCTTTGAAGTTATCCGAGCGTTAGCTGCATTACAGTCAAATTCTTTTCTTTCGCGACTTACTTTATTGTCGTATTTATCAAGGCCGCGCAAATCATATCCAGTATTTCGTAGCATGGCTCGATTCATAATCCATAGCTTAGAGGCGGCTTGTCCTTGTACATTTTCTACGGTCAATACTGGCGGCGACCACGATCTCATGCTTTCATCTGGTGTGGACTGTACCGGAAGCTGTTCGCGATCTGTGGTGGCCACATAGCTAGCGGTACTTAAATGATATGTCTTTAGCACCCTCCGGTTTGTGTCTTTCGACTCCACGATACGTGCAACTGAGAATGGTTTCCTTGCGCCTCGCGCCATTGGATCAAATTCAAAATACGTAGATTCGCCGATCCCTTGGTATGCAGTTTTTCCAAAAATTCTAACGCCCATGCGGACTAAGGCCGCTTGTTGTTGGCAGTTGTTGATTCCTGGTTTGTCATAAACTGCCGCACAAATTCTGTAAGCATGGTCAAACAGCATGTCGTCACAGTCTGGTTGAGCGTATCCGTAAGTCGCCAATCCATGGCGGTAGCAATAGTCGTGAGAAGTGCAAGCCTGCGCATATTGCAGCGCAGCAGGTGAGATTGCAGCAGTTTTGGTTTCGCTAGTCTCGTTCCGAATCGGGTCAATAAACAATTGTTGTGCCAACTTTGGAATGGAGCAATTCAGCCCTGCTCCTTTGCCGCCGATGACGTACCGCACATCGACCCCTGCTGGTACAGGAACTGCTGTCGGAGGCGGTTCCCAAGTATGGGTTTGGGCGCCATTAAAACTTGCATTGCACTTTTTGCCGCTCGCCATATCTACTGAGCAGCGCTCTTCGCGGAGCGCCTCTAACGTAAACGCTCGATTTTTCTCATCTACTCGTTGTTCACAGTCCCATCGATTTTTTTCAAACTTGCAATCGGCCTCTAAAGCAATGCCCGTCTCTTGCTGTGCAAAATATACTGCAACCGTAGAACAGCCGATTAACGCCGAACTGCCCCCCACAGCCAATATGGCCAGTAAAAAAAGTTTTATGCGAGTGACACCTGCAAACCAGTTAGACATAACCTATCCTTTGTAATAGATAAGTTACACATTCTGCATGCCGATAACAAACCGTCAATAGGCGGTACAGGATATCTAATCAGAAGTGATTACCGCGCCTTCACGTCATAAGGAATATGCTTGAACGTCACATTCGAGCGTTTCAGGCGTTCTTCACCCAGGCGGCAGGCTTCGCCGTAGACCACCAGTGGGGCATCGGGGCTGGGGGTGCTGGCGTGTAGCTGTAGCAGGGCGTCTAGCACGGCTTGGGTCAGCACGTTACCGCTGGCGGGGCGCTTGTCTTTCAAAATGCCGTTGTACAGCAGGTAGTAGGCAGTGGCGGTGGGCGGCGCGGGCGGCACGTCGTTTTGCGCGGCGCTGGCTGGGCTGCTCTGAGCGGGTGATGGGCTAGGGTCAGCGGCAGCTTGCGCAAACAGGTCTGTGGGGAGTGCTTTTGGTAATGAAATAGGCTCTGAGGTCAATAAAATATTGCGGGGCCAGCTATCATAAATATAGTGTGTGCCAAGGTAAGGCGTGCCTGCTTTAGCCAGCGCGGCGCTGAACGCGGTGCCAGTTTCTTGCTGCCACACAAAGGCCGCCAGCGTGGCAAAGCGCACCGCGCCGTGGATGCGGCCCTGCGCGTCAAACACCGGCTCGCCCAGGCGCATAAAGCGAAAACCGCCGCCGCCGGTCCATGCGCTGCCGCCCTGTGCCGTGTTTGCCGCATCGCCAGCGGTTACGCCCCAGCCCACGGCCTTGCTGATGCCGCCTTGCTCGCCGCCCACCACTTTTTGCATACGTGGCAGGCAGTGCGTGGCGGCGTGCTCGCCCATCTCAATGCCGATCCAGCGGCGGCCCATTTTGTGGGCTACGGCGGTGGTGGTGCCAGAGCCTAGGAAGCTGTCGAGGATGAGGTCGTTTTCGTTAGTGGCGATTTGAAGAATGCGTTGTAGAAGACGTTCGGGTTTCGGAGTCGAAAATGTCGATTGCTTATCGAAACTCTGTGCTTCCAGTTTGGCCTCGTGGTTGTGTCCTACTTCTTCGTTTAACCAAAATGTAGAGGGCGGACGATCAGACTCTTCATTGAGAAACTGTTTGACGTAAATCTCCCAAGTTCCTTTAACCTTAACGAACTCAGTTTGTGCTTTGTCTTTTTGGTAAGTTTCCTGCATCCATCGCCATCGACCCTCGGTGCCATCTGGCTTGACAGGAAAGATGGTGGTGTCATCTGGGGCAGAGATCGGATACCACATAGATGGACGATCTGTTCTAAGTGATTCAGAACCCTCTTTTCGCAACGAGCGCCTTCTGTATGGCAAACCTGTTACGGCGTCAATGAATTTGAACTGTGCGGAATTTTGACTCTTCGCAAGCCGACCGACGATAAAGTTTTTGCTTTTAGAGTAGCAAAGAAGATGGTCATGATCGTTGCTAAAACCTATGGCATCCATTCGCTCACTGTAGACTTTTTGCCATAAGGCATTCGCCACAAAATTCCCCCTCCCAAACACCTCATCCATCATCACCTTCAGGTAATGCCCCTCGTTGTCGTCAATCGTCACCCAAATGCTGCCGTCCTCGCGCAGCAGCTCGCGCAAGAGTTGCAGGCGCGGCAGCATCATGCTGAGCCATTGGGCGTGCTCCAGGTTGTCGTCGTAATGCTCAAACGCGCTTTTGGTGTTGTAGGGTGGGTCGATGAAGATGCATTTGACCTGGCCCCGGTAAAACGGCAGCAAGGCTTTGAGGGCTTCGAGGTTGTCGCCTTGGATCAGCAGGTTGTCTTTGGCTGCTGGGTCGCCGTGGCTAGAGACAGGCTCTAGCAGGCGGTAGGGCACTTTGGCAGCGGTGGTGAAAGCGTCGGCGCGGTTGAGCCAGTCTAATGTGGGCATAGTAGGTTAGTTCGCCTTGATTTCGTAGCGTTCGCGCAGGCTGTTG
>JAYWHJ010000297.1:0-19169 GCA_043777795.1 Polaromonas sp. | reverse complement strand
GTGCTGTTGGGCGCCAGGCTGTTTGATGCTTTGATAGACCCTTGGTTAGGCCGCCTGTGCGACCGGCTGTTTGCCAGCGGTACGGCGCGCTTGCTGCGGGTGTGCATTGCCGCAGCTGTAGTGTTGGCCCTAGGCTTTGCCGCCTTGTTCTTTCCGCCGGTGCGCGGGGATGCCTTGCTGGTCTGGGCCATGGCGGCCTTGGTCGTGACCTACACGGCTTACAGCATGGTCAGCGTGGCGCACCAAAGCTGGGGCGCGCGCTTGGGAGGCGATGCTGCGCAGCGCAGTCGCATCGTGGCCTGGCGCGAGGGCTTGGGTTTGGCGGGGGTGCTGGTAGCCTCTGTACTGCCGGTGGTGGCCGGGCTGGGCGTGACAACTGCCGTATTTGTCATGGCATTGGCAGCCGGTATGGCCGCGTGGATGCGGGCACCGCAGCCAGTTGCGCGCCCTGCAGCCGCCAGCGCGCCATCTGCGCAAGAAGGCGCTGCCACTGTGACCCCACCGCTGTGGTTACCGTTGGCGCGGCCTGGCTTTGTAGCCCTGTTGAGCGTGTTTGTCCTGAACGGCATTGCCAGTGCCATACCTGCTACTTTGGTGCTGTTTTTTATCCAGGACTTGTTGCAGGCCCCCAAGGCGCTGGAAGGTCTTTTTCTTGCCGCCTATTTTTTGGCCGCGGCACTGTCCATCCCTCTATGGCTGCGCGCCGTAGCGCGTTGGGGCTTATGGCGCGCATGGCTGGGCGGCATGCTGCTAGCCGTGGCGGTGTTCATATGGGCGGCTAACCTGGGCAGCGGCGATGTCATACCTTTCATGCTGGTATGCGCGCTCTCGGGTATCGCATTGGGGGCCGATCTGGCAGCGCCGCCCGCGCTATTGGCAGGTTTGATCCAGACCAATGGCGAGCACGGCCAAGGCGAAGGCGCGTATTTTGGGTGGTGGAACTTTGCCACCAAACTTAACCTGGCCCTGGCCGCGGGTTTGGCATTGCCGGCGTTGGCGCTGTTTGGCTACACCCCGGGCGCGCGCTCACCGGCGGCGCTGCAAGCCTTGGTGTTTGCCTATTGCATATTGCCATGCGCTCTTAAATTAGTAGCTGCTCTCGCCTTGTTTTATTGCGCTAAGGCCCGAAAATTCGTATAACTTTGATAAGGCACCACCATGCACCGCCGCACACTTTTACTTGCTAGCAGCAGCGTCGCCGCACTGGCTGGCTGCAGCTCAGCGCCGCAAATCAGCGACTACGCCAAAGAGCAGCCCACGTTTGACTTAAAAACCTACTTCACTGGAATGGTCGACGGCTGGGGTATTTTTACCGACCGCAGCGGCAAAGTCGTCAAACGGTTTTTGGTCACCATGAACTGCACCTGGAACGGGGACGATGGCGTGCTGGACGAAGACTTTGTCTACAGCGACGGTAGCAAACAAAAACGCATTTGGCGCATGAAGAAGTTAGCCAATGGCCGCTACGAGGGGCGCGCTGATGATGTGGTGGGCGTTGGCAATGGCCAGCAAATGGGCAATGCTTTTCGCTGGGGCTACACGCTGAATCTGCCCGTAGACGCCAAAGTGTACGAAGTGCAATTTGACGACTGGATGTACCAAATGGACGACAAAGTGGTGATCAATAAAGCCACCATGAGCAAGTTTGGTTTTACCTTGGGTGAGCTGGTGGTGAACTTCAAGAAGCGCTAGCACCATGAGTCTGAATCCCCTCATTCCTACTTGGGCAGGCCGCAGAGTCTGGCTCATCGGTGCCTCCACTGGTATTGGCCGCGCTACAGCAGAACTGCTGCACAGCAAAGGTGCCGCGGTGATAGTTTCGGCGCGCAACGCTTCGGCCTTGGATGCCATGGCAGCGCAATACTCCGGCCTGCAAGCTTTGACATTGGATGCGACAGACGAGGCAGCGGTGCAAGCCGCTGCGCAAAAGCTCTTGGCCTCTGGGCCTATCGACTTGCTCATGTACTGCGCAGGCACCTACGCGGCCCAGCGCGCGCAAGACATGCAGCCTAGCGACATCGCCCACCACGTGCAGGTGAACTACATGGGAGCCATCTACAGCATTGCCGCCGTACTGCCTAGCATGCTGGCAGCCAAGCACGGTCACATCAGCCTGGTGTCCAGCGTAGCGGGGTTTCGCGGTTTGCCCAAGTCGTTGGCCTATGGGCCCACGAAGGCGGCGCTCATCAATTTGGCCGAGACGCTGTACATTGACCTGCACGACGAAGGCTTGGGCGTGAGCGTGGTGAACCCCGGGTTTGTACAGACACCGCTTACTGCACAAAACAAATTTCATATGCCAGCGCTTATTTTACCTGCACAGGCAGCTATTGAAATAGTAGCTCACTGGGAAAAAGGCCGCTTTGAAATCCACTTCCCTAAACGCTTCACCCGCTGGATGAAGCTGCTGCGCATCTTGCCCTACACTGCCTACTTCAAAGCTGTAAGCCGAATTACCGGGCTGTAAATGACCGTTACCACCAGTTCTGAGCACATCGCACATCCTACCGAGCTTGCGGTGCAGCGCATCGTGGTGTTTTTTGAGACGCTACAACCTTCCAGCGTGCAGGGCATGGGAGACTTCTACGCGGCGGACGCCTACTTTAAAGACCCGTTCAATGAGGTGCGTGGATTGCTCGATATCCAGCACATTTTCAGCCATATGTATGTCGCCCTCGATAAGCCCCATTTTGTAGTAACTGACCGCGTGGTGCAGGGTAGCCAGTGCTTTTTGGTTTGGGACTTCAAGTTCCATTTCAAGCGGTTTGACACCACCGCCCTACAGACCGTGCACGGCACTTCGCATCTGCGCTTTGCACCGGATGGCCGGGTGATCTACCACCGTGACTATTGGGATGCAGCTGAAGAGCTGTACGAAAAATTGCCCTTAGTAGGCAGCCTGATGCGTTGGTTGAAGAAGCGGGCCAATAGCTAAAAGGTGCATCGCTGGCACCCGCTGGGGAAATACAGCACTACATATTCAATAGCAGTTCTCGCGACATTCTAATGGGCCGCAGCTCGATATTTATCTGAAAACAGGCCATTTCCCTGTGGTTTTCAGGCTTCAAGGTCTTCAATAGAGCCAGGACCGACCCCAGCCAGCTAATTTTGATCGTGTTTTTACGCCTCGATGAGGCTGTAGTCCTTTAGAATATTACGCGAGCAGCTATGAAACATGTAGCACAATGGGTCTCTCGATTCGCCCACCATGACAGTTGGTAGACCTCGTGTGGTCCGCTTGGCTGATCTTGCAAGCGTGGTGGGCGCTTCACCACTAGTGCAGCCTTAACCCAATGACTGTGGTTCCACATGCACTGGCACGCGGGCTGCCAGAGCGCACATCAGCTCGTACCCTACGGTGCCTGCCTTGATCGCCACTTCGTCAATGGACAGCACAGCGCCATTGCTGGCGCGGCCCCAAAGGGTGGCTTCGCTGCCCATGCCCGCTTGCGGCAGCTCGGTAATGTCCACGGTGATCATGTCCATGCTGACCCGGCCTACGGTATGCGTGCGCACGCCATCGATCAATATCGGCGTGCCGGTGGGGCAAAGGCGGGGATACCCATCCGCATAGCCGCAGGCCACGACGGCGATACGCATGGGCTTATCCGCTACAAATGAAGAGCCATAGCCGACGCTGTCGCCTTTAGATACAGCGCATGTTGCTATTATTTTAGTGGCTAGCGTCATCGCTGGTAGTAGATTCCAATGCGCTGCGTCATGCTCAGGGTAGTCTACTGAACTGCCATATAAAGTGATGCCGGGGCGGATCCAGTCGGTGCGCAGATCCTGCGCGCTGTAACGCAAGGTCGCTGCACTGTTGCTGATGCTACGCTCGCCGGGCAGGTCTAGCGTGGTGGCATTAAAGGTGGCTAGCTGGTGGGCAATGCCATCTTGGCCAAAGCGCGTCGCATCGGCATCGCTAAAGTGCGTCATTAATGATATTTCTTCGACCTGCGGCAAGGCATTCAGGCGCGTCCAGGCGCTGCGATAGCTGGCGGGTTTAAAGCCCAAGCGGTTCATGCCGGAGTTCATTTTCAGAAACACGCGGTGCGGCGCATTGGTTTTGTGCGCGGCAAGCATGTCGATCTGCTCGCTGCAATGGATGGTGTGCCACAGCGACAGCCGTGAGCACAGCTCCAGGTCGCGCGCATCAAAGATACCTTCGAGCAGCAAAATAGGCCCGCGCCAGCCCAGGTCGCGCACCCGCTGCGCTTCGTCTAAATCCAGCAGGGCAAAGCCGTCTGCTGCACGCAGTCCGTCAAAAACCCGCTCAATCCCATGGCCATAAGCATTGGCCTTGACCACGCCCCAGGCCTTGGCATCTGGGGCCGCGGCCTGCGCGCGTGCCAGGTTATGCCGCAGCGCGGAGGTATGTATGGTGGCAACTGTAGGGCGGGGCATGGTTTTAAAAAGGGCGAAGGTGTGAGTCTTGCATGGCTGTCAAGCTGGTAATTCGCTAGTGTAGGGGCAAGAAGAATGGTCGATTGGCAGCCAGCGCATGCTATAAACATAGATCGTTGTAAAACAAGTAGATTGACCCTCACGTGAAACGCGGCTTTTATACCATCATGTCGGCGCAGTTCTTCAGCTCGCTGGCAGACAATGCCCTTTTTGTTGCCGCAGTGGAGCTTTTGCGCAGTAGGGGCGAGCCAGAATGGCAGCGCGCAGCTTTGGTGCCCATGTTTGCGCTTTTTTACGTGCTGCTAGCACCGTTTGTAGGAGCCTTCGCAGATTCGCAACCCAAGGGGCGGGTCATGCTGATCAGCAACACGATCAAAATCGTAGGCTGTTTGATGATGTTATTTGGCACGCATCCACTGATATCCTATGCCGTAGTGGGGCTCGGTGCGGCGGCGTATTCTCCTGCAAAGTACGGCATTTTGACGGAGCTGTTGCCCTCCTCTCAGCTGGTCAAAGCCAATGGCTGGATCGAAGGCTTGACGATTGCTTCGATCATCTTGGGTGTGCTGCTTGGGGGACAGTTGGTGGGGCACTCCGTTTCGCATTTGTTGCTGTCGTTTGACTTCCCAGTGTTTAATTTGGGTATTGATACTGCGCCAGAGGCTGCTATTTCGGTGCTTATATTTGTGTATTTGCTAGCGGCTTGGTTTAACGGCCGGATACCCCTCACAGGCGCTGAAATGCGACCCTTGCCACGCAATCTTCTTACTTTGCTGCCGGATTTTTGGAGCTGCAATATCGCCCTGTGGAGAGACAAATTTGGCCAAATTTCATTGGCCACCACCACCTTGTTTTGGGGGGTGAGCGGTAATTTGCGTTACATCGTATTGGCTTGGAGTGCAGCAGCGCTGGGTTACAGCACCACGCAGGCCTCTTCTTTGGTAGGGGTGGTTGCGATTGGCACAGCCGTTGGCGCCGTGGTGGCCTCCATGAAAATGCGCTTGGAGCACGCTACCAATGTGATGCCACTCGGTATCGCCATGGGGCTTTTGATGATCGTGCTGAACTTCATCGACAATGTATGGATTGCGGCACCATTTTTGATTTTGCTGGGAGCGATTGGCGGTTTCTTGGTGGTACCCATGAACGCCTTGCTACAGCACCGGGGCCACAACCTGATGGGGGCTGGCCGCTCTATTGCGGTGCAAAACTTCAACGAGCAAGCCTGTATTTTGGGATTAGGCGCCTTCTACACAGCGATCTCCACGGTGGACTGGTCTGACTTTGCGCTGGCCGAAACTTTGGGGCTGGATGATCTAGAGCCCGAGCAGTTGAGTGCCTATTTGGCCATTACGATCTTTGGTTTGCTGGTGGCTGGCACCATGTGGTTGATCAAGCGCTGGCATGCATCCAACCACATTCACCACCGCGATGAATTGGCGCGGCTCCTGCACATCGCCCGTAACGACAATCTTCATGGTTGAGACGGCACCGCGCGGCGCTGCATCGCGCTGGGCAGCGGCGGCATTGCTCGTCAATGCTTTTATATGGGGGGTGTCGTGGTGGCCTTTTCGGGAACTGCAAAATCAAGGCCTTCACCCGCTGTGGGCTACTGCTCTGGTGTATGCATTTGCAGTGGTGTGCGTACTATTGGTGCGTCCGCATGCTTGGCGGGCGTATGCAGCGCACCCGGCACTATGGTGGCTTGCGCTGGCCTCGGGGCTGACAAATATATGTTTTAACTGGGCTGTCACCGTGGGCGACGTGGTACGCGTGGTGCTGCTCTTTTACCTCATGCCGGCCTGGGCCGTGCTGCTGGCATGGCCAATCCTGGGTGAAAGACCGCAGCCGATGGCTTTGCTGCGCTTGGCAGTGGCGCTGGCCGGTGTACTGCTGGTGCTCAAGCATCCAGACTCTGCCTGGCCGCTACCGCAGAGCTTGACCGACTATTTGGCTCTGGCCGGGGGCTTGAGTTTTGCCTTGGTCAACATCATGCTGCGCAAGCTGCAGCATACGCCCAGCGAAGCCCGCATGATCGGTATGTTCAGTGGCGGCGCATTGATGGCAGCGCTGGTGGCGCTTTGGGGCGGTGCTGCGGGCTGGGTGCCCAGCATGCCCACCCCGCAAGCTGGCTGGGTAAGCCTAGCGCTGCTTTTGGCGCTTGCTTTCTTGCTGAGTAACCTGGCGCTGCAGTACGGAGCAGCCAGACTGCGCTCCAGCACCACCGCCTTGGTGATGTTGTCAGAGATCGTGTTTGCCAGCGCATCGTCGGTGTTGCTCGGAGCTGCCAGCCTTGAGGCGCGCACCCTATGGGGCGGTGCATTGATCTTGCTAGCTGCCACTTGGGCGGCTATGGCTGAAGACAAAACTGCGGATTAGCCCTAGCGTTTGCCACCGCGTGTACTGAGCTGCCCCCGAGTGGACTTACTTTGCTTGGCGCGGAGCTGCGTGGACCTCGCGTGGACGTAGCTTGAAATTTAACCCATTCAGTCAAAAGGCATCATGCCAATCGTCGCTGCATCAAGACATCAATGTGGCTGCATCGTGCGCTACCAAGCGACGCACATGTTCAAGCAAGGCGGCGTCGGTGTAGGGTTTGGTCAGGTACAGGTCTACGCCCGCATTGATCGCCAAGTCACGGTGCTTGTCACTGGCGCGCGAGGTGATCATGACCACAGGCAAGCCCATAAATTGCGGTAACTCGCGGATGCGCTTGGTCAGGTCCAGACCGTTCAGGTTAGGCATTTCAAGGTCCGTCAGCACAATAGCCGGTGGCATGTTGCGCAAGCTATCCAGAGCTAAAAAGCCGTCGTTGGCGCTGGTCACCTCGTAGCCCGCATCTTGGAGCAGTTGCTCCATGGAACGGCGCACCGACAACGCATCGTCCACCACCAGAATGCGGGTTTTCTTGACCGCCAACCGTTTGCGCAGCGCCAGCGAAGTCGTGACCCGCACTCTAGACTTTGCAGCACGCTCCAGCTCCGGGACATCCAGCACAAACATCGGAGTGCCGTCACCGCGCATGGCACCACCGACTACGCCGGCAATCCGCCGGGTTAAGCGACCCACGTCTTGCAAAATGAGTTCGCGTGCGTCGATTACTGCGTCTACGATCAGCGCTATCGTGCCACTAGCAGCCTTTGCCAGCACGCATGGCTTTTTGCTGGCCATAAGATCTACGGCATCTTCAAATCCCAGCCACATCCCCAGGCTGTAGGCTGGATAGTGGTTGCCTGCATGCTCCAGCATCGATTGCTTGCCGTGTAGACTTAGACTCACCTCATCAGCGGCAAACGCTTGTACCACTTGGTCCGCAGGCAACGCCACCCATTCACCACCGCAGCTCACAATCAAAGACTGGGTGGCACCTGTCGATACTGGGACATGCAAGGTAAAACTAGTGCCTTCAAAAGGTTTACTGGCTATTTCCAGGCGACCTTTGAGGGCGCTGACGCGGTCATTGACCACATCCATACCCACGCCACGGCCAGACACCTCAGTGACTTCGCCTTTGGTGCTAAAACCTGGTCGCAAAATCAGTCGCCGCAGTTCATCTTCGGTCAACTCGACGCCTCGGTCGATCAAGCCGTATTCCACGGCTTTGTCGTACACCGTGGGCAGATCCAGACCACGCCCATCGTCAGCGCAAATGACTTCTACCTCTTGGCCGCTGCGTCTGAAACTCAAGGTCACGGTGCCTATTTCAGACTTACCTAGCAAGACGCGTTCTTCTGCGCCTTCCAAACCGTGGTCCACCGCATTGCGCAGCAAATGCAACAGCGGTTCGGTCAAGCGCGTCAGCACATCTGCGTCCAAGGTGGTGGACTCGCCCACCACGACCAATTGGGCCAGCTTGCCGGTAGACGATGCGGTTTGCGCAACGTTGCGCTTTAACCGCGTGACGACCGACTTCACCGGCACCAAGCGCGCTTGCAGCAGCTCGCGGTGTTGTTCGCGCAAGGAGTAGTCTTCGTCACGCAACAGTTGCAGGGTACGTACCAAATGTTTTTTTGCTTCGCGAGAAAATTCCAACTCGTCTTGCACCGCTTCGCTCACAAAGCGCGACAGTCCATGCAAAGCATCGTAGCGGTCCATCTCCAGTGGATCAAAGCCTTCACCGGCAACACGTTTTTCTAGCAGCTGCACCACTTGCTTGTCCACCGTTTGCTCAAGCTCACGCAACCGGATGTTGAGCTGGGCATGATGCAGTTCAAGCGCGCCCAGGCGCTCGTCAGCATCGCGTACAAATTGGCTAAAACGCTGAAAGTTCACGATCGACTGGCCGGAGCGGCGCAGCACGCGGCTCAGTCGGTCTACGCCCACGCGCAGCGTTTGAACATCCGCAGCAGGGGCTGCCGGGGTAGCTGATTCACCTCCAGTTGCGCCACTGCCTGTGCTATGGACTGCGGCCTCGGTGGCACCTGCGACCAGCGGTTCGGGGGTCTGGCTGTCGATGCTGCCGTCGCGCATCCAGCCTACCCAGTCAAGCAAGCGCTGCAAAGAGTCTATCGCTTCAGAGGGCGCCGCCTCTTCGCCTTGCAGATGTGCCACCATGTGCTGTAGCACACCGACAGCATGTTGCATGTCGCGCACGGCTGCGGGGTTGACGGCATGGCCTGCTTGCACGCTTTCCAGCGCCCATTCCATCACATCTTCCAAGCGGTGCGACAAGCGGCCAATACCGGGCAAACCGATGATGTTGCCCGAGCCCTTGAAAGTATGGGCAATGCGTTGGGCCTCAATCAGCTGTTCAGGCGTGGCTGTACCGTTGGCCAAATTGTCCAGGTGCGCCAGCAGTTTGTCCAATTGCTCAGGCGCATCAATCAACATGGCCGACAGCAGGCCAGCGTCTACGTCTTCGGTAGCCAGGCTGACATCGTCTTCCGTAGCCGGCTCCAGCAACGCGGTGGACTCGGCGATGTCTTCGGCTGTCAAAGCCGGCGGCGTTAGCAGTAGATTGCGCAAAAACTCTAGTACCGACTCGTCAGCTTGCCGAGGGCCGGCGCGTAAATAACTCAAAATAGCATCAACGCTGCCGGGCTGTGCGGGTGCTTCAAGATACGCTTGCGCAGGGCCCATCCACGCTTCGAGCCAAGCCAACGAAGGGCCATCGGGTGCCTCTATTTGCAGTTGAATGAACTCTGCAATTTGCTGCAAATACCCTCCCCAACCATGCAAGCCCACCAAGGCACTGGCTTGGATGGAGCGCTCAATAAAACCCAGCACCGGTTCGATGTGTTCAGCCGCCGTAGCCGGGTGTTGGGCAGCCTGCGCCAAGGCCTGCCGGGTGGCAGGTACATCCAACGCGAACTCTTCGCGCAGCAAGCCCAGCAGATCGTCAATAGTCATAGCAGCCCGGTCGTGAGGAGTTCGAACCAGAATTTAAGCGGTGCGTTCGGGCAACTTGAACTGGCCTACCGCTTGCGTCAAGCGGCGAGCGAAGTCTGCCAAGGTTTGGGTAGAAGCCGTTTGCTCAGCAATAGCGGATGAGGTTTGCTCGGTACCCTGGTTAATATCCAGCACCGATTGTTGCAAGCCGGTTGCCAGCTTGGCCTGCTGCTCAGAAAAGGTGGCGATCTGGCGCACCAAGCCCACCAGCTGGGCGGTGGTGGTTTGCGTTTGGTTCATCTGTACACCCGCACGTTGCGCCAGCTCAGACTGTTTGACCACCTCGCCAATCAGGCGGTTCACTGTGAACAAGGTTTCGTTGGTCTCGGCCTGGATGTTGCCCACCAGCTGCGAGATCGTCGAAGTGGCTTGGCGAGAGCTGTCTGACAAGCGCTGCACCTCTTCAGCCACCACCGCAAATCCGCGCCCGGCTTCGCCAGCCGTAGCCGCCTGCATCGACGCGTTCAGCGCCAGTACGTGGGTGCGTTCAGAAATCGTGTTGATCAGCTGGACCGCGGTTGAAATTTCCTGCGAACGCTCGCCCAATCGTTTAAAACGTTTTTCCATGTCCGAGATCGAGTCACGCAACTGGTCCATACCCTTGACCGTGCCATCTACCGCGGTCAACGCAGCTTGGGTAGCGGTAGCGGCCTGCTCTGCTGCCGTGTTGGACTGATTCGACAGCGTCGCCATCTGGGCCAGCTGCTCGGTGGCTTGATTCAGGCTGACCGACATGGTCTGCAAGGCTTCCCGTTCCGAGCGGGCAGTTTCTTCTACCATCACGGATTGCACCCGCACAGCCTCTGAGGTATTGCGCACTTGCTCGGCAATGCTCTGTACCTCTGTCAACGTCTGCCCGGTTTCCTCCGACAACTGGTTAATCGAGGAAGACACGGTACCAATAATATCTTCGGTGACGGGTGCGCGGGCGGTCAAGTCGCGGTTGGATAGCTGGAACACCGTTTGCAGCAACGCAATCACCGAGTTGTTCAGGGTTTCGTTCTCTTTACCGGCTTTTTCTAGAGACGCGATTCGGTCGTCAAGCAAGCTGTCAAAAGATCGGCCAAGCGCGCCAATCTCGTCTTGTCCAGTCAATTGGCTACGGGCACTGGTCTCGCCGCCGGCTACTTTTTGCACGGTATCTGTGAGCTTTTGAATCGGTGCCAAAAAGCGTCGCAAGAACACGCTGACGAGGAAACCTGCCACCAAGACCACGCCCAAGCCAATCAGCAAAGCGCGTATCAGCGCCTGGTTATTAATCGAGTTGATAGCTGCATCGGCCTCAACTTCGTCAATTTTGGCGACTATGCCCCAGTTTAAGCCTTGTACTTTGAGTGCACCCCATGCACCGTAAGACGGCACGCCGCGGTAGTCAACAAACTTGGCAAATCCGTCCGCGCCTGTCAAGGAGCCACGCGTCGCGTCACTATCGATGCTGATCAAACCAATTGTAGAGTCCTTCTTCAGCATCGTCGCGCGGGCGGCGGCAGACAACTTGGCACCCAAACTATCGGCAAAAGCAACTTTGTTTTCGCTGAGATAACGTGCATTGGTTCGCATTAGCTTGTCGGCCCCGACAATGAACATATCACCAGTTTTGCCCAGACCAATTTTCTCCCATGCTTTGTCCGAACTCATCACATCGGAGAGTTTATCAATGGGGTATTGCATGGCGATCACGCCGACTTGGCGATCACCATCAAAAATAGGCACTGCTGCGAAAGAGGCCAAGTCGTCATAAGAGGGCAAGTACGGTGCAAAGTCAGATAGATAGGTGGTGTCGCGGTTAGCGGCTTGTTTCACCTTGTTATAGGCTTCGGCCAGTTTGGTGCCGGCGGCAACGCCGTTGCCCTTGAGCGTGGAGGCAAAGTCCAGCTCCTTGAACACGCTGTAGACCACATTGTCTGTTTCGGTATCGATCAGGAAAAGGTCGTAATAGCCAAACAGTTTTTGTGCGCGCTCCAGGCTGGGATGGTACTGCGCATGGGCTTGGGCATAGGCATAGTTGCCTTGAGGGCGCATCATTTTTTCTTTTTGACCCAGCGGGTTGGGGTTGTTCACAATGAACTCGGCTTGCAGCGCGGCGCCGTTAGGGTCCAGGGCGGCGATGTTTTTGGATAAATCAGGCGTCGCCACCGCATTGCGTTTGCCAAACTCAGATGCAAACTGCTTTTGTGCATATTCCGCCAGCGCATTGCCTGCGGCTTCGGCAGTCACGCCACTGTCTTTGCCGGCAGTGGAAAATGCAGTTTTGAACTGGCGCATGGCATCGATGGTGGCGCGTTGGCTGGCAAGTGCCTGCAAACTTTTTACCCGTGAGTCAATTTCATCGCTCACCTGCTGGCGTTTGGTGTCGCGCAGTGATGAGAGTTGGGCTTGCGTGCGCTCGCTCAGAGCCTGATCGGCCAAACTGGTAGCACCTTGCCACATCAGGGCAGCAGTCAAAACCACCGGGATCAAAGTCAATAGGCCAGCGCCTAACAGCATTTTTTGCCGAATATTCATGGGTTACTCCGTTTATCACTGCACTGGTGCAGCCATCGGGTGGCTGCACTTTGTGCATTTTTGATTTGCCAAAAATTATGATGGTTACAAACTGTTAAGACTACTGCAAGGACAGCTCGTCAGCAAGTGCTGCCATCAGTTTTTCTACATCAATCTCTAAAAAATTGCACCCTGACAGATCGCAAGCCACCGCTGCGCATACCTCGCGCAGCTTGGGCGGCAGGGCTGTGGCATAGGTGAGGTCTTGCGGGTCGTAGTTCAGTTGCTGCGGCAAGCCGTTAAACATCAAGGCAACTGCATCATCTGCGCTACCCGCTTTCAGCCCGCCTACCAAGATTCGCTGGTGCGGCGATACGCTCAGGTTTGCAGCATTGGGGCTGAAATACGCGGCCACATCAATCACTGGAATGATGTTACCCTCCACGTTGACTGCACCCAGCAACCACACTGGCGATTTGGGAATGGCACTGATTTCAAACTCTTCAACGATTTGACGGGCCCAATCAAACGAGAACGCTAGCGCCCAAGGGCCACAAACAATACCTTGCGCAATTTTCAAAGTGAGTGACCGCTTCTAAAAATAGGTATGCCAGACGGTGCGTACAGAGCGTGTTTACATCGTAGCAAGGCTAAATCGCATTCAAAATCTGATCGGGCGTGTAAGGTTTGGTCACAAAGCCTTTGGCGCCTAACATTTGGGCAAAAACACGATCTGCTTTTTGATCTTTAGAGGTCACAAAAACCACAGGAATACCCTTGGTGATGGGGTCTTGCATGAGCTGGCGGGTAGCAGAAAAACCATCCAAGCCGGGCATGTTGACATCCATCATGATCAAGTCAGGCACTTCAGCCTTGGCTTTGGTCACCGCTTCGGAGCCGGAGCTGGCGGAGATAACGACCCAGCCGGCGTCAGAGAAGATGCGCTGCAAGTTTTGTGCATCCACGGGTGCATCATCTACGACCATTACTTTTTTCATAGGTTTCTCATTTCTCTAAATTCTTTCACTCCAGCTACGCAGGCACGGTTTGCTGTTCAGGTAGCTGGGCCCAGTGCAATTACCGTGATGGTACGCCACCAAAGCCAGATTTAGCGCTCACGCCAAAATTGGTTTCCTGGAAGCCGCGCGCGACAGTACGATCGTGTTTGGCCAACACGGCAATCAGATCGCGCTCATTCAATGGCTTAGTCAAATAGGCGTCACAACCGGCCAACGTGCCGCGTATTTTGTCAATTGTGCCGCCTCGGCTGGTGAGCATCACCACCACAGGGGGCTTACCTTCGCTGTACTTGCGCTGCTTGATAGCCCTGCAAGTTTGGTACCCATCCAGTCCTTCCATCATCACGTCCAAGAAGACGAATTTGTACGGTCTGGCACTGACCCGGCCTAAAGCTTCTTCACCAGAGTTCACCAAGTCCGTTCTAAAACCAAATCGGGTTAAACGGTTGCGCATGAATTTGAGTGCGATATCACTGTCGTCAACGACCAATATATGGTCCATCTGACTATCGTCTTGGAAATCGCTGTGTTTGGCATCACCTCCCACAAGCGGGCTGTCCCGGCTGTTGGAAAAATCGGCCATTCCCATGCGCACACCACCACGCGTGGTATTGTGCGCAGCCCCTTGCGAAGCCAATGGCGCCGGTGCAGACGCGGCTTGGACCGGCTTGTGCGTCGCTATGCTCGGCGAAGCGGCCGCTGGTGCGCGTGCAGATGCAAGCGCTGGGCTGTGGTCAAGCGGAGCGAAGGGGCGAGTTGCCGCAAAACCACTACTTGAGGGATCTACTGCTACAGACCGCGCGGTTGCCGCCGGACTAACGGCTGCGATCGGAGCAGGTGCGGCTCTGACGACGGGGGTGATTGCTGGCGCATGTGGAGACAGAAGTTGCTCAACGTTAGTGAGCACCTTCATGAGGTTTAAAGGGCGGCGTTGCAGGGCCCAGCCAGTGCCGCCGTCTTCATTGCCGATCAACATTATGTGTGCACAAGGCTTGCTGGCGATAGCGGCACGCAGAGTAGCGGGGTCATCCGCATTGACTACTGCCAAGCTGGCCTCACCCGGATTGGCTACCAAAACATACCCTGGGGGACGACGGGCAGCCAGCCTGAAAAACGACTCGAAAGTTGCGCGTTCAAAAGACGAAAAACCAACTAAAGCTATTTTGTGGGGATTACTCATCGAGAGCCTTCGCAGCAGAGGTCGTCACTAAAAAATGGAATTGCCGACGTAACGTATGGGCACATTCTAAGCAAGGAGCGCCCGAGACGCAAACATCGCTGGAACAATAGAGCCATAGTTTGGCATTGGACGTGCTAAATTGTGCCCGATAGTTATTAAAAACAACGGTTTAGACCGTGTTGACCCCAAGCGCGGGGGATAGGTTTGCGCTACGATGACGCCATGACTTCATCTATTTACGACTTCAACGCGCTCGACACCGCTGGGCGCAGCGTAGCACTTAAAACCTTCCGCGGCAAACCGATGCTGATTGTGAACACCGCCAGTGCCTGCGGCTTTACACCGCAGTTTGCGGGGCTGGAGGGCTTGCACCAGCAGTACGGAGAGCGCGGCTTGGCCGTGCTAGGCTTCCCCTGTAACCAATTTGGCAACCAAGACCCGGGCAGCAACGAGGAGATTGCTAGCTTTTGCCAGCTTAACTATGGAGTGACCTTTCCCATGATGGCCAAGGTGGATGTGAATGGCGCGCAAGCTACACCGCTGTTCCAGTGGCTTTGTGGCGAGGCACCGGGGCTCCTGGGCAGCAAGGCTATCAAGTGGAACTTTACGAAGTTTTTGATAGGCAAGGATGGCCAAGTGATCAAGCGCTACGCGCCCCTAGACGCGCCGGCATCTTTGGCCAAAGATATTGAGGCGGCATTGGGGTAACTGGCGCGGCAGGGTAACCCCGCTAAAAAGCCAGCTGGGTGCGTATCGCGCTCAACGCAGCTGCCAAAACCTCCAGCGGAACCTCGCTTAACTGCCAATACACTATAAGTTTAGTAGCTGCTCTCGCAATATTTTAAAGCGCTACAGCCCAATTCCCCCTGAAAACAGGTTGTTTTCGTGGGTTCATCGGGCTCCAAAGCGTTGAGAAAGCATGAAACTGATTTAAAACATCTAATTTCGCCCTGCTTTTATATGCCAGCGAGGCGGCAGCCCACTTTAAAGTATTGCTGGGCTGGCCAATAATCGTGTAGCGTCGGCTTACCTTGGTAGTGCAGGCGCGCTGTCCTCAAAAGCACCGTTCAAGCTCGACTTGCCACTGACTCACTGCTAATCACATCGCTACTGTTTTGGGCTGCCCCGCCATTACCGGATCCAAAACGCAAAAGCCCGCTACTATCTCCACTATGGATCATAATTTTTGGCTAACGTGTGGCTTTGACGGTCTACTCACCACACAAACGTCTGCGCTCACCCCTACTGATAGCTACTGGCGCTGGCTACTGACACGCCCCGAGCTTGTGCTGTTGCCTGAGTCCTGCCCGGCCGAGCGGCGTTTGCATGGCTCTCTGCTAGAAACACCCAAAAAGGCAGTTAATCCAGAGGCATTGAAAGCCCTTAAAGACCCGGACGCTCGGGAGAGTTACACCTACTTTTTGCGCTTTCGGGACGGGGTTTTGCGCGAAGGCACATTAGAGGCCTACTACGCCAAGCTGTTTCGATCCACATCCATCACCATTCCGCCGTTGTTTATTGACCTGATGGTGCAAGCCATTTTGCGTAACATCCTGCGCGATGAACAGGATGCACAGTTGCTGCGCGCTGCCGAGCTGCTGTTTCGTCCCCAGCGCGTGGCCAGCAACGAAGGCCGCATTATTGCAGGCGACCAAGAGGCGCTGGACAACGCGCAAGAGACCGGCGGTATCGGCGATCTGGGCCGCTTGTTGATGCAAAACAAAGTGCAGATGACCGACGCGCAAATGCAGGTGCTGGGCGTTGACAATTCCCCCCAGTTTTGGCAGAGCGTTGGCAGGCCAAACTACCGCCATCAGTGGCTGCTAGACCTGACTCACGAGGTCAGCGCCCAGTTTGGTGAAGGCCAGCACGCATTTAGTTTTCAGCTAGCGCGCAGCACCAGCGGCCTGAAGTCCCTGGCCCGCGTGCTCGAGCTGTGGATAGCCCACTTTCACGCCGTCGAGGTGCGCATCCAGCCCCTGTCAAAGGTAGACGACCCGGCTTGGCGCTGGCACATCGGTCTGGATGCCGAATCCACCAGCTTGCTGAATGCTTTGTACAACCAAGAGGCGGTTGAGGAAGCTAGCATGCAACGCCTGATCAGCCTGTTTCGAATGGAGTTTGCCAACCCCGCCGAGATGCGTGCCGATTTGGCGGGTAAACCGGTGTACCTCGGCTTGGCCATGGCGAACGGCGGCCTGCTGCGCATGAAACCACAAAACCTACTGATTAACTTACCGCTGGCGGTGGCTAGCTAGGTAGAATTATGCGACTGTAAAAGAGGGGCAGAGGCCTCTTTGAACGCAAAGGGCGCGAAGGTTTCGCAAGGGGCGCAAAAAAGAGAAGAAAGGAATACCCAAAATAGAATCAATTTCAACGAAGATTTAATTTAGTCTTTTCTTGTTTCTTGTTTCTTGGTTTTTCTCCCCTGACTTCTTCTGCGCTCTTGGCATAACCTTCGCGCCCTCTGCGTTTAAAACTCCCTTTATTCCCCCTCAGCCCACCAATGCCCCTGAAACTGGAAGTGAAACGATATGCCCAATAGCCCCAAGATCACCCCCCAAGAAGCCCTACAACGCACCATCGAGCACCGCGAGATATTCCATGATGAAATGCTGCACGTCGTGCGCCTGATCATGTCGGGCGAGATGTCGCCAGTGATGATGGCTGCCCTTATCACCGGCCTGCGGGTGAAGAAGGAAACCATCGGCGAGATTACCGCTGCCGCGCAGGTGATGCGCGAGTTCTCCACCAAAGTGCATGTGGCTGACAAGACCCATTTGGTAGATATTGTGGGCACCGGTGGCGATGGCTCTAGCACTTTCAATATTTCTACCTGCAGCATGTTCGTCGCCGCCGCCGCTGGAGCCAAGGTGAGCAAGCACGGAGGTCGCAGCGTCAGCAGCAAATCAGGCAGCGCCGACGTATTGGAGAGTCTGGGAATCAATATCCACCTACCGCCCGATCAAATCGCCAGATGCATTGCAGACGTGGGCATCGGCTTCATGTTTGCGCCCAACCACCACAGCGCCATGAAGCATGTCGCCCCCATTCGCAAAGAGCTGGGCGTGCGCACGATTTTCAATATCTTGGGGCCTTTGACCAACCCGGCTAGCGCGCCGAATATCCTGATGGGCGTATTCCACCCTGATTTAGTCGGTATCCAAGTGCGCGCCCTGCAGCGCCTGGGCGCAGAGCATGCCCTGGTGGTCTACGGCCGCGACGGTATGGACGAGGTGAGCTTGGGCGCCGCCACCCTAGTGGGCGAGCTCAAGGACGGCAATATCACCGAATACGAAATCCACCCCGAAGACTTTGGCTTTCAAATGAGTAGCAACCGCGCGTTGCGCGTAGAAACGCCCGAGCAGTCCAAAACGATGTTGCTAGGCGTGCTGGACAACCTGCCCGGAGCGGCGCGTGATATCGTCGTGTTGAACGCAGGCGCTGCCTTGTACGCGGCTAATGTAGTGCAAACAATGAAAGACGGCGTCAATGCTGCGCAAAAAGCTATTCAATCAGGAGCGGCAAAGCACAAACTAGAGGCTTTGATTGCTGCTACGAAAACCTGATGCTCCGTAGCCTGGAGTTCATCTAGACAGCGCTCAATTAGGTGGCGCTCAATTGCTTCTCAAACTTCGGGTACAGCCAGCCAAAAATCAACGCCAGCAAAATTCCTGCCAAGACATCCCACATGACATGCTGTTTGATGGCCACGGTGGAGTAAACGATCAAGACACACCAAACCCAGTTGATCACCAGTAGCCAGCGCGGAGCGCCCACACTGCGCAGCAAGCGCTGCAAACATAAGCCGGTAAAAATAGCAGTGGCGACATGCAATGAAGGACAGGCGTTGCCAGCCAAGTCTATCTGCCGCAGCAGGGATAAAGTGGGAGCGGTAAGCCAGTCCGTGGATGAGAATGGCACCGTCGTAGGAAAAAGTACGAACACCACCAGCGCAGTTAAACACAGCAGACCGATACCGCAACCGTACCCCATCAACCGTAGCAGGTTAGGCTGAAGTGCAGGGACTAACGCCGTGTAAACCCACAGCGAAGCATAGATGTAAAACGCAGAGGGCCAAAATCCAATCCAATCATCCACGATGGTGGTGGCCATGGTGGTGACGGGATAGATGGGCGATTTCAGTACAGCAAAGTAGCTATAGAAAAATATCGCGGTGAATAGCGCGGTTCCAGTTGCTTTGTAAAACCACAAAAACTTCAAGCGGCGGTAACACTCTGCTAGCCAGTGCGTTGGATTATCTGTTGGGGATTGCAGCATACTGCCTAACTGTCGCCTCGTAAGGTGCTCGCAGGCGCTTGTGCGAAAACGAATTCAAGCGTCGCTACTTTTTCAGATCCGCAAGTCACCTCGCCTGTCACGGTGACCACGTTTTCCGAGAATTCACGGGTATGCATATTAAATAACAATACCTGACCTGGTGTCACTGGCCGGCGAAACATGCACTTGCGAATGCCCAGTAAAAGGCCAATGTTTCCGTCCTGACTGGCATTGGCTTTTGGGTCGCCTGCCCGCAGGCCTGCGCCCGCAATTTGCGCGCCAGCTTCCACGATCATCACACCAGGAACAATCGGCTTGCCTGGAAAGTGGCCTTTGAACACATAAGATTCAGCAGGCCAACTGGCCTCGCCGGTGTAGTGGTCATGCGCCAGAACGGTCACTGAATTGGCAAA
>JAYWHJ010000296.1:0-2516 GCA_043777795.1 Polaromonas sp. | reverse complement strand
TACAGCATCGTGGATGGCAATGCAATTGGCGCGCTACGTAAAGTACAAGACGGCCCGATTTCACTGTCTGCCTACTTGGGCGCAGTGGGCATGCCCGGCGTGACAGCGTATTATGGTTTGCTCAAAATCTGCCAACCCAAAGCGGGCGAGACCGTGTGTGTGACTGCAGCCAGCGGCGCTGTAGGCAGCGCGGTCGGCGTGCTGGCCAAGGCGCGTGGCTGCCGTGTGCTGGGTATTGCAGGCGGTAAAGACAAGTGCGACTACGCCGTCAAAGAGCTCGGTTTTGATGCCTGCATAGACTACAAAGAGCATGCTGACGGTAAGGCTTTGAACGCGGCGCTCAAAGAAGCCGCGCCCAATGGCATAGATTGCTATTTTGAAAACGTGGGTGGTTGGATTTTGGATGTGGTGCTGGCGCGCATGAACGCGTTTGGCCGCATTGCAGTGTGCGGCATGATTGCAGGCTACGACGGCCAGCCTTTGCCGCTGGCTGCGCCTGCTTTGATTTTGATGAGCCGCTTGAAGATTGAAGGGTTTATCGTGAGCGAGCACATGGACGTGTGGCCTGAAGCTTTGAAGGAACTGGGCGGTTTGATTGCCACCGGCAAGTTCAAGCCCCGCGAGACGGTAGCGCACGGGATTGAGGCTGCGCCAGAGGCATTCTTGGGGTTGCTTAAGGGACGCAACTTTGGTAAGCAGGTGGTGAAGTTGGTTTGATGTTTTTACCTTTGAACGCTGGGATTTTTTGAACGTAGAGGGCGCGAATGTTTCGCAAGGGGCGCAAAAGGAATTCCAAAGTGGATGTGTCGTGCACATTGATCTTGTGAGATGGATCGCCTTGTTAGCGCAGCGTCCCATCGCATTGGATGTATCGAGGAGATATTTTTATGAGCTTGTCTGCATCGCCGTCTCAGCTTGCGGAGCCTTTGCCCGATCGGCAAGGCGAAGAATTTCGGGATGACTTGCGGGTACTGCTGCCTGCTGCGGGGTCGGGCAATGCGGCTGCGCGCAAGATTTTGTCGGCGCAGGAGCTCGCCCCGCTGACTACCCTGTCCAATGCGCGTTCGTTGGTGGGGATTGGGCAGACGCTATTGTTGATAGTTGGAGCAATAGCTTTTGGTGTGGTCAACTGGTTCTCGCCTTGGGTCTTCCTCAGTGTGCTGGCAGTTGGCATTGCGCTGCATGGCCTGTTTATTTTGTCGCACGAGGCGGCGCACTACCGCATGTTTACCAACCGCAGTGTTAACGACGCGGCAGGGCGTTTGATTGGCATGTTGGGCGGAGTCAGTATGTGCACCTACCGCGTCACGCACCGCTTGCACCATAACAACCTGTATGGAAGCCAAGACCCTGACACCGCGATCCATGGCGGTTACCCGCGTGGCAAAGCGTATTTGTGGCGCAAGCTGGCGCTGGATTTGGTGGGCTGGAACGCCTGGAAGACTTACGCCTACTTTTTTGGTGCACCGGCCATCAATGCCGATACCGGTGGCAAGATGAACCCGCTGAACGACACCTCGCCCGAGCTGCGCGCCACGGCACGGCAAGATCGTTTGATCGTGGTGGGCTTCCATATTGCTGCACCTTTTGCAGCGCTGGCAATAGGTGGGTGGCAGGGACTGGCCATGTACGCAGTGCTGTGGATGCTGCCGTTGGTCACCGTACTGCAACCCATCCTGCGCCTGCGCGCCATTTGCGAGCATGGTGCAGTGACCGATTTGTCGTCACCATTGACCGCTGCGCGCAGCAACAATACCTCTGGCAAACTCAGCAACTGGTTGTTTCGCACTGTCTTCTTCCCGCACCATGTCAACTACCATTTAGAGCATCATCTGTACCCAGCCGTGCCGCACTACCACTTGCCGCGTTTGCACGCGCTGTTGCAGGAGAAGGGCGCTTTGCAAGGCGCTGAGGTGCGTGATGTGCTGAGTACTTTGAAACTCATCTTTTCGCCTCGGCGCAATAGGGTGATTTGATGGGTTTACGATTTAATGCGGGGACTTTTGAACGCAGAGGGCGCAAAGATTTCGCAGAGAGCGCAGAAAAGAAATACCAAAAAATTCAACACATAATTTCAGAGACTTTAGACCGCATAGCTGGTCCAAACAATCAAATTGCATTTAATTATTTTTGTATTTCTTTTCTGTGTACTTCGCGTAACCTTCGCTCCCCCAGCGTTCAAAAAATTTCCCTTCCCCCTTTCCCTCTATTTATAGGAGACAAAAAGTGACCCAAGATATCTACTTTCACCATTATCCCAACTCTCCTTTTGCCGAAAAAGTGCGCGCGATCTTTGGCTATAAAAATATCGCCTGGAAATCTGTGATCCAGCCCATGGTGATGCCCAAGCCTGACTTGCAGGCGTTGACGGGCGGCTACCGGCGCATTCCGGTGCTGCAAGTAGGCAACGACATCATTTGCGATACCGCGCTTATCTGTGATGTGCTGGAGAATTTAAGCCCGGACAAAACCCTGTACCCCGCGGGCATCAAGGGTGCCGCGCGTACCGTGGCGCA
>JAYWHJ010000295.1:0-2519 GCA_043777795.1 Polaromonas sp. | reverse complement strand
GGGCGATGAATTGGAACCAAGCATATAAAACCATTATCAGGCCGCACAGGGCAAACCATTGGAAAGCGTAACCATAGTGTTTGGCTACGCCAGAATCGGGGGGCGTCCAGTCGCGCTGCAAGCTGTCTGGTGCGGCTTGCCCTGCGGTGATGGCCGTTTGCAAAACAGCCAGAGGGAGCAACTGGCTCGAGGGGCCAAAATTCACCGCAGGTAGATTTTGCCAAATACCCGAAGCCCTTGCCGCGCCGGGTGCACTGGCAGGTGTTGCCGCGCCCAGCGCATACACCCGCGACACCTCTGCAACCACCCTGCCCTGTACGTTGACCGGCTCTGCTGTGGCTGGCAGGCTGGGCAACCGGGTGCGGTCCTGCGGATCTCGGGCCACCCAGCCGCGCTGCACCCACACCACCTGACTACTCCCGGCAATTTGCAAGGGCGTGGCGACGATAAACCCTGGCCGGCCGCCCATATAGCGGTTGTCCAGGAAAACGGTGTGTTCGTGCAGCCACGTGCCGCGCACATCGACACGCTGGTGCACCAGTGCCTGCACGCTATTCGCAGCCGCGGCTTCGGGCGCGGCACTTTTTTCGCTGATTGAGGAAGCACCTTTGAGTTTGCTGTCCGCCGCCAGCGCTGCAAAGCTTTCTATCGGGGGCAACTTGCTTGTGCGCTCTATCTGGCTGGCAAGCGCCTCTTTAAATGCAGCCCGTTGCAACTGCCAAACACCCAAGCCCGCGGTGGCAGCCATAGCCACCGCGGTGACTATGGCCAGCAAGGTGCGCGCACTGCCCTTGGCGCTAGGTGTACCTTTGGGGTCCTTGGGTGGCAAAGTGCGCTGCATCACGCGATAATCCCAGTTATGCAATTTCTCATCGCTATCGCTTTTCTTGCCATCATCGCCAGCTTGGGCACCGCCTTGTTCTTTATGCTGCGCGGCGGCGGCCCACCAGAGGGCACCGCCAGCGACGCAGCCGGCAAACACATGCGCAACAAAGGCATGGCGCGGGCGCTGGCTCTGCGGGTGGCGGTCTCGGTGGTGCTGTTCATCTGTGTGCTACTGGCCTGGAAGCTGGGCTATATCCAGCCCCATGGCATTCCTAAGGGATAAGTAAAAAAAGCCGCTGAGCGGCTTTTTCGTGTGTGTTGCATGGGTCGCATCAGAGCCAATAAACCAAGATGTACAGGCCCAACCAGACCACGTCCACGAAGTGCCAGTACCAAGCCGCACCTTCAAAGCCAAAATGCTTTTCTGGCGTGAAGTGGCCTTTTTGCAGACGCAGGGTGATAAACAGCAGCATCAGCATGCCCACAAAAACGTGAAAACCGTGGAAGCCCGTGAGCATAAAGAAGGTAGAGCCGAAGATACCGGATGTCAACTTGAGGTTCAAGTCCGTATAGGCATGGTAATACTCGTAACCTTGCACGATCAAGAACACTACACCGAGCACCACCGTCATCCACATAAACGCGATAGTCTTGGCACGGTTACCTGCGATCAAGGCATGGTGCGCAATAGTGATGGTGACACCCGATGTCAGTAACAACGCAGTGTTGATGGTGGGCAATGGCCATGGGCCCATAGTGGCGAATGGCTCGACGATGCCTGCAGGCGAGGTGGTAGCACCAGCCACTACGCTGGGCCACACAGCTTTGAAATCGGGCCAGAGCAATGCATGCTCCAGGTTGCCAAGCTCTGGCACGGAGTGCATGCGCGCCCACCACAGAGCAGAGAAGAAGGCACCAAAAAACATCACCTCGGAGAAGATAAACCAGCTCATGCTCCAGCGGAAGGACAGGTCAATCTTGTGGCCATACAAACCGCCTTGGCTCTCGGCAACGGATTCTTTGAACCACAAGAACAGCGTACCCAGCCAAATAGCCATGCCCAAGATCAGAGAATACATGCCCCAGCCGGAACCGTTGATCCAAGAGCCAGCGCCAAGGATGACGAAGAACAAACCAAACGACGCACTGACCGGGTAACCCGATGGCGCTGGCACAAAGTAATGTGGCGTGGTGCCCGTTGCTACTGAACTCATGTGTATTGACTCCTACTCTCAATCATGTAAAAACTACTATTACTTTGTGCAGTGTGTGCCGTAAGAGTCAACTTACTTGGCCGCGACCACAACCCATTGCACGAAAAATATCAAAGCTGCCACCAACAAACCCGCGCCTGCGATGCCCACCACCAGCAAGTGCACGGGGTTAATCTTTTGCGTCTCTGCATGGAATTCTTTACCATTGCGCAGGCCCACAAAAGACCAGGCGACAGTTTTGATGGTGCGAAACCAGTCGCTCATACCGGGGCCTTCACTATGGCATCGGGTACTTGCGGTGACGCAACTGCAGGCACCATCACCTGAGGCAATACTGCCGCTGTCGTGGACGCAGGCGCTGGCGGCGTCTTGCCACCCACTTCAAAAAAGGTGTACGACAGCGTGATGGTGGTCACGTCTTTGGACAGCTTGGGGTCGATGATAAAAGCCACCGGCCAGGTTTTCTTCTCGCCTGGCTCC
>JAYWHJ010000294.1:0-6996 GCA_043777795.1 Polaromonas sp. | reverse complement strand
AAGCGCTCTGCCACGCTCGCCGTAATGTATTTACGCCCTCGGTACACAGTACGTATAGCGGTGACGATCTCCCCTGGATCGCAGTCTTTGTTCAGGTAACCGCTGGCGCCTTGGCGCAGCATGGTGGTGGCATAGTGTTCCTCTGGAAAACCACTGAGGATCAATACCGGCAGGTCTGGCGCGCGAGCCTTGATGGCTATCAGCGCATCTACACCACTCTGGTCCGGCATCGAAATATCCATCAAAATTACGTCCACTTCTCCTTTGCGGACTATATCAAGCGCTTGCCTGCCATTGGCAGCTTCTGCCACCACAGAGAAGTCTATTTGATCAGAAAAAAATTGACGCAAACCAGCGCGCACCATAGCGTGGTCGTCAACAATTGCAATTCTGATCATGGTGTGTAGTATCTCTTCATGCTGCATGATCCCACACTTATGCCCTTAGAGTAAAGATGAAATTTCTCAACTACCTCAAACGCAGCCCAATTGTCTTTCCGTTGGCATGCATGGCGATGATGGCGATGGTATTTATCAGCGAAGGCTCTTACATGCAATCGGTGAATCGGCTCGATGATGTCGGCGAGATGGCCACAGCGCGGGTTGCCATCCAACGTTTGACGAGAAGCATTGTCGAGGCTGAAACCGGCCAGCGTGGGTACCTTTTGACGGGTCAAAACGAGTACTTGCAACCCTACGCATCTGCACTTAAAGAAATTGAGTCTGCCTTTAAGTTGTTAGACACCCACTACGAGGACGAAGTGCAAGCAAAAGGAATGGTCGCTTTGTTGCACAAGTTAACAGAAAGCAATTTATCAGAACTGGCATTGACAGTTCGCCTTTTCGACGAAGGTAAAACCCAAGCCAGCAAAGAAATAATATTAAGCGGAGTCGGCAAAGAGAAGATGGACGCGATTCGCGTGGTGGCAGCGCAATTGCTAGAACATGAGTCTAGCAAAGTAGCGCAAGGGCGGCGAGGCATCTACCGCACCCTGTTTCTTAGCCGTGTAGGTATCGCCGCCCTCAGTGCCGTCAGTTTGTTGGCGCTATTTCTGTATCTTCGCCAGCTTGCAGCACATGATCGGCATCAACTGGAGCTTGGTCGTATGCTGCAAGCGGAGCGCGATCGACTGGAGGTTCAAGTGCGTCAGCGCACTGGGCAATTGACTGAGTTGACCCAGCACCTAGAAACAGCGCGCGAAGATGAGCGCAGCCGTTTAGCACGGGATTTGCATGACGAACTGGGTGCATTGCTTACCTCGGCAAAACTCGATGCTGCAAGAATTAAGTCGCGCTTAGGCAATACCGCACCAGACGCCATGGAGCGTCTTAACCATCTAGTCGAAGCACTCAACGGCGGTATTGCCCTAAAACGGCGCATCACAGAAGATCTTCGCCCGTCAGCGTTGAATAACTTGGGACTCGTAACGACGCTAGAAATATTGGCCCGGGAGTTTGCAGAGCAGGTTGATGTGCATGTGCACTGTGAGCTGACGCCCGTCAAACTAAAACCCTCCGCTGAATTGATGGTCTACCGCCTGATTCAGGAGTCTATTACCAATATCAGTAAGTACGCTAAGGCGACTCAGGTATGGGTGAAACTGACCAGTAGTGGCGGCCAAGTCTACCTCTCGGTACGTGACGATGGTGTGGGCTTTGACGCAACGAAAAAACCGAAGTCCGCATACGGTTTGGTTGGAATGCGCTTTCGTGTAGAAGCTGAAGGCGGGGTTCTGAGCATCGTGTCCGCGCCTGGCCACGGCACTGACATTCAGGTCACGTTACCAGAGTCGAGTGCAGACGCGGTTTAACTGTGGCGGGCATGCGCGCAGCGCGTCAGAAGAGTCCTACAGCTGGCTACCCACAGAGCTTACAAGCAAACGGCACGCTAGCCGATAGCAAAGCACTTCCTTAAAAATCATAATTGATCTATCGCGAAGAAATTTGCGAGACTTGCTGATCGATTCACGAAAGCCTTAACCATTTAGGAGTATCGCCATGCTGCACTACGCTGTTGTATTTTTTGTGATCGCCTTGATAGCCGCTGCATTTGGCTTTGGTGGCATCGCCGCCAGCGCCGTCGGTATCGGGAAAATTCTTTTCTTTGTTTTTGCCGTGCTAGCTATCGCCAGCTTTCTGTTCGGTCTTATCAAGAAGAGTTAGTCCAAGCCTTTGCCTCCCTTTCAGCCCCACCCATTCACTAAGGAAATTCCATGAATACCAATTCGTTTTTAGAGAAAACATCTCAATTTGCTGATCAAGCGGCCACCTCGGCCGACCATGCAGTCAAGGCCACTCAAGAAGCGGTTAACGGCGCGGTGGAAAGCGTACGTGACACGTCTTTGCAGCTGCGTGACAATGCACACCGCATGTCAGAAAAAACAGCTGGCTACATTAAAGAAGAGCCAATGAAGTCGATGCTGATTGCAGCGGCGACAGGGGCCGCGTTGATGGCGATGGTGAGTTTGGTTAGTCGCTCGACGCACCGCCACTAAGCAGGCAGACTTAACTCAACTGGCGTCCAGCAATGCACCCCTTGCTTCAACTGATTGCAACAAAACCGCAATTGTTGTTTGACCATGTCGAAGCCTATGGTGATCTCGTCACTTCTGAGGCTCGGTATATCACAGCAATGTGGAGGCGTCGCGCGCTATTGACTGCGGTGGCATTATGTAGCGCAGGTGTGGGCGCAGTACTTGCGGGCGTGGCGTTGATGCTATGGGCGGTTATCCCGACATCACAAATCCAGGCTCCATGGGTATTGCTTGTTACCCCACTGGTCCCTTTGGGCTTGGCAGCAGCATGTGTGGTTTACTCTCGAAATCGACCCGAAGACGGCGCTTTCAACACCATACGGGAGCAGGTCAATGCCGACTTGACCATGTTGCGCGAGGTTAATCTGTGAACAGCGCTGCTGGCCCAGGCTCCGTCGCCTCTCCCAGCGGGTTGAATCGCCCTGGCACCGATACATCCGAGCCGGTGCCGGTCACGGCTGTAGATCGACTCAATCAATCCAGAGCGCGAATCCGTCAAACCATGCTCGAAAGTTTGCAGTCGCAAAACTCCGCCCGTCAGAGAAGGGCAACTGGCTCAGGCGCTCATTGGCTGGACGGTATAAAGTCCATGCCGGGCGGTGCGGTGTTAATCCACGCTATGAATATATGGTGGTCCAAGCAGCCTTTGCGAACAGTGGCCATAGCGGCTGCTGACGCTGTAAAAGCGGTACTTGAACCCCTAGCACAACGGCATCCGCTGGCATTGGTAGCGGGCGCTTTCGCGCTTGGCGGGGTGCTCGCTTGGAGTAGGCCTTGGAGGTGGATTTCCAAGCCCATGGTACTTTCTGGGCTTTTAGCACCATTGCTCTCCAAAGTGATTTCCAACATGCCTTCTGGGATATGGACAGAAGCGTTTAACACCCTATTGCGCCAGCCACAAGGCCGACCTGGTGATCCACCTTAACCTGTCATGAAATTAGTGGCCAACGGCAGAGCTGGTTCTTCGTTGCTTGCCAAACGTGATCGGCGGTGGGCGACATTTTCATACAACTCTTTTTGGCGCATGTGGATCTGTTGGCCCAGCGAGAACATGTCCAGGCCTGCGCTAAGTGCTTTCGGGTAGACGCACTCGCGCTCATTCACCATATGCGGGGCCACATAGGCTTGCAGTACGGCCACCGTAGCATCGTAATCGGTATCACCGGGTTGCATCTTCACCAGCCTGGCCACCAGCTCCTGCGCACCAATGTGGTCTAACAGTATCTGTTTTGTGAAGGCTTTCGGTCCACACGCATCTAGAACAGCAGGGTAGAAGATGTCCTCCTCTACTTGGGAGTGCACCGTGAGCACCAAGCATAACTGGGCGACTATTTCTGCCTTGCGGGCCGCTGCGCCTTGACGCGGCAATAGCCGCTCATAGTCTTGGAAGAGCTGCGTGATGACCGCTTGATCACGCGTCAAGAGTTCCACAGCATCATATTTGCACATAGTTGATTTGTATCGCATAGTTTTTTCCCTCGGAAAGCTTTACGGCGCGAATTGGTACGCCAATAGCTGCCCTTCTTCAGCCGAATGGACAGTACGTCACTCCACTCTCGCCTCACTTGATTTATATCAATAGGTGGGAGGCTTGGTCTGTGCGCCAGCGCACAACTCTTTTCAATGCAAGCTATTCATTCGAGTTGTTGGTTTCCAAACTAGACGAGGTCATTGTTTTGGAGCTAGAGTAGTCAACTACTTCGCCAAAAAAAAGCGTTCATTTTCCCTCTGCTTGCGCAATCGCAAGGCTTGCATAGTGAATCCTGGCTAAGATGGTTTTTGCGATACCGGACGTTCCTCAATGACTAAGCCTACCGACCCCGTAACTAAAAAGTTGGGCGTACATCCTGACGTGCTCAAGCTCGGTCTCGTCAGCTTTTTGACCGACCTAAGCTCGGAAATGATATTTTCCGTGTTTGCTATTTTTTTCACGACTGTCGCAGGTGCATCGGCCGCGCTGCTGGGCGTGGTGGAAGGTTTGGCGGACCTGTCTGCGTCGTCACTCAATTACTTTGCCGGCTGGTTGTCTGACCGAAGCGGTAAACGCAAGGTGTTTGCTCTGGCTGGCTATGGATTTTCTACGCTGGCCAAGGTCATTCTGCTAGTGAGCAGTTCCATCCTTGGTTTGACGATTTTCCGTGTCATCGAGCGGTTGGGTAAGGGCTTTAGAGGGCCGCCACGCGACGCCTGGCTGTCGTCCGTGGCTGACAAAGACACCCGCGGGTACGCATTTGGTGTGCACAAGGCGCTGGACAAATCTGGCGCGGTACTGGGTCCACTGGTCGCCTACGGGCTATTGTCATGGCTGGGCGAGGGTGCCGGCACCTACCGCGTGTTGTTTTGGGTGGCGATGGTGCCCGCAGTGCTCAGCATTGTCGCCTTGAGCTTCATCAAGGAACAACCAGCTGCCCAGCGCCAGCGCGAGAACATGCTTGAAACATGGCAGCTACTAAGTCCTGAATTCAAGCGCTACCTAGTGACTGCAGGCATTTTCTCGCTGGCCTATTTCAGCTTTGGTTTTTTGCTTTTACGCGCCCACAGCGTGGGTTTCTCGGTAAAAGACACAGTTTTGCTCTACGCCCTGTTCAACATTGCTTGCGTCGTCGCCGCGCCGTTGATTGGTAAACTGAGCGATAGAGTCAAAAGGCCGCGCATGATCATGCTGGGATACGTCACTTACCTGGTGATGAGTCTGGGCTTTGCATTTGCAAGCACTCGGTGGCAGGTATTGGTGCTTTTCATACTTTACGGTGTGTTCTACGCCATTGACGAAGCGCAAAACAAAGCCTTCATCGCCGACCTGGAGCTCACCCGGCGCGCTTCGGCTATTGGTATGTACAACTTTGTCACCGGGGTGATCTACTTACCGGCTTCGTTGATTGCCGGGGCGCTTTGGTTGCTCAACCCTGCGGCGGCATTCCTGCTTGCAGCTACGATAGCCTGCGCGGCATTGCTCGTCTTCATCTTCCAGCGTTCAGGTCGTCCGGCAGGGCGACTATAGCTTGGTGTGTTGCATCTAAAAACCTGCGACAACTGCACTTCAGGAAAATTTAGGTGCTATACATTGCGTAGCTTCTTCCGCAATATTCTAAAGGGATACAGGCTGATTGGCATATCAAAAACCTGCCAAAATCACCGTTTTACTGGGCTTCGCAGCCGCTGGACGGTCTGAAAATTGGCTGGGAACGGCAAATTTCCTGGTTGGGGAGCCATTTTATAAGTACCTATTGCGCTGTAGCCCTTTAAAATATTTCGGGAGCAGCTATCTAATCAGTAGTAGTTGTCGTGTCCAAATGCAGCGCAAGCGCGATGCCGGGCAGGTTTCGGGCCATCTGTGGCCGCACCACTTAAAAGCCGCCCATTTTTATACTGTATCGGTGCGCCCCAGCGGCCTGCTTAGACCAATCGCTACTTTATTAGAGTGACCGGGGTGGCGCAGTGGCCCCATGCGCCCTCACCCCAACCCTCTCTCGCAAGCGGGCGAGGGAGCAAAAACTGGCATCTGGGCAAGTCACTGGATTCGCATCCAGTGAATACAGGTAACTGCTGCGCGCGAGCCGAAAAATGAAGTTCGTCCTACATGGGCTGAGGGTGTTTGCTGACACCCCGGGGACTAAAAAGTAGCGACTATCAAGCCTGATGCCAGTGCAAAGCCACCAATCCTGCCCAAAGGGCACTTCCAAGATTTCAAGAATACAAAGAGAAAACCCATATGTTCACGCGACGGCTACTGATGCAATTTGCAGGCATTGCGGCGTCCGGTCACGTCGTTACTGGCTACAGCAAAGATATGCTGGAACCAGGAAAACTGGGCAGGGCGAAGTTCCGTCACTACCCTTTTGATCCCGTTGCAACCGACAACTTCAAGCAAAAGCTGTTTATCCCAGTGGCCAGCGGGCCATTTGGTGTGCTCGACGTCACACGGCCTTTGAAAATACGCGCCACCGCCGCCACTTTTCCCCTGCTGCCGGGTGCCGCATCACAAGCACCTTCACCATTTCTGCTCTACCAAACCGAGCAAGCTGGCAAGGCTTTTCAAAATCCGATTTTTCGCATAGAGCAGGGCGCGCGCTTCACCGCCAGCCTGCACAACGAAATGCTTGAGCCCACCATCATCCACTGGCATGGTTTGCACACGCCCGCAGCCATGGATGGTCATCCCTCTACGACTATCGCTAAAGGCGGGCGCTATGACTATGATTTCACCGTGCGCAACCGCGGCGGCACTTACTGGTACCACACCCATGCGCACGAGCTGACCGCTAAGCAGGCGTACCACGGGTTGGCCAGCTTTTTTCTGGTGGAAGACGACGACCAACGCGCATTGGCCAAAGCGCTTGATCTGCGGCTGGGTGACACCGATCTCCCACTGGTTATACAAGACAAACAGTTTAATGCCAAGGGAGCGCTGCATTACAAACCTAACGGCCACGAGTCCATGATGGGCTGGTTGGGTGATGTGG
>JAYWHJ010000293.1:0-7033 GCA_043777795.1 Polaromonas sp. | reverse complement strand
CCAGCGCGCAGCCCTTGATACCCCGGCCCCTTGCAAAGACAGCTTCGGGCAATCGGCGCTACCTGGGGTTTGCTGCGGGTTTAATAGGCGGTGCGGTGTTGGGGCTCTCCCTGTGGGTATGGCTGGCCGGTTCGCCACCTGCCGCAGCGAACAGCCAAGCCTCCGTGGCACGCCAGGCCAGCGAGACGAACCGCGACAGCAAAACAAGCACAGCGCCCTCTGCCAGCAATGCCGTGGCCAGCGACAGTGCCGTGGCCAGCAACAGTTCGGCTGTCGTATCCCCACCTACCCTGACCGCCTCAGCCGCGTCACCCCCATCTGCCTTGACATCGGACAATGAGACTTTGATTTCTGCCACCAGCGCTGCCACCCTACCCAGCACTGCCCAGCCAAGCAACCCACTTACGACGGCCACCACAGGCCGCATTCGGATTGTGGTGGCCCCCTGGGGAGAAGTGGAAGTGAATGGCAAAAAAATGGGGGTGTCGCCGCCTTTAACTATTCTTAACCTCCAGCCGGGTGAGCACACCGTGGTGTTGCGTAATGCCGACTATGCAGCCCGCACATTTAAGGTTAAAGTCGAACTCGACAAAACCGAACGTGTCGCACATAAGTTCGAATAACGAGACTTGGAGATTCTGCCTTTATGAACCCCCGTCACTATTCCCCTTTCGCCAACGCTGCACTCTTATGTGTTGTAGCTTTGCTTAGCGCATGCGCTACCCAGGCACCCACTAGTGCGACCGACCCGGCGCCAGCGCCAGCGCCCATGCCGGTAGCGGCAGCGCCTGAACCGGCACCTGCTCCTGTCTATGTTGCGCCCCCACCTGCGCCCGCGCCGGTTGCAGCTGCCCCAGCGGCATCCGCATCCGGTGTGCCAGCGTTGAACGAGGGTGTGGCCGCGTTCCAAAAAGGTGAATACCGCCGTGCTGAAACCAAGCTGGCGGAAAGCCAGAAGCTGGGCCTGAAGTCAACGGACGACATCGTGCGTGCACATAAAACCCAAGCGTTTTTATACTGCATCACCAAACGCGCCGCACTGTGCGAAAAGTCCTTCCAGTTGGCCTTTGACGCAGACAGCAAATTTGACCTGGCGCGCGCAGAGCGTGGCCATCCCGTATGGGGTCCCGTGTTTGCCAAGGTGCAGAAGAAGCAGCGTAAATAAACGGCAGACTGATGAGCGCCATGCTGGCTCGCGGCAACAACTTCGCGACACCCTACTTAGAAGGTTTTAGGGCTTCAGCCCAATGAAATACTGCGCAAGCAGCTCCTGTATATATAGCAAATAATTTCGTTGTGCTTATCTGCCGGACAGCACGCTGGCAGGATAATAGGCGCATGAGTTCTGACGTAACCGCCCCGCCCACTGAGAGCCTGTCCACCGTGCAGCCGGTGTCCAAAACCGAACTCTTTTTCACGTTCAACAGCATCGCGCTGCAAGGGTTTGGCGGCGTTCTCACCATCATCCAACGCGAGATGGTGGACAAACGCCGCTGGATGACGCAGCAGGAGTTTGTCGAAGACTGGGCAGTGGCGCAGGTATTGCCCGGCGGCAATGTGATCAACCTGTGCATCATCCTGGGTAACCGCTACTTTGGCTGGCGCGGCGCGCTGGTGGCGCTGGCCGGTTTGTTGGCTGCGCCCATGGTCATCGTGCTGGCATTGGGTACCCTGTACACCCAGTATGCGCATGTGCAAGCCATCTCGGGGGCGGTGCGCGGCATGGGCGCAGCGGCTGCAGGGTTGATTGGCGCGGCAGCCATCAAAATGCTCTATGGCTTAAAAAACAACATCCTGGGCAAACCCCTCTGTGCGGCATTGATTGTTCTCACCGTCATCGCGATTGGCTATCTGCGCCTGCCTTTGATCACCACCGTGGTGGGTTTAGGGTTACCCGCCTTTGCCTATGCCTGGCTGCTGGTGCGTCGCGCCGAGCAGCTTGCAGCTTTGGCAGCATCGGGCAAGGGAAATGGCCTATGACCTTAGACCACTGGTTTGCGCTGTTTAGCCACTTTGCATTGTTGTCGCTGCTCTCGATAGGCGGCGCTATTGCCACCGCACCCGATATGCACCGGTTTGTGGTGGAGAAGCAAGGTTGGCTAAGTGACGCGCAATTCAACGCCAGCATTGCGATAGCCCAAGCCTCGCCGGGTCCCAATGTGCTCTTCATACCCTTGCTGGGATGGCAAACGGGCTTGGCCCTTGGCGGTAATTACTGGGCTGCGGTTGCAGGCCTGAGCGCCGCCTTCATTGGCATCATGGTGCCCAGCAGTGTATTGACTTTTTTAACCACGCGCTGGCTGCAAAACAATGCCAACCACATCGTAGCCCTGGCCAGCAAAGCGGCGCTATCGCCTATTTCAATAGCACTGCTGTTAGCTACTGCGTGGTTACTCACCGCTTCACACGATCAGCCCGCCAAAGACTGGCCGCTGTGGCTGCTGACTGGCGCCTGTTTGCTCATCGCCTGGCGCACCAAAGCCCATTTGCTGTGGATGCTGGGTGCCGGGGCGCTCTTGGGTATCTTTGGATTGGTGTAATCGGTCTGAGTTAGACCCGCAATTCGCGCTTCTACCCATGCAACGACGGCAGGCCACCGGTGTGCAAAAACAGCAGCCGCTCGCTGGGCTTGAAAAAGCCCTTGCGCGCCAGGCCTGTCAAGCCCGCCATGATCTTTCCGGTGTACACCGGATCCAGCAAAAGCGTCTCGGTGCGGGCTAGCATTTGCACGGCTTCGACCATTATCTCGATACGGAGGCAGTATTTGGGCCGCCAGTAGCCGCCCACACTTACCACCGCCTCATGCGGGGTGGTCATGTTCAGGACCAGCAAATCGGCCACGGCCTGCGCTTATTTGTGCACCAAGGGCTCTTGGTCTACCGGGTTGCGGCGCACGCCAATGCCTACGATCGGGATGTTGATACGGTTGCCCAAAAACCCCGCCAGCGAGCCGCCGTGTGTGCCTGAGCTGCCAGAGCCCACCCGCACGCGGTCAAACTGCAAACCTTGTTGAAACATCTGCTGCTGCATCTCTTGCGCGCAGGCCACATAGCCCAGCCCACCCAGCGCGTTAGAGCCGCCACCGAGGATGATGTAGCCCTTGCGCCCTTGTGCTGCCAGCTCGCCTTCTACCTTGGGCATGGCATCCAGCATGTTGCTGCCCGCTGGCACCACCCTCATAGCTTCAATGGGCGTGTCAAATTCGGTACAGCGCCGACGGGCAAAGCGCATACCGTGGGTAATGCGCTTACCGTGGGCTCTCAAAAAACACGTAGTTCGAGGCGTAGTCGCTGATCTCAAAATACACGCGCTTCTCACCCGGGTCGGCAATCATGTTGAGGTTTTCGTCCAGCACGCCGTAGCCAAAGCGGTACGGGCGTGGCCTGTTGTCGTCGGTGCCCATGGCGGTGGAGAGCTTATCGATTTTCAGGAACCGGCGCACTACTTTGTCGCCCGCATAAATCTCCAGCACGCCGTTGGTACCGGTCCAGTTCTGGATATCACGCTGGATCTTGTTTTGTTGCTCTTGGGTGCAGCTAGCCAAGGTAAATACCGCGCAAGCAGCTACCAAGATAGTAGCAATTCGGGATAATTTCATGTACAAATCCTTAGGTGACGGTGAGGGGTTGGGTAGGCATTAAGGTAACTGGAAGGTATGCCAGTTTAAGTGCGTTGGCGCAGCGCTTCATACAAACACACGCCACTGGCCACCGACACGTTCAGGCTCTCTACCGCCCCGCGCATCGGTATGCGCACCAGTTCGTCGCAGGTTTTGCGGGTCAGCTGGCGCATGCCCGCGCCCTCGGCACCCAGCACTAAGGCCACCGGGCCTTTCAGGTCGACGTCATAAATAGTTTTTTCAGCATCGTCGCTGGTGCCAATGATCCAGATGTTGCGCTCCTTCAGCTCGTTGAGCGTGCGCGCCAAATTGGTCACCATAAAGTAAGGCACCGTCTCGGCCGCCCCGCTGGCCACCTTGGACACCGTGGCGTTGATGCCCACGGCATGGTCTTTAGGCGCAATCACCGCGTGCGCACCCGCGCCGTCGGCCACCCGCAGCACCGCGCCCAGATTGTGCGGGTCGGTCACGCCGTCCAGCACCAAGATAAGCGGGTTAGTCTTCTCGGGATTCGTTTCATCAGCACTGGCTTCCAGCTGCTCCAGCAGCTCGTCCAGCGAATGCGCCTGCACCGCCGGGTGCGCCAGCGCCACCACGCCCTGGTGGCCATGGCCACCCGACATTTTGGACAAACGCAGGCCATCCGCCTCAATCAAGCGCACTTGCGCCTCAGCAGCCTTGTCCACAAAGCTGCGCATCCGCGCATCACGCCGCGAGGCATCGTAGTAAATTTCGATCAACGAAGCAGGCGCGGTTTTGATACGCACGCCCACGGCATGAAAGCCGTAGAGAATTTTGGTTGCAGACATGGGGTGATTATCGGGGGTGAAAACGCGATTGCCCTTTCGAGGACTCGGAAGCCATCGATTTATTGCATCTGTAATTACCGGGTTTGAATCAATCTACAATTTTCACCAATCAACGCAAGCACTTTGAAATGTCGCGCAGATGTTTCGCCATGCCATTGCGGCTCACCCTGACACCCCTTGAACCCTCCGATACATCTGCGCCGCTCAATGTTAGCTTCTGCCTGCCGACTGGCGCTCAGACTAGGCGTATTTGCGCAAACCAAAGGGCCCAGCAAGCCGCTGCGGATTTAGGCGGGGTTTCCTGCTGGCTCGGTGCAAGGCTTGTCGGCGCGAGCGCTGTCGCAGGCTTTGGCCCAAATTTTGGGGCAGCCGGTGATTGTCGAGAACAAGGCGGGTGCCGCGGGCAGCATTGCGGGCGACTTGGCGGCCAAGGCCACCGACGAGCCCACCGTGGGTATCATGACCAACGCCACCTTGACCGTGGCCAAAATGCTCAACCCGGCTACGCCGTTTGATCCTGCACGCGATTTTCAGCCCATCGCGCTGATTGGCACCTAGCCCCTGGTGCTGGTCGTCAAGGCCAGCGCCACGGGCAATGCGCCGCAGCAGCGGCTGCCATGGCCGCGATGGCTACGCGAGCCTGCTCAGCGTAGGTTGATAACCCACCGTCTCTAACGCCGAACGCTTGGCGCCCGTATCAGGTCAGACACCGCGTTGTTTGGCCGCATTTTCTTGATGCGCGATAGCAAGATGGAGTGAGGGTGCGCAGGCCCTGGGCCAGTTTTATTGCGAGCCTTTTTGCTACATTTTAAGTAGCTGCTCCCGTAGTACTTTGTTGCGCTACAAGCCCATTACCATATGAAAAATTGTTCCAGAGGGGCTATCGGCAGCCGTGAGGGTCATGCAGCGCCTGGGCGTTAGCTGCCCAGAGGCCGCGCACTAGCCCCAGACCATCAGCGCATCGCGCTCTTCGGTATGCAGACTGATCTTGGCGCCTACGGGCAGGCAGACCTTGGTGGGCACATGGCCAAAGGGCATGCCGGTGAGCACGGGGACTTTGGTTTGCGTGCGCAGCCAGTCGACGACGGTTTGCAGCTTGTAGCCTTTGTCATGGGCCGGAAACAGCTTGTAGTTACTAAACTGGCCTAGCACGATGGCACGCTGGCGCTGCAAGATGCCGGCGTGCAACCAGGTGGTGAGCATGCGCTCTACCTTGTAGGGATGCTCGGCCACGTCTTCAAAAAACAATACACCTTTGTCGATCTGCGGCATGTACGGCGTGCCCAAGAGCGCAGTGGTGACGCACAGGTTGCCGCCCCACAGAGTGGCATTTTTGATGCTTAATGGGGCTGCGGCCTTCTGAATCATTGCGGGGGCAGCTATCAAATTAGACAGGCTTTTCACCGCTTTGGACTTGCTGCCTTTAGCCACCGTAGCGTCGGCCCCAAGCGCTTGGACAGTGGCCGCTTTGGCTACGCTCTCTTTGGGCAAACGCCAGCCTGCACCCTCGTTGATGCCCTGCACCAAGTCGTCAAAGCAGGCTTCCATGATGTCGTCGGGTGGAGTGGTGTGCGCTTCTTCGGTGCCACTGAGGTAGCCGGTGCCAAAGTCGTGGCACACATCCGGGCCCGCCCAAGTAATGGCGCTGTATTTGGCCAAGAGGGCAAATTTAAGCGCGCAAAAGTCGCTGTAACCTACCCAGTGGCTGCCGCGCTCTATCGACTTGGCCACGGCTTTGGTGTTGATGGCGGGCAAGATACGGGTCAGGCCATAGCCGCCGCGCGAGGTCATCACTACGTCGGCCCCGCTCGCGGCTGCCCGGTGGATGGCGGCAATGCGGGTGGCGTCGTCGCCCGCAAAGCGCATGTGGGAGGCCAGTGCCGCCGAGTCAACTTCCACGCTATGGCCCAGGGCTTTCAGGCGTTTGACACCGCGTACAAAAGCCGCTTTGTCGCGCACTGCGCTGCTGGGGGAGATGATGTAGATGCTGGCCATGGCGTGAGTGTAGCCTTGCTGGCTTGGTTTTTTTACGGATTTTGTACGGGGTCAGGCCGGCGTTCTACCGTTAGCGTAGGCACCATCTTTGGGCACCACGTAAGCCAAGCGGCTCTCTGGCCATGCTATCCTTGCAATTACAGGTGTAGAGACACTGCCCAAGCGGCCCGCCCATATAATATTTTGATATAGCTAAGGATTTTCATGAGACTGATTTTGTTGGGCGCGCCTGGCGCGGGCAAAGGCACCCAAGCCACCTTTATTTGCAAGCAATACGGTATTCCGCAAATCTCCACCGGAGACATGCTGCGCGCCGCTGTCAAAGCGGGCTCAGAGATGGGTATCGCGGCCAAGAAAGTGATGGACTCGGGGCAATTGGTGGGTGATGACATCATCATCGGCCTTGTGAAAGAGCGCTTGATGCAGGCCGATTGCGCAGGAGGCTTTCTCTTCGACGGCTTTCCTCGCACGATTGCGCAGGCCGATGCGATGAAGACAGCGGGCGTGAAGCTCGATTACGTTTTAGAAATTGATGTGCCTTTCGAAGCCATCATCGAACGCATGAGCGGCCGCCGCAGCCATCCTGCTTCGGGCCGGATTTATCACGTCA
>JAYWHJ010000292.1:0-19615 GCA_043777795.1 Polaromonas sp. | reverse complement strand
AAAAATGGTTTCGGCTAAACCAATGGAAAATAGACAGATGAATTACAGCTATGGTTTGTAATATTTTAGGGATTATAAAAATCGGCATTCCGTCACTTTTCGCCCAATAAAATGCGGAGCAACGAGTTTTCGCCTCTTGTTGTTACGGCTTTCTAAAAAAGCTATGTGGTGGATTTAATTCGCCATAAAACGGGATGGGATCAACGTAGCGAAGTATCTGGCAAGGATCAGCTAAATTACCTTTGTGACTACTTGCAAGTCGATCACATATCAGCCAAAACTATGGTTGTCGAAAACGAATATGTTGATCGACATTATTTAGAAGACTATGCTGAATATTATGCGCGTTGCTTCCCTTCACATCCACGGATGTGCTCAAGGATTCATTTTTTCGCAAACTCCTTCAAAGAGCAAGAGTTCACAAAAGCGCTATCCACAAATGACTCCGCATTTTCAAAGCGGCTAAATGAGAACTATATAGGCTTTGCCGTAATTCGCCCAATACCACATACTTTCTTTGCGAAGTTATGCATTAGACCTTATCACGTCATGCATGATAATGACGACTACCGTCTAATAACTAGAGATACAACAGTATCTTTATTTGGAATAAGCCTAACTGTAAAAAATGCCCCTTTTTCCGAGCAAGATAAAGTTGTTTCAGCTTGTGCAACAAGCGCACTTTGGACTTTTTTTGGATCATCTAGCCAGTCGATTTTTGGAAAGTTGCCATCGCCTAGCGCAATAACAAAATCAGCAACGCAAAATCGAAATGATGGGACGCGAATTTTCCCGACCAGTGGGCTTACTGAGCCCCAAATCGCAACTAGTCTCAAACATTTTGGACTAGAGCCTTTATGGTTAACGTGCAATGAAGATCAAGGTTTTTTTGATTTAAAAGAAGCGATTTACGCGTATATCTCCAACGACACACCAGTATTGATGGGTGGTGCGATTTACAAGATTAAAGGCATCGAAGTCACCTGCTTAGGTAGGCATCTTGTTTGTGCTTTAGGTTGCCACCTTGGCGACACTATAAACTTGGCACTGTCCAGTGCTAACTACCGTTCTTGAAAACAATTTCGCTGGGCTTCCAACTATCAAAAAACAATTGCAGGTAATGCAGTAGTGAGCCATTATTGGATTCTGTTTAATTAAATTGAATTTGAATGCATTAAATATTCTATTTCTGTTACCGTCACCGGCACCCCCCGCGAAATCAACTCGCAGCCCTTGTCATTCACCACTGCATCGTCCTCAATCCGAATGCCGATGTTGTGGAACTTCTCGGGCACGCCTGCTGCGGGGCGGACGTAGATGCCGGGTTCTATGGTGAGCACCATGCCTGCGCGCAGGATGCGGCTGGGGCGGTTTTTGATGGTCTCGTTGCTGAGCGGATCTTTGCGTTCAGTCGTATCCGCCAATTCCGAAAGTTCGTTGTAGCCGCCGCAGTCGTGCACGTCCATGCCAAGCCAGTGGCCGGTGCGGTGCATGTAGAACTGGAAGTAGGCGCGGGTGTCGATGACGTCCTGGTAGCTGCCGTGTTTGTCTTTGCTGAGCAGGCCTACGTCGAGCATGCCTTGGGCTAGCACTTTGACGGCTGCGTCGTGCGGATCGACAAAGCGTGCTCCGGGTTTGGTAGCGGCTGCCGCAGCTTCCTGACTGGCCAGCACCAGTTCGTACAGTTCTTTTTGGGGGCCAGTGAATTTGCCGTTGGCGGGGAAGGTGCGGGTGATGTCGCTGGCATAGCTGTCTAGCTCGCAGCCTGCGTCGATCAGCACCAGGTCGCCGCTTTTTACCGGCGCTGCGTCGGCGCGGTAGTGCAGCACGCAGGCGTTGGCTCCGGCGGCGACGATGCTGCCGTAGGCGGGGTATTGGGAGCCGTGCAGGCGAAATTCGTGCAGCAACTCGGCGTCCAGGTGGTATTCGCGCACGTCTTTGCCGTCTTTGATCATGCGGGCGCACAGCTGCATGGCGCGAATATGGGCGCCTGCGCTGATTTGTGCGGCGCGGCGCATGGTGGCTATCTCGTGCGCGTCTTTCACCATGCGCATTTCGTCCAATATGCTGCACAGGTCGCGCTGCTGCTCGGGGCACAGCGCGCCGTAGCGCACGCGGGCGCGCACCTTGTGCAGCCAGCCGCCTACACGGGTCTCTAGGCCCGTGTGGATGGCGAAGGGGTACCACACGGTATGCTGATTTTCCAGCAGCTTGGGTAGGTGCTGGTCTATCTCGGTGTTGGCATGGGCGGTGCTCAGGCCCAGTGCCTCGGGCGCGGCCTCGGGGCCCAGGCGATAGCCGTCCCAGATCTCGCGCTCCAGGTCTTTGGGCTGACAAAACAGGGTGGTGCTGCCGTCTGACTGGATAACCAGCGTGGCACCGGGTTCGGTGAAGCCGGTGAGGTAGTAAAAGTAGCTGTCGTGCCGGTACAAAAAGTCGCTGTCGCGGTTGCGCGGCCGCTCGGGGGCGGTGGGAACGATGGCGATGCTGTCTTTGCCCAGTTGGGCGGCTACGCGGGCGCGGCGCGCAGCGTAGAGGGCGTGGGGGTTTTCGTTGTTCATCCCCGTATTTTGACCGTGAAAACTGAAACCTGCCAGTTAGGCCTCGTTTAACTCTGCCAGCCGCTCGGGCGTACCTACATCTGTCCACTCCCCAGTAAACAGCTCCGCGCTCACCAGCCCTGCGTCCATCGCAGCGCGTAATAAGGGGGCTAGGGCGGCTTTGGTACCCGCGGGGTTGCCTGCGGGAATGTCGCAATACGGGGGTGCAAACAGCGCGTGTTTGTACAGGCCGATGGTGCTATAGGTGTAGAGCGCGTGGCCTAGGTCTTTGGGCAAGTTAAGCGCCAATCCCTCAGTAGACAAACCAAAGTCGCCGCGCAGGTTGTGCGGCGGGTTGGGCACTAGCCAAATGTGGGCCAGCTTGTCGGACTGGGAAAACTGCTCGTAGGCGGCGCGGCTATAGGCAAAGCTGGGCGCAAACACATCGCCCGCTAGCACCCAAAACACCTCTGCCAGGTGCGGCAGCGCACGGCTGATACCGCCCGCGGTCTCTAGCGCGTAGCCAAAGTCCACACCTTCATGCGAGTAGGTGATTTCAATTCGCTCACTATTTAATAGCTGCTCCCGCAATGATTCATTGCGCTGCTGGCCCAAATAGCTTGAAAAATAAGCCTCAATCTGTTCTCCCAACCACGCCGTGTTCAGCACTTGATGGCCAAAGCCGTTGGCGCACAGCGCCAACATGGGCCACTGCATCAGCGGTGCGCCGCGCACCTGCAAAAGCGGCTTGGGACAGGTGTCGGTCAGGGGCCGCATGCGCTCGCCACGGCCTGCTGCGAGGATGATGGCTTGGGCGCTACCTTGCGCTGTGGGAGAGGCAAAAAAAACGGGCATGACGCGATTATCATGCCCGTGGTACCTGCTGGCTGCCCGGCGGGGCAGCGCGCGCTAAAGATTAACGCAGGTTGATGGTGAAAGTAGGGTTGGCTACGCAGCCTGGGGAGAAGACAAAGCTCGAACCTGGCAGTGCTGCCTGCTGCTGCGCTGCAGCGGCGGCCAATTCGCCATTGCTTGCCGAGCACTCCGCAGCAGACAAAAGTCCCACATAACAGATATTGGCAACATTAACGCCGCTGATCGTCATAGCCAGACCGCAGCGTGCTGTACCCGCTGTGCCAGTGCCCACACCGCTGATGGTGATGACGTTGCCGCCGTTAAAGGAGACGGTGATAGGCCGGCCATTGATGGTGTTGTAAGCCGTGCCGTAGCTGGCGCTGAAAGAGGCAAAGGTGGACGATGCCATAGGCGTGCTCATCAAGCTGGCCAGGCTGACGCCTGGGTTGTTGGCCAGATACTGCGACAGCGCGCGCAGAGAACGGCCGTAGTCGTTCAGCGTGCCACTGACACTAGGCACCGTGGTCAAAATATTGGTACCGCTCAAGCCCAAACCCGATGCAATATTGTTGGCAGAGGTGTTGAATGCGGCGGCTGAAGGCGCAGCGCTACCGCTGTAGGCGTAGGCCATGGTGGTCAACGGCGTCACTATGCCAGTGACGGTACCGCCGCTGGCGGTCACCACGGTGCGCATGGGGGCGGTGAGGGACTTGGTAGTGTTGGTAGCTTCGTCTGTGTAGCTGCCGCCGCTGATCTCCACCAGCACATCGCCGCTGAAGCTGGTGGCTACCGTGTAGGCACCCGTGACCGAGGTGGTGGTGGTAGCCAGTACGGCACCGGTAGCGGCGTTTTTGATGGTGACTGTGGCCCCACTGACCGGGCCTTTGACGGCGCTGCCGGTAATGGTGGTGTTGGTGGCCGCGGGCGCAGCTGGCGCTGCAGGCGCCGGGGCAGCCGCCACCGGCGTGGCGCTGTCGCTACCGCCGCCGCAGGCGGCTAAAGTGAATGCCACAGCTGCAGCGCTGAGCCAAAGAGAGAGTCGACGCATAGTATTGCTCCTGGTTAGATTAAGCAAGTAATGGTATACATCGCCATTGGCTTTGACTACCCCTTGTTTGAGGGGGGCGGGCCTACCCTTCTTCTCCCCCTTACCCCCTCACCAGCTGCTGACGGGAAACTTGTTTGGCTGCAAACAGCGCCAGCAGTGCGTCCATCAGTGCGTGGCCCTTGGCGCTGTGGTCACCGCCAAAGTTGCACACATACACATCCAGCGTCACGCCGCGCTGTTCGGGCCATGTGTGCACACACAGGTGGGATTCAGCTAGCAGCACGGTGGCCGTCACGCCGCCCGGGCCGTCGGATGTAGAAGGAAAAGAGTGGAACAACTGCCCCACCGCTTGCAATCGCGCCGCTTGCACCGCTTGCACACAGGCCGCTCCCAAACGGGCCGCGTCAGTGAGCCAGGCCAGATCACACTGGCAGTCAGTCAAGTCAGCGGTGAGGTGCAGGCCGTGCATAAGGGGCAACTGTAAAGCATGTTGGGCGCCGCAAATTCAGCCCGTCATCGCGTCCGAAATCAAAACGAAACGGGTCGGCCTGCCAGCCCGGTAAAATACCGGGTTTTCCCCCTCCCTCGATTTCCAAGCCCTTTGTTCCGGCAAACTTCCATGACCCAAAACACCAAAGATATGGCCAACGCGATTCGCGCATTGGCAATGGACGCAGTGCAAGCTGCCAACTCGGGCCACCCCGGCGCGCCCATGGGCATGGCCGATATGGCTGTCGCCCTGTGGGGCCGCCACCTGCGGCACAACCCTGCCAACCCGCACTGGGCCGACCGCGACCGCTTCGTGCTCTCCAACGGCCACGGCTCGATGTTGATCTATTCTTTGCTGCACCTCACAGGCTACGACCTGCCCATGAGTGAGCTGAAAAACTTCCGCCAGTTCCACAGCAAAACCGCAGGCCACCCAGAGGTGGACGTGACCCCTGGCGTAGAAACCACCACTGGCCCGCTGGGTCAAGGCGTTACCAATGCGGTAGGCATGGCGCTGGCTGAAAAATTGTTGGCAGCAGAATTTAACCAGCCTGGCCACAGCATCGTTGGCCACCACACCTACGTGTTTTTGGGCGACGGCTGCCTGATGGAGGGCATCAGCCACGAGGCCTGCGCACTGGCCGGTGCCTGGAAGCTGAATAAACTGATTGCCCTGTACGACGACAACGGCATCAGCATCGACGGCCAAGTGGCGCCCTGGTTCATTGACAACACCGCCCAGCGTTTTAAGGCCTACGGCTGGAACGTGATCGACAAAATCGACGGCCACAACGTAGACGCAGTAGACCGCGCGATTGCCGACGCTAAAAACTCCGCCGACAAACCCACGCTGATCATTTGCAAAACTTGGATTGGCAAAGGCAGCCCCAACCGCCAAAACACAGGCAAGGCGCATGGCGAGCCACTCGGCGTCGAAGAAATTGCCCTCACCCGCGCCGCGCTGGGCTGGGCACATGCGCCGTTTGACATCCCCAAAGAGGTCTACAGCGACTGGAACGCCCTGGCCAAAGGCACGCAGGCCGAGCTGAGTTGGGACACTCGCTTTGCAGGCTACCGCCAAGACCATCCTGCGCTCGCCAACGAGTTTTTACGCCGCATGGCGGGCGATCTGCCCAAGAACTTTGCCCAAACCGTGGTCGATACCGTGCTGGCCGCTAACGCCAAGGCCGAAACAGTGGCCAGCCGCAAAGCATCGCAAATCGCGCTGGAAGCTTTCACCGCCGCCCTGCCCGAGATGCTGGGTGGCAGTGCCGACTTGACCGGCTCGAACCTCACCAACACCAAGTCCACTCCACCGATGCGCATTGACCTGGCGGGCGATGTAAAGCGCGATGCAGACGGCAAACTGGGTCGCCACATCAACTACGGCGTGCGCGAGTTTGGCATGGCCGCCATCATGAACGGCATTACCCTGCACGGCGGGTTTATCCCCTACGGCGGCACCTTCCTCACCTTCAGCGACTACAGCCGCAACGCCATCCGCATGGCCGCTTTAATGAAAAAGCGCGTGGTGCATGTGTTTACCCACGACAGCATTGGACTGGGTGAAGACGGGCCTACACACCAGTCGATCGAGCATGCTGCGTCGCTGCGTTTGATACCTAACCTGGATGTATGGCGTCCGGCCGACACGGCAGAGACCGCAGTAGCCTGGGCCGTAGCCCTGCAAAACAAAAACAAACCCACCGCTTTGCTGCTCAGCCGTCAAAACCTGCCCTACGCCCCCAAGGCCGACTCGCACGCCGCGCCTGATGCATCGGGCCTGGACAACATCAGCAAAGGCGCCTACGTGCTGGCCGAGCCGCAAGAAGTCGGCATCAATAAAAAGCCGCAAGCCATCATCATCGCGACCGGCTCAGAAGTGCAACTGGCGCTAAAAGCCCAAGAACTGTTAGCCGCCAAGAAGATTGCGGTGCGCGTAGTGTCCATGCCCAGCACCACCACCTTTGACAAACAAAGTGTCGCCTACAAAAAGCAAGTGCTGCCCGCAGGTATCCCCCGCATTGTGGTAGAGATGGGCTCGACCGACGGCTGGTGGAAGTACGGCGTGGCAGCAGTAGTGGGCATCGACAGCTACGGTGAGTCAGCCCCGGCACCCGTATTGTTCAAACATTTTGGTTTCACCCCTGAGAACGTCGCCGCCACTTTGCAAGCCGCTTTGCAGCGCCGTTAATCTATATTTCCAACAGGAGAAATGGAATGAAACCAGTTCAAATTTTGGCGATAGTTGCCGCCGTCTGGGCCACAAGCGTATCCGCGCAAACCGTGACCGATCTGAAAGTGGAGCCATTGCAAGCCAAAGTCGGCGAAGCGGTAAAGGCGACAGTGAATTTTGATGTCGGCGCAGTGATGAACTGCGGTTTGCACATAGTCTGGGGTGACGGCGCGGTGCTGGAGAGCAAAATCAACCAAACGCAAGATGTGCCGACCATCGCCACGCACTACTATGCCAAGCCTGGCACCTACACCATCGTGGCTGAGCCAAAGCGGGTCGGTTCGGTGCTCAAATGCAATGGCAAAAACCAAAAAGCGGTTGTGACCATTGCAGCAGCCCCACTGGCGGCTGCGCCGGTAACCCCTGCCGCACCTGCTGCCTCCGCCGCCGTGCCCGCGAAAGCGCAGACCAGCGCTGACGTGTGCCCCGCTGGCTGGAGCTTGGCCAAACCCGGCGTAAGCAAAAAAACCAAAGCGTTTACTTGCACCGCCATGGCCAACACCAAGCTGCCTGAGACCAAAGTGGTTTGCCCAGGCGATTTGACGTATTTTGAGAACGTCAAAAAAGGCCAACTCGGTTGCCGCCCATAATTGATTTAAATTCTAAAACTCTGGAGAAACTGGTATGACTATCAAAGTAGGTATTAACGGCTTTGGCCGCATCGGGCGCATGGTGTTTCGCGCTGCGGTACAAAACTTTTCTGACATTGAAATCGTCGGCATCAACGACCTGCTCGAGCCCGACTACTTGGCCTATATGCTCAAGTATGACAGCGTGCATGGCCGCTTTAAAGGCGATGTATCGGTGGACGGCAACACCTTGGTGGTCAACGGCAAGCGAATTCGCCTCACTCAAGAGCGCGACCCTTCTACGCTGAAGTGGAACGAAGTCGGCGCGCAGGTGGTGATCGAATCGACCGGCCTTTTTTTAGACAAAGTCACCGCGCAAAAGCATATCGATGCAGGCGCGAAAAAGGTGGTCATGTCCGCCCCGTCCAAAGACGACACCCCCATGTTCGTATACGGCGTGAACGACAAAACCTACGCTGGCCAGGCCATCATCTCCAACGCCTCTTGCACCACCAACTGCCTGGCTCCTGTGGCCAAGGTGCTGAACGACAAATGGGGCATCAAGCGCGGCCTGATGACGACCGTGCATGCTGCCACCGCTACCCAAAAGACGGTAGACGGCCCGAGCAACAAAGACTGGCGCGGTGGACGCGGCATTTTGGAGAACATCATTCCCTCCTCCACTGGCGCCGCCAAGGCCGTGGGCGTGGTGATTCCGGAGCTGAACAAAAAGCTCACCGGCATGTCTTTCCGCGTGCCTACCAGCGATGTGTCGGTGATCGACCTGACGGTCGAATTGAACAAAGAAGCCACGTACGCCGAGATCTGCGCCGAGATGAAAGCCCAAAGCCTGGGTGCCATGAAGGGGGTACTGGCCTATACCGAAGACAAAGTAGTCGCCAGTGACTTCCGTGGCGAGAGCTGCACCAGCGTGTTCGACGCTGACGCAGGCATCGCCTTGGACAGTACTTTTGTGAAAGTGATCAGCTGGTATGACAACGAATGGGGCTACAGCAACAAGACGCTGGAGATGGTGCGGGTGGTGGCTGGCAAGTAGTAAGCGCTCCAAAGCTAAGATCGCTGGGGGTACGCCTGTGCCCGCTCTGGCACTCGGTGTGCACAGCTCCGCGGCTGTCCCCCGGCCTGCGGCCTCCTCCTTTATGCCGCTGCGCTGTGCACACCGAGTGCCAGAGCTGCGTCAGGGAATGGTTGGAGGTACATCGGTTGATCGCCACCTACTTCGTGAGATCAGGCAACTATTTTTATCCAATGCCGGCTCTAGCTCAATAGAATATTGCGGGAGCAGCTATAAATTACGTAGCAAATTAGCCAACTCAACCGCCGATTTAACACCCATTTTGTCGAACACGCGGGCACGGTGCACCTCTACCGTGCGCACGCTGATATCCAGCTGGTCGGCGATCAATTTATTGGGCAGGCCGTCGGTGACCAGGCGCATTACATCGCGCTCGCGCTCGGTCAGCTCGTCGTGGCGGTGACGCAGGGTGTTCTGGGCTTTGGTGGCTTGTACGACGGTGTCGCTGACGGCCAAGGCTTGCTCTATGCGGTCTACCAGAGCGTTGTCCGAAAACGGTTTTTCATAAAAATCAAACGCACCACGCTTGACGGCGTCCACCGCGGTAGGTACGTCGGCATGCCCAGTGAGAAAAATCACCGGCAATGCAGCGGCCCACGGCTTGGTTTGCAATTGCTCAAACAAAGCCAACCCGCTCATGCCGGGCATGCGCACGTCCAGCAGCAGGCAGCTGGCTTGGCGTGGGGTGTAGTGCTGCCCCACGTTAGTCCAAAACGCCTCTGCACTGTCAAATGACTCGTGTGGGAGGCGGCGGGAGCGCAACAACCAAGCCAGCGCATCGCGCACGCCGGTATCGTCGTCTACGATATAAACAGTGGCATCTTGGACAGGTTGCATGGTGCGCTAGATTTTGTGGGTCGGTAAGGTGAATTTAAACATAGTCCCACGCGGCTTGCGCGGCTCGTAAGCGAGAAATCCGCCGTGCTGCTCCACCACCGTGCGGCACATGCTCAGCCCCAAACCCATGCCCTCTTTTTTGGTAGTGAAAAACGGGGTAAACATACGTTCAGCCGTGGCCGCGTCGATACCCCCGCCACAATCGGTCACGGTAAATTCCATCCAGCGGCGCAGGCTTTGGGTGTCGTCCAACTGGGCGCTCAGGCGGGATGTAGCGCGCACCTCTAGTCCCAGTATGCGTTCATCTACGGGTACATGCTCCATGGCTTGCATGGCATTGCGCGCCAGGTTCAGCAGCACTTGCTCTACCATCGTGCGGTCACAGAGCACGTTGGCTAAATCGGGTGCGCATTGCACCTGGGCCCGTACCCCCAGTTTGCGGGCTTGCAGGCTCACCAGAGGCATGATGGCATCGAGCAAGGCGCCAGGCGCAATACTCTCGTGGGCTTGGTCCCGGCGGCGCACAAAGTTGTGCACAGATTTGATCACTTTGCCCGCCCGTTCAGCCTGCTCGCCGATACGGCGCATGGCGTGCTCTACATCCTGCGGACTCAAAGTGGCCTGTTCCTGCAGCATATTGAGAGAGCCTGTGGCGTAGCTGGAGATGGCCGCAAGCGGTTGGTTCAGCTCATGGCTGAGCAGGGAAGCCATCTCACCCACCGTAGCCAAGCGGGCGCTGGCTTGCAGACGCTCCAGGCTGGCGCGTGACAGCTCTTCCATGCGACGCTGGTCTGTCATGTCCAAAATAGCGCTCATCCAACCGGTTTGCGTACCCAGCGCATTAATTAGCGGGGCCTCAATAATCAACACCGGAAAACGGGTGCCATCTTTGCGTAAAAACACCGACTCATAGCCTTGGCGCGAGGGCAAATTGCCAGCCAAGCGCACTGCCTGGCGCTGCTCATACTCGTTGGCCAACTCGGGCGGCCAATACGGCATGGGCGAGGTGATACCGACCAGCTCAGCGGCGGTATAGCCCGTCATTTGGCACAAGGCGGGATTCACGTAGGTAATGCGCCCCTGCAAATCGCGCGCGCGCATCCCGGTGACCAGCGAATCTTCCATCGCTTTGCGAAAGGCCAAAGCCTCGGCCAGTTCACGCTCCGCACGCAGGCGTTTGCTGATGTCTTTACCCAGCAGTACCAGCACACACACGAGTGCCACGGCCATCAGGGTGACCAGTGCGGTCAACACATTGGGAAACAGGGCGGGTGCGCCGCGCCAACTGTCCATGCGTAGCACCAAGGTGTTGCCGGGTAAGTCGAGCAGCTGCTGCGCAGTAAATACACGGCTACCACGCAGCGTACTGCCATGGATAGCCAAGCGTGTGCCATCGGCTTCGGTGAACGATACCTTTTGTCCACGGATGATTTGCTTGCCAATCAACTCAGTCAAAATGCTTTGCAGCGCGTAAGTAGCTACCAGGTAGCCGCTGGTTTGCCCACCCATGCTCAGTGGCATGCACATCTCGATCAGCTCCAGCCCCAGGCCGTCAGGCTGGGGCACGAAATGGCTGCTGGAATAGGCGGGGCCACTCAAGCGACGAGCCAAACTACAAGCCAGCTGCACATCACTTTGCGCGGTGCTGCGGGCCAGCTGGTTAAACAGGGGCTTTTGGAACGGTGAGTTTGCCTCTGTACGCACATTGAGCTGCGCATCGCGCCATTCAATGCGCACCATCTCTCGGTGTTCGCGCAGTATCGCGGTGGCTTCTTGGACCCACGCGCCAGCCTCCGCATGCGCCCCTTGAAGGGTTTGCAAGCTTTGTACATTGCGGGTCAGGGCGGTGCGAATGTCGCTGGTTGCTTCAGTGGCGTCATGCTCCAGGCGCACTTGCACTTGGCTGGCCTCATACCGCCCGGCAAGCCATACCAAAAGTACCAACAAAGCCACTACCAAGGCGACCAGTAGCGACCACAGCACCCGTCTGCGCGTGGGCCAGAGTCGGGCTAACCAAACTGATTTGGCAGCGATGCTTGCGGTGCCTGCTTGCGTCATTGCACTGCGTGCGCAACTTGCTGCAAGGGCTTTCGGTGCGCTAAAGCAGGCAGCTGTGTGCGCTGCTTGAGCAGATCGGGCATGGACATCTCGGCCATCACTACACCCTCACCTTCTGCCCGTTGCGCCAGTACCTGGCCCCAGGCATCTACCACCATCGAGTGGCCCCACGTGCGCCTGCCATTAGCGTGGACACCGCCTTGCGCAGGGGCTATGAAGTACGCCAAGTTTTCAATGGCGCGGGCGCGCAGAAGCACCTCCCAGTGGGCTTGCCCCGTCGTGTAGGTAAAAGCACTTGGCACCAGGAGTACCTCGGCTTGGAGGGCTTGGTACAGCGCGGCAAAGCGCAGGTCATAGCACACGCTCAGGCCGACGCGCCAGGTGTGACCATCCAGGGACGGCAGGCTAAAACAAACCGGCGTATCGCCTGGCTCAAGCACCCGTGACTCGTCGTAGCGTTCGGTGCCATTGTTAAAAGCAAACAAATGAATTTTGTCGTAGCGGACGACCAGCGCGCCTTGGGGGTTAAATACCAGGCAGCTGTTGCGGACCTTGCCTGCTTGCCCGGTGGACATCGGCATCGTGCCGCCCACCAGCCACACGCCGTAGCGTTTGGCGGTGTCCGCTAAAAATTGTTGAATCGGACCTGTGCCTGCCGACTCCTGCACGGCCAGCTTATCGGTATCGCGTTGGCCCAACAGGCAAAAGTATTCCGGCAGTGTGACCAGCTCTGCGCCTCGGGATGCGGCTTGTTGGATGAGTGCCTCAGCGCATCGGAGATTTGTATCGACCTGCAAGCAGGAGACCATTTGGATAGCGGCAACTTTCATACAGCGTATTGTGACTACTCGGTGGGTTGCACAGTCGGTTTTCGGCTGACTTTGGTGTATTTGGGGTCTGTCCAGGTTCCATCTACGCGGTATTCTTGGGTTGCCGCTTCCAGCAGCGGGCGGCGTAGCAGCAGTTGTGCCAAAAATGTACCAAGCCCGATGGCAGGGTTGATCACCGCTGCAATCAACGAAGCTGTTCCGGCGTTGATCTCGGGCACCACCACCACACGCAGGTCTTGCGTCTCTTTGGCAATATCGGTGCGTCCCTCCATGAACACCGCAGCGTTGATACCGCTCATTTGCAAATTGTTGGTTGTGGCAACGCCTTGCTCCAGTTTTACCTCGCCGCGTATAAAGTCAAACGAAAAACCATCACTGAACACATCGCGAAAATCCAGAGTGAGCCTGCGCGGCAGCGACTGCAAACTTAACACCCCCAATAGCTTACCCAGACCCGGCTCCACTTTCAAAAACCGGCCCTCTTCAATATTGATATTGAAACTGCCGCCCAAACTGGGGTAATCTAAGGCCAACGGGGACCCGAGCCATGACACCTGACCCTCCATGCTGCCCTTGCCTTGGGCTACGGTTTTCTCCATGCCCAAACGTTTAAGCAGCTCACCAGAGTCGGCAATCGCGAGTTTGAAGTTCATCACAGTTCGCCTGCGCAGGCCCGCTCTGGCCTCTGGAGCAGGGGCTCCCAAAGCGCTCCAGTTGCCAGTAGCCGTGAGCTGGGCTTCTGGCAGGATGACGTTGAATTTGTTCAAACGCCATTCCCGTACCACGCCTTCGCGCGACGCCGCAGAAACGCCACGATTTACAGCTTCCACTTCGACCCGTCCGAGTTTTTTGCCGCGCAGTTCGAGATCCTCCACCACGATATCCAGGGCCGGGATGGCGGTAGGTTGTTCGCTCAAAGTCGCTTCAATTTCATTGGCACCGGCCTGCGCAATCGTCAGCCTTGCCAAGCGGGCATACACCCGCCCCGGGTTGTTGCCACTGGGTTGGCGGTATTCCACATAGCCATTGAGTTCGCGCGCATCCAGATTGGCGCGCCACGTTAAACCTTCGCGCGAGCCGCCCACAACAATGTTGTTCAGCGTCCGCCCTTCCAGGGTGAGTTCGCGTGCGCGTACCGCGATGATGCTGGGCATGTACCCGCTGACTGCGGCGCTGCTAGTGCCGCTGGCGGGGGTGAAGGTGGCTGCGCTTGGGCTGGCACCGCCTAGGCTGTTCAAAGCCTTTTGCCACGCATCCAGATTCACTTGTGCAAAATTGATGTTCGCGACGACGGCATCTTCGGTAAAGGGCGTAGTTTCCCCTTGGCTCAGGCCGACTCCAATGCCGCCGCGCACCACCCGAGGCTCGGCACCTGATATATCCCGCACATACACAATCGAGGCGATGTTGCCGATGTCCACCAGTATTTGGTCTTGCAGTTTTTGTCCCGCAGCCAATGACCCGCGTACCAAGTTGTTTTCGTAGCGCAGCGCCAAGGCCGTCTCCGCGGGTTTGGCCAGAGGCGGCGGGAAATTCAGCGCCATGCCTTGCAGATTGCTGGTGATCGACAACTCGGGCAGGCCTTTGCGAAAACTCAGTACGGCAGCATACGCCGCACTGCCTGTGGCGCTTTGGCCGAGGCGCGACGCAAAACCTAACTCTTTAGCTTGGCGCAAGGCCTCGGCGGTTGCCGTGCCTTGGGCTCTAAACACCAGACCCGCGTCGTCAGGCCCGGCATTACTTTGTGTGCCACCTTCCAAGCGCATCTCACCACCCAACATGCTCGCTTGAGCGCCCTGAATAGCGAAGCCCGACTCGTTAAAGGTTACTAAACCCTTGGAGCGTGCGAGCACCGGGCTCTCGGGAGTGATTTGCACGTCATTGCCCGCAAGCGTGATGCTGCCCGACACTTTGGAGCGTTCCAAGTGAAACAAAGGCAAGTTCATATTGAGCTGGATATCGGCGTTGCCAGTGGCAGTAGCTTTAGCCAAGCCCTGGCTGGTAATGCCTAAGAGCGGAGAGCCGTTGACTACGGCCAACATGTCGCTGCCGGTGCCGCGCGCTTCTGCGTTCACGATGACGGTAGGTGTGACGGAAAGATCCGGGATGCGTGCGTTGCCGCGGACTATTTGCAAGCTGTTGTTCTCACCAAAGCGGCCCGAGGCGGCATTCACCGCCAAGGAGGTACGTTCAAACACCAGCTCACCGCGCATTTGGGTGAGCACAGGCCACGGCAAACTGCCAGCAGGTTGAATAGACTTGGGCACATAGGCAAAATGGGCATCCACCACTTGGGCAGCAATGCGAAATTCGCCCAGTTTGGGGTCTGCAAACGGCATGTCAAACAAATCACCTTTGACGGTGAATTTGGCAGAACTCACGCGCCCTTGGACCACCGCTTCGCGCACATAGTCGCGCGCAGCTTTACCCACGACCAAGGGCAGATAACGGTACACCTTGGTGCCCTCGCCGCGCGACAGCGTGCCCTGCAGGTCAAGCACCCCGGGAAAGCGTGATTTTGCGCGGCTCAGGGCCGGGTCTGCCGTATGCCAATGGGCTTGGGCAAGGCCTTGGGCATCGGCATTGGCAAAACTGATTTTGTCAAGCTTGACGTCAATTTTTCCGTTGTCCAATGTCCATTTGGCATCGGCAGTCAATGTATCTAGCGGCACCACCGGGTCTTCGAACGCACCGGGCAACTCGACGGCCCCTTGGGTAATCACTAGTTTGGCATTGCCACCAGCTTGGTTCAGTTTGAAATCCACGTTCGCGCCACGTACACCAGGGCGCGTTTGCTGTGCCAATGCAAGGGTGGTGGTACCCAGCCCGTCGATGGCTTGCCGCGTCGCAGGTGAACGGTAGGATGCCACGCTTAAGCCCTGTACCCGCCCCTGGGCTTCGTAGCGGCTGGGTTCGCTGACATGGCCCTGCCAACTGGCCTGCACCGTACTGACCAAGCCTTTGGGTGCCACGCTGCGAATCAAACTATGAGTGGCGGTCCCCAGAGGTAAACGGTCTGCAATCTGAGCCAGTGCACTCAGATCAAGCCGATCCGCTTTGAGCTCGCCAAAGGCTTGCACTTTGCCCTCTTGCCCCGTTTGCAGGAAGCTCACATTACCGCCTGGCCATTGAATACCGTCTTGGGTGCGAAAGGCCAAATTTTCAGTCGCAAAGCGAACGCCACCGGCCACCGTTTGCCCAGCCAGGCGGCCACTGACCGATTGCATGGCGATGGGCTGCAAGTCTTTGGCCAAACGCACATCCACCTGTGTGAGCGCCACATCGGCGGTAGCTGCGGTGAGTTGTCCTTGGCTGAGCGTTGCCCACGCACGCAGTGCGCCCGCGCCGCGCGTGATGTCGATGCCTACATCCGCATAGGGTTTGAGCTGGGAGACGTCGATGCGTGAAAAATCTGCAAACAGCTCGCCATCCCAGTCCTGCCATTTGCCGGCCTGAGATCCTGTGAGAGGGCTGCGCGTATGGCCGACGATCTTGAAACGCTCTCCCCAAGCCGGTGCGGGAGTGGCGTCGAGGCGAAACAAATGTTGGCGTCCCGGGTTGCGCAAAACAAAATCTACTTGGCTGAGTGCCAGCGGGGCCGCACCGCGCATTTCATCGGTCCAACGTACCGTACCGGAGCGAATCACAAACTCGCGCTGCTGGAAAAACCAATGGGCGGCGCCTTGGCTACTCTCATCGTTTTTGTTGGCAGACATATCCAGTCCCGCCACCAATATACGCCCCTGCGCGGTGCGTCGAATATCCAGCTCAGGTTGGTCAATCACCAACTGATCAAAGCCCAGATTGATCAGCGAGCGTGGCGACATTGCCGCAGTCACTTTTTTGAGCACCAAAGCATCGCGCCCAGCGCCGTCGAGCAGCCTCACGTCTTGCAGCTCAAACGAAGGCACCAGCGTATGCGACTGCGCAGTGATGGCGCCAATGCGCACAGGTACGCCCAGGATCTGGCTGAGGCGGTTTTCCAGGGTAGGGCGCAGTTCGCCGATTCGCGGCACAATCAGGCTATGCAATGCACCCCAAGCCAGGCCAAAGACAATGGCTGTGAATAACACCAACCACCACACTCCTGCCATAGCGCGGCTAGCCCAGCGCAAACGGCGCGAGGACATAGGGGCCGACGGCTCGGGCTGTGGCGCGGCTCTAGAGGCAGGTGGTTGAGATGACAATTCGGACATGGTGCGGGAGATAGTAGGAATTATGACCCCTGATACAAGCCCTAGTTCGCCACAAGAATGTGAAGTTATGTGTGATAAGGGGCTTTCTCTGTCATCTGAGCCGCTTTCGGGCAGTCCCAACTACTCTGGTTACCCGCGCTACGCCCAGCGGGTGCGGCATCGGTATGGGCCGCTTCTGGCTTGTTTACCCGCGACAGATTTGACCCTGACAGCTTTAAAGGTGTGCTTCGACCAGTTGGTGCGCAGCGGCTTGGAGCCATCTGCCTGCCTGCGCATTACACGCGCCTTGGTGCTGGAGCGCCTGACCGTACGCGACTGCGACGCGCATGTCGATTTGACCGAGATCACAGGGGCCATGACCCGGCTTGCCGAGTTTGCGCTGGATATCGCCTGCAACCAGGCCATGCTGGCGCTGGATGCGGTGCATGGTGCTCCGCTCTCCGCATCCGGGCAGCGCGTTGCGTTGTGGGTGGTGGGGATGGGCAAGCTGGGGGCCCATGAGCTCAATGTCTCCAGCGATATTGACCTGATCTATGTGTACGAGGAAGACGGCGAAACCGCAGGTAGCGAGCTGGGCCGTGGGCGCATTAGTAACCACGAGTATTTTGCCAAGGTGGTGCGCGGCATCAGTACCTGGCTTGCCGATGTTACCGAGCACGGCTTTGTGTTCCGGGTCGATTTGGCATTGCGGCCGCACGGTAACTCAGGGCCTAGCGCGCTCTCATTGGGCGCTCTGGAAGACTACTTGGTAGCCCATGGGCGCGAGTGGGAGCGCTTTGCCTGGCTGAAAAGTCGTGTGGTGGCGTCGGTCAGTGCTTTGCCTTCGGCGGTAGCGCTGCGTCAAGTGGTGTTGCCCTTCGTGTTCCGTAAATACTTGGACTACAACGTATTTGATGCATTGCGCGTGCTGCACAGGCAAATCCGCGACCATGCTAGCAAGCGCTCTGCGGGCAGGCCGGAGCGAGCGAACGACATCAAGCTCTCGCGCGGCGGTATCCGGGAGATTGAGTTTACGGTGCAACTTTTGCAAGTGGTGCGCGGTGGGCAGTTTCCCGAGTTGCGCACACGCGCTACTTTAGATGCGTTGCAGCGCGTAGCCCTTGCTGGCTTGATGCCGCAGGCCACCGCCGCTGCATTGGCACAGGCCTATGTGTTTTTGCGCAGGGTGGAGCACCGCATTCAGTACCTGGACGACCAGCAAACCCATGTGGTGCCCACGGATGACGCCGATTTGGCGTGGTTGTCGCGCACCATGGGTTACGAGAGCAGCCGAGCGTTTTTGTCAGCACTGGACGCGCACCGCGAAGCCGTAGCTACGGAGTTTGACCGTTTACTAGGCAATACCCAAGCTTGTGGCAGCTGCGGGCCCACAAATACCTCAGGTGATACTCTGCAGCAGCAGCTCGCAGGCTTGCCTGCGCGCTTTCGCGAGCGAGTGGCGTTGTGGCGAGAGCACCCTCGTGTGCTCGCGCTGAGCGATGCTTCGCTGGAGCGCTTGCAGCGTTTGGTGCAGCGTACAGGCCAATGGTTGGCGGAGAAAAAAATCAGCGAAGACGCAGCCGTACGCATTGCCGACTGGATCGAGCCGCTGCTGCGCCGCGAAAGCTATTTGTCTTTGCTGCTGGAGCGCCCCCAAGTGCATGAACGCTTGCTACGGGTGCTGGGCACGGCCCGCTGGCCCGCCCGTTATTTGATGACCCACCCCGGCGTGGTGGACGAGCTGGCCAGCGATGCTGTACTCTATGAACGCTTTGATCCCGCGCAGTTTGAATCTGAGCTGCAAGGCCGCGCAGATGCTCTGCAGCGCAGCGGCCAGGACGACGATGAGGCGTTGATGCTGTTGCTACGCCGTGCCCATCATGCCGAGGTGTTTCGCATTTTGGTACGCGATGTGGAGGGCCGCGCGACAGTCGAGCAGGTGGCCGATGACTTAAGTGCGCTGGCCGACAGCGTGCTGCAAACCACAGCCCGCTGGTGCTGGGAGCGTTTGAAAAATCGACATGCCGCGCTTGCGCAGTTTGCCATCATTGCTTACGGCAAACTTGGCGGAAAAGAGCTGGGTTACGGCAGTGATCTGGACATTGTCTTTGTGTATGACGATCCGCACGAGAGCGCTGGCATGGCCTACGCTGCGTTGGTGCGCAAGCTGATTGGCTGGCTGTCCCTGAAAACCTCGGAGGGCGACTTGTACGAAATTGACACCGCTTTGCGACCCAACGGTGGCTCGGGCTTGTTGGTTACCACCATGGCGGCATTTGAAGACTACCAAACCCAGCGCGGCAGCAACACCGCCTGGGTCTGGGAGCACCAGGCCATGACCCGCGCACGTTGTGTACTGGGCGATGTGCCATTGCGGGCGCGCTTTGAGGCGGTGCGTACCGCGGTGCTGTGCGCACCACGCGATGTGGCTGCCCTGGCCCAAGAGATTTTGGCCATGCGCGACAAAGTACGCGCCGCGCACCGTGCGCCGCAGGACACTTTTGATGTCAAGCACAGCCCCGGCGGCATGGTGGACGTGGAGTTTGTGGTGCAGTATTTGGTGTTGGCGCACGCGTGCGCCTTGCCTGCGCTGCGCGACAACGTGGGCAATATCGCTTTGCTGCATCGCGCTGAAGCTGCCGGCTTGCTACCCCCTGGTGTCGGCGCGCACGCCGCAACCGCTTACCGCGCCTTGCGCCAGGCGCAGCACCTGGCCCGCCTGAACGAGGAGCCCACCCAACTCGCTAGCGACGTTTTAGCTGTGGAGCGCGCAGCAGTGCAAACCCTGTGGGCCGCCGTATTTCTACCGGGTGCGATGTAATAAGAGCTAGGTAGTACAGCGAGTAGCCCGTGCAGCCCTGGTTCGCAGGCTATCGGCTAGC
>JAYWHJ010000291.1:0-7054 GCA_043777795.1 Polaromonas sp. | reverse complement strand
TTGCACCCAAACCGCTGCGCCATGTGGGCATCTACAGCTACCGGGTGGGGTTTCTCAGGCAGTTCCCCACCCTGCCCCAAGCGCCCATTGAGGTAAGTGAACAACTCGAACAACTGCGCGCCCTGTGGCACGGCCACCGCATCGCCGTGCACGTAACCAGCCAGGCACCGGGCACGGGTGTAGATACGCCCGAAGACCTGGAACGGGTGCGCCGTTTGTTTTAAGCGCCTGGTCTCAGTGTCAACAATATGACGCTTTAGGCGCAACGCGGCATATTAGAAACTACTCCCTAGAATGCACTATTTTTGCTGCACCGCAGCAAAAATACCTTGCACTGCCGCGGGATAACCCTATAATTCATCCCATGCTGCACTGCAACATAGTCGAGTCAGAGCAGTTATTTCCCTCATATCAACTTTTGGAGAAAACACCATGATGACCGTAGACCAAATCCTTTCCGCACAAAAAGCCAACGTAGAAGCCATGTTCGGCCTGACCAACAAAGCCTTCGCTGGCGTAGAGAAGCTGATGGAACTGAACATCCACGCTTCCAAAGCCGCTTTGTCCGAAGCCTCTGACAATGCCAAAGCCGCCCTGAGCGTGAAAGACGCACAAGAGCTGTTGGCCCTGCAGGCTGGCCTGTTCCAGCCTTTGGCTGAAAAGACCGCTTCTTACAGCCGCCACCTGTACGACATCGCTTCCAGCACCGGTGCCGAGCTCGGTGCCGCTTTTGAAGCCCAAGCCGCAGAAGGCCAGCAAAAGTTCATGTCTTTGATGGACACCGCATCCAAAAACGCACCAGCTGGTTCAGAGTCGGCTGTCGCCATGATGAAAAGCGCTGTGTCCGCTGCCAACAATGCATTTGACTCCGTGCAAAAAGCTGTCAAGCAAGCTGGCGAAATGGCCGAGCAGAACTTCAACAACGTTGCAGCTACTGCCAAAACCGCTGCCAAGAAGCGTTAATTTACAAGCGATAGCCTGACTGACGCATGCGCTATCGTTGACCCGGTTACACACCCCTCTTGAAGTTTGGGTTTTAGTTCCCATATCTTCTGGAGTGCATCCTCTAAGAGTCTGTCAGCGCGAACGCTGGCTGGTTCGTTATAGATGCAGTGAAGGTTGTCTCCTCGGGTCCTTTCGATACCCATCGCGGTACAGGGATCCCTTTCAAAGCCAAGTCGTAAGACTTGGCTTTTTTTTATCTGCTTTTTGATTCGATCAAGGCTTTCAGTTGCGGCATCGCACGCTGCATCGCCAGCTTACCCGCCTCGATCGACCGGCGGCGCGATGTAAAGTCGCCACCCTTTACGCCCGCCAGCTCCGGCCGCACGACCAGCTCGGCCTCTTTCAGCTCAAAACTGTTGATGCTTTTGCCCATGATGGCAAAGGTTTGCAGCAAGATCGCCAGTTGGTTGTCTGACGCATTGCCCTCTGGGACAGACGATATGTCCACCGCGATCACCAGCTCTGCGCCCATCTGGCGCGCATAACGCACCGGCACGGGAGACACCAAGCCGCCATCCACATACTCCACCGCGCCAATTTTCACTGGGTTAAACACCGAAGGCACTGCGCTGGACGCGCGCACCGCCATGCCGGTGTCGCCCCGCTGGAACAGCGTACCCGCGCCGGTGCGCAGGTCGGTCGCGACAATACCCAATGGCACCACCATGCTCTCGATGGGCTTGTTGTTCACCTGCACGTTGATGTAGCGGGCCAGTGCATCGCCGCGCAGCACACCTCGGCCAAAAAACGGCAGCGTCCAGTCGGTGATCTCGGACTCCTCCATCGCCAGCGCCACCTGCTGCAGCTGGGCCGCAGTTTTGCCGGTGGCATAAATAGCCGCGACCAAGCTGCCTGCTGAGGTGCCCACCACCAAGTCGGGCTTGATGCCCGCCTCTTCCAGCGCCGCAATCACTCCCACATGCGCAAACCCCCGCGCCGCGCCACCGCCCAGGGCCAAGCCGATTTTGGGTGGCCGCTTGGGGACAATGACCACAGGTGGCGCCACAGTCGCGGTGGGTGTGCCGGTAGATGGTGTGCCAGGCGTGCCGGGCACGGTGACAGGTAAGGTGGTAGTGCAAGCGGCCAGCAGCGCTGCCAGCACCAATGGGACGAGTGTGGCGGTGCGTTGAAGATGGGGGTACAAAAGCATGCCGCATTATCCAACTGAAATACAGTGGGTTAGGAAGATTCGCCTTAGGTGATGATGCCCGTGAGTGCTTGTACGGCCAGGGGTTTTGTTTGCACATCCATATGGCCTGTAAGCCCAGGTGCGTGGTTTGGACGGCTGCGCGGCTGTCCTCCGTGTCGGCCTATGGCCGACTACTCCCCCTTTATGCCGCTACGCCGTCCAAACCACACACCTGGGCAGCGAAGATAGTTGGCGTTCTGCGGGGTAAGACACGCTGTGTTGGAGAAGTATTTCCTGCATTGACAGTGAAACATTCGCCATGATCCAGTGCAAAAGCAAAAGCAAAAGCAAAAAACAGCCAAACTTACAGCAACTTGGTCATAAACACACTGTACGGATCCAATGCATAGTCAGCAAAAGGCCCGCAATAAGTAAAGCCATTTTTGGCGTACAGATTGCGCGCTGGGGCAAAGGCCTCCATCGAACCTGTTTCCAGGCTTAAACGCTGGTAAGACCGGCCCCGCGCCTGCCCCAGAATATGGCTCAGCACCGCCTGCGCCACGCCTTGCTTCAGATGCGCAGACGCGGTGCGCATGGACTTGAGCTCGGCGTGCGTCGCGTCCAGTTCTTTGAGAGCACCACAGCCGAGCAAAGAGGCGCCGTCCCACGCGGTCCAAAACGTGATCTCGGGGCTGCGCAGTGCATTGATGTCCAGGGCATGCACGCTTTCGGGCGGTGAATGCAAGGCCATGCTGCGCAGATGCTCTTGCAACAGCGCATAAATTTCGGGGCCCTGAAGATCGTCGATGTGAATATGCATAAATGAGGCAATGTGGAGGCTGTGAAAGGACAATGTGAGGCAGCAAACTGCGTGCCAAACTTGCGCGATAATCGAAGGCTACTTGACGTTAACGTCAACGTCAACCTCGTCTTTCCTCTCATCTCATCCCTTTTTGGAGTTATCTCATGGACATCAACGGCAAAGTATTTATCGTCACCGGCGGCGCATCGGGCTTGGGTGAAGGCACCGCGCGCATGCTGGCTAGCAAAGGCGGCGTCGTGGTGATCGCCGACATGCAGGTTGACAAGGGTGAGGCGGTGGCCAAGGAGATTGGCGGCGCGTTTGTCAAATGCGACGTGACCAGCGAGCAGGACGGCCAGGCCGTGGTGGCCAAAGCCGTGAGCATGGGCAAGCTGATAGGCTTGGTTAACTGCGCAGGCATTGCCAGCGCTGAGAAAACCGTGGGTAAAAACGGCCCGCACAATTTTGATGCATTTAAAAAGACTGTCACCATCAACCTGATCGGCAGCTTCAACATGATCCGCCTGGCATCCGACGCCATGTGCAAAAACGAGCCCGAGGCCACCTTGGAGCGCGGCTGCATGATCAGCACCGCATCGGTTGCAGCCTATGACGGCCAAATCGGCCAAGCCGCCTACAGCGCGTCCAAAGGTGGCATTGTAGGCATGACTTTGCCGATCGCCCGCGACCTGTCGCGCAACGGTATCCGTAACATGACCATTGCCCCCGGCATCATGGGCACGCCGATGATGTTTGGCATGCCCAAAGAGGTGCAAGACGCATTGGCCGCCGCAGTGCCGTTCCCGAGCCGCTTGGGCACGCCGCAAGACTACGCCAAACTGGCCGTGCATATTTTTGAAAACGACCTGCTCAACGGCGAGACGATTCGCCTGGACGGTGCGATTCGCTTGGCTCCGAAATAATCTTGCTCAGGTAAACAGGCCGGTGTTTTGTGAATTGTTGCCAGAGGGTTTTTCCTAGTTAAACAGAGGCGTGCAGCTGCTGCGCGGGCGCTGCGCCTGCGCTACCATCGTACTCTTGGTATGTTTTATGCATGATGGTCACGCATACACCTGCCGGTGTTTAATTTTTGGAGAAATCAATGTTCAAACACATTCAAAAACTCGGTCTGCTGTCTGCAGCCGCTGCCGCTCTGGCTATTACCGCCCTGCCCGCGCACGCCGGCAAAACTCTGGACGCTATCAAAGCCCGTGGCCAAGTGGTGTGTGGTGTCAATGTGGGTCTGGCGGGATTTTCGGTTGCAGACAGTAATGGCGCTTGGTCCGGTATGGACGTAGACCATTGCAAAGCCTTCGCCGCCGCCGTGCTGGGCGATGCCAGCAAAGTCAAGTGGGTTCCGCTGAACGCACAGCAGCGCTTCACAGCCTTGCAGTCTGGCGAAGTCGACGTGTTGAGCCGCAACACCACGTTCTCCCTCACACGCGATGCCTCACTGGGCCTGCATATGACGGCGGTGACCTACTATGACGGCCAAGGCTTCATGGTGCCTGTAAAAGGCAAAGTTAAAAGCGCCAAGAGCCTGAAGGGCGCTACGGTGTGCGTGCAGTCTGGCACTACCACCGAGAAAAACCTTACCGACTACAGTAAAGCCAACAACCTGGGCATGAAGCCTGTGGTGTTTGAAAAGCAAGAGGCCGTCAACGCCGCCTATTTCTCTGGCCGCTGCCAAGCCTACACCACGGATGCCTCGGGCCTGGCCTCTGTGCGCAACAAAGAAGCCAAAGACCCCAAAGAGCATTTGATCCTGCCAGAGTTGATCTCCAAAGAGCCACTGGGCCCCATGGTGCGCCGTGGTGACGACGAGTGGTTTGCCATCGTCAAGTGGGTGGTGCATGGCCTGGTCGAAGCGGAAGAATACGACCTGACCCAAGCTAACGTCGACGCCATGGCCAAAGACAGCAAAGACCCGGTAGTGGGCCGCCTGACGGGCAGCACCGAGGACACCGGCAAGCTGCTGGGCTTGGATAAAGACTGGCTGGTGCGCGCCATCAAGGCTGTGGGTAACTACGGCGAGATTTTTGAGCGCAACGTAGGCCCCAAGACAGCGCTGGCATTGCCGCGCGGTAGCAATAACCAATGGAATAAAGGCGGTTTGATGTACGCACCCCCAGTGCGTTAATTTCAGCTTCACTTCGCACTCCCTTTTGACGGGCCCATCCGCGTAAGCCTACGCACGATGCGGCCCGTTTTTCGTTCAGGCCTCGTTTTCTAAGGTCAGGCTTCTTTCTATGTCAGACACTTCTTCCAACCCAGGTTTGATACCTGCACGTGCGGCGCCTCGCGCGCGCCGTAGCGCGTTTTCGTGGCGTAGCAAGCAGGCGCGGGGTGTCATCTACCAAGTGGTGGCACTGTCAGTCATCGCTTTTTTGATCTGGCTGCTGATCTCCAACACGCTGGGCAATATGAAGGCCCGGGGTATTCAGAGTGGTTTTGACTTTTTATGGCAACCCGCTGGTTTTGATATTGGTGAAGACTGGATAGGCTACGACTCAAATAACGCTTACTGGAAGGCATTTTTGGTCGGTGTGGTGAATACTTTACGGGTGGCAGTGATTGGCATCGTGCTGACCACCATCCTGGGAACCTTGCTGGGTGTGGGCCGCTTCTCGCGCAATGCGCTGGTGCGCGGCATGTGTTATGGCTATGTAGAGATGTTCCGCAACATTCCGGTGCTGCTGCAGTTGCTGATGTGGTACTTGCTGTTTACCGAGTATCTGCCGCAGGTAGAAAACGCGCTGAATGTCAGCAACCTGTTTTTCCTGAGTAAAAACGGCTTTTCGTTCCCGAGCCCAGTGTGGCAGCTGGGACAGACCTTGGCGCTCGTTGGGGCGTGTGGGGGTGGTGCTCTGGCCTATCTCTATGCCCGCAGCGCCCGCACACATTTTGAACAGACCGGCAAAGCGCGGCCGGTACTGTGGGTGTCGATCGCGTTGGTGGTGGCTGGTGCCATCGTCGGCTGGCTGGCCGGTGGCGCACCTGCGCAGTGGAATATCCCCAAGCTGACCGAAACCCAGGTGGAGGGCGGCGGCGCGCTGTCGCCCGAGTACCTGGCCGTCACGATCGGTCTGGTGTTGTATACCTCGGCTTTTGTGGCCGAGGTGGTGCGCGGCGGTATCGCATCGGTGTCGCTGGGCCAGCATGAGGCCAGTGCCTCGCTGGGCCTGTCGCGTGGACAGTCCATGCGCCTGGTGGTGCTGCCGCAAGCGCTGCGGGTCATCATTCCGCCGATGACCAACCAGTTTTTAAACCTCACCAAAAACTCCTCTCTGGCCGTCGCGGTGGGCTACCCCGATGTGGTGTCGATTGCCAATACCTCGCTCAACCAGACGGGTCGTGCGGTGGAGTGTATTGCCATCATCATGGCCATTTACCTGACCACTTCTTTGGTGACCTCCGGGTTCATGAACTGGTTTAACGCCCGCGCGGCCATCAAGGAAAGGTAGGCCACCATGACGGATGTCTTCGTATCGCTGCCTGCACGCACCGCCCCGGTAAAAACCGAAGGGCTAACGCCGTGGATTCGCAGCAATTTATTCTCCAGCCTGCCCAACGCGGTCATGTCCTTGCTGATCGTGGGCGTGCTGGCCTGGGCGACGTATGGCGTGCTGGACTGGGGCGTGTTCAACGCGGTAACCCAAGCCAACGCCGACATGTGCCAGGCCGCGCGCGGTATAGGCGCGTGCTGGGGTGTGATCAATGAGAAAGCACGCTTTATTGTGCTGGGCCGCTATCCGCAGGCGGAGCACTGGCGGCCGGTGATTGCCACGCTGGCGCTGCTGGGCTTGGTGGTGGGCAGTTGCAGCCCGCGGTTCTGGAAGGCTTGGTTGCCAGTGTTGTGGCTGATCGTGCTTGCGGCGTTTTTTACCCTCATGGGTGGCGGTGTGCTGGGCTTGACCAAAGTGCCCACCGACCAGTGGGGTGGCCTGCCGTTGACCATCATGCTCACGGTGATCTCCATGACCTTGGCGTTTCCTATCGCCGTGGCGGTGGCGCTGGGGCGGCGCTCAGACATGCCAGCTATCAAAAGCTTGTGCGTGGTCTACGTCGAGCTGATTCGCGGCGTGCCGCTCATCTCGGTGCTGTTCATGGCATCTTTC
>JAYWHJ010000290.1:0-2547 GCA_043777795.1 Polaromonas sp. | reverse complement strand
TCAGCTCGATGACGCGGCCATTCAAGACCTGATTGCCCAGCGAGCAGCTGCCAAAGCAGCTAAAAACTATGCTGGGGCTGACCAAATCCGCAAAGATTTGGCCGCGCAGGGCATTGTGCTCAAAGATTCGCCCACTGGCACCACATGGGAAGCCGCAGCGCAGTAAAAATGGCATTTTTAAGAAAAATAATGACAATGTCAGCGTCATATGGTCATGGTGCGCTATGAAAAAGTTAGTAAATAATAATATACCTGAGACAGAAAAACCCGCCTATTGGGCCGAAGCCTGCAAGCACCTGATGAAAAAAGACCGGGTCATGAAGCGCCTGATTCCGCAGTTTGGTGATGCGTGCATGGAGTCGCGCGGTGATCCCTTCATCACGCTGGCGCGCAGCGTGGTGGGCCAGCAAATCAGCGTGAAAGCGGCGCAAACCGTGTGGGACCGCTTTGCGCTGCTGAGCAAAAAGATCACCCCCGCCCATGTGCTTAAGCTCAAGGTGGACGACATGCGCGCCGCAGGTCTGTCTACCCGCAAGGTGGAATATATCGTGGATCTGGCGCTGCATTTTGACAGCGGCGCGCTGCATGTGGGTGCGTGGCAGGGCATGGAAGACGAGGCCATCATCGCCGAACTCGTGGCCATTCGAGGCATTGGCCGCTGGACGGCCGAGATGTTTCTGATGTTTCACCTCCTGCGGCCCAATATTTTGCCGCTGGACGATATCGGCCTGCTCAACGGCATAGGTAAAAACTATTTCTCGGGCGAGGCTGTGAGTAGGTCTGATGCCCGCGAAGTGGCAGCCACTTGGGCCCCGTATTGCACGGTGGCCACTTGGTATATTTGGCGTTCCTTAGATCCTGTTCCGGTTGCTTACTAAAAGCATAGCAAACGGTATTACACTGTGCACTAAGTCACGCTCTAGGAGAAATAAGTTGGGTAAACGCGTATTTTTAGATTTCGAGCAGCCAATCGCCGAGCTGGAAACCAAGATTGACGAACTGCGCTATGTGCAAACCGAGAGCGCGGTGGACATCAGCGACGAGATTGATATGCTGGCCAAAAAGAGCCAGCAGCTGACCAAAGACATCTACACCACGCTCACCCCGTGGCAAATCACCAAAATAGCCCGCCACGCCGAGCGTCCCTACACGCTCGATTACGTGAACGAATGCTTCACTGATTTTGTGGAAATGCATGGTGACCGGCACTTTGCCGACGACCAAAGCATTGTGGGCGGTCTGGCGCGGTTCAATGGCAATGCTTGCATGGTGCTGGGCCACCAAAAAGGCCGCGACACCAAGGAGCGCACCCAGCGTAACTTTGGCATGAGCCGCCCCGAAGGCTACCGCAAAGCCCTGCGTTTGATGAAAACGGCCGAAAAATTCAAGCTGCCCGTGTTCACATTCGTCGACACCCCGGGTGCATTCCCCGGCATGGATGCCGAAGAGCGCGGCCAAAGCGAGGCAATTGGCCGCAACATTTACGAAATGGCGCAACTCGAAGTGCCCATCATAACCACCATCATTGGCGAAGGCGGCTCGGGCGGCGCGCTGGCCATTAGCGTAGCCGACCAAGTGCTCATGCTGCAATACAGCATCTATTCGGTGATTAGCCCCGAAGGCTGTGCCAGCATTTTGTGGAAAACCGCCGATAAAGCCAAAGACGCCGCCGAGCAACTGGGCATCACCGCCCACCGCCTCAAAGCCTTGGGCCTGATCGACAAAATAGTCAGCGAACCCGTGGGCGGCGCCCACCGCGACCACAAACAAATGGCCGCCTTACTGAAGCGCGGCCTAAATGACGCCTATCGCCAAGTCTCTGATTTGAAAACCAAAGAGCTCTTAGACAAACGCTATGAAAAACTCATGGGCTTTGGTAAATTCACCGACACCAAGGCGCAAAGTCACTGAGCCGAGCGGGGCGTGAGCATGATTTTCTCAAAAATCATGGATTTAGCCTCCCTGCAAAGCATCAGAGAGCTCCCCCACCCACTGGCTGTCGCCTACAGCGGCGGCGCGGACTCCACGGCGCTGCTGCGGTTGTGTGCGCAGGCTTTTCCCGGGCAGGTGCATGCCATCCATATCCACCACGGCTTGCAGGCTGCGGCTGATGGCTTTGCGGCGCATTGCGTAGCGTTTTGTGCGGCTCTGGGTGTGCCGCTTGTGGTGAAAAAAGTGCAGGCTAAAAACGCCATTGGCCAAAGCCCTGAGGATGCGGCGCGGGTGGCGCGTTATGCAGCACTGGCTGAAGCAGTTTTTGAGATAAATAATGCCAATGTCAGCGCTATACCGTCATATATAGCTATTAAAAATATAGTCCTTGCACAACACGCCGATGACCAAGTGGAAACGCTGCTACTGGCGCTCAGTCGTGGCGCGGGGCTACCGGGCTTGGCTGCCATGCCTGCGCGCTGGGAGCGCTTGGGCCTAGTGTTTCACAGGCCGCTGCTGGGGGTGTCAGCGGCTGAGATTCGAGATTGGCTGGGCGGGCAGGGCTTGGTGGCGCGGCATGTGCAAGCTGAGGCACAAACTGGCGCAGCGCCGGCC
>JAYWHJ010000289.1:0-19668 GCA_043777795.1 Polaromonas sp. | reverse complement strand
ATCCACTTTTAGGAGCACTTGATGGCCAAGACCGTCGCAGACGTAATGAAAATGGTGAAGGACAACGAAGTTAAGTTCGTTGACTTCCGCTTCACCGATACCCGTGGCAAAGAGCAGCACGTTACCGTGCCAGTGTCACATTTTGACGAAGACAAGTTCACGTCAGGCCACGCGTTTGACGGCTCCTCCATTGCCGGTTGGAAGGGCATCGAAGCCTCCGACATGCAGCTGATGCCTGATGCCAACACCGCCAACATCGACCCCTTCTTTGAAGAAACCACGATGTTCATGAGCTGCGACGTGGTCGAGCCAGCGGACGGCAAGTCTTACGACCGCGACCCACGCTCTGTGGGCAAGCGCGCCGAGGCTTACCTCAAGTCCACCGGCATTGGCGACACGGCCTTCTTCGGCCCAGAGCCAGAATTCTTTATCTTTGATGACGTGCGCTGGAGCACCGACATGTCGGGCACCTTCTTTAAGATCGACGAATACGAAGCGCCTTGGAACACTGGCAAAAAGATCGAAGGCGGCAACCGCGGCCACCGTCCCACCGTCAAGGGCGGCTACTTTCCAGTACCTCCAGTCGACAGCACGCAAGACATGCGCGCCGAGATGTCTTTGATCTTGGAAAGCCTGGGCATTCCGGTTGAAGTGTTCCACCACGAAGTCGCCGGCGCTGGCCAGAACGAAATCGGCACCCGCTTTAGCACCCTGGTGCAGCGCGCTGATTGGGTTCAGATCCTCAAGTACGTGGTACAAAACGTGGCCAACGCCTACGGCAAAACGGCTACCTTCATGCCCAAGCCCCTCGTTGGCGACAACGGCTCTGGTATGCATGTGCATCAGTCGATCAGCAAAGACGGCAAAAACATCTTTGCAGGCGACGGCTATGCCGGCCTGTCAGACACTGCTTTGTACTATGTTGGCGGCATCATCAAGCACGCCCGTGCCTTGAACGCCATCACCAACCCTGGCACCAACAGCTACAAGCGCCTAGTACCTGGCTACGAAGCCCCGGTCAAGTTGGCATACTCTGCTAAAAACCGCTCCGCATCGATCCGCATTCCGTACGTGGCCAACCCACGTGGCCGTCGTATCGAGGCGCGCTTCCCAGATCCACTGATGAACCCGTACCTGGGTTTCGCAGCGCTGCTGATGGCTGGCCTGGACGGCATTCAAAACAAAATCCATCCCGGCGAAGCCGCTACGAAAGATCTGTACCATCTGCCTCCTGAGGAAGATGCAAAGATCCCCACCGTGTGCCACAGCCTGGACCAGGCGCTAGACTGCCTGAACGCCGACCGCGCCTTCCTGACCAAAGGCGGCGTGTTCAGCGACAGCATGCTGGATGCGTACATTGAACTCAAGATGGGCGAAGTGACGCGCTTGCGCCAAGCCACCCACCCGATCGAGTTTGATATGTACTATTCACTGTAATTTTTTACAGACTGGATAAAAAAAGGACGGTTGTTACCGTCCTTTTTTGTTTTGTGACAACAGGTTATTTGATGTTTCTGAGAATTTACGTCATACTGGGAGAACGTCCTAAGATGCAAATGATCAAGGTGACCCTATGACCCATCTCAAGTATTCCGTAAATTCATTTTATTTTTCAACCACCCGATTGGCGACTGCTCTGCTAGCCCCCATGCTGGCCATGGCGGCACTGTCTGCGCAGGCGCAGACCATATACCGTTGTCCGTCCAAAGACGGCATCACGCCCTATACCAATGACAAGATTGAAGCCGACCGTCAAGGCTGCACGCCGATGACGGGTGGTAACGTGACGGTAGTGCAGGGCACCAAGGTGTTTAGCAACGCCTCTCCCGGCAATGGTACGGGTGCAGCGGCTCCCGGTGCTAAAGATGCGCCTGTGCGCGTCGCCAACGCCCCGCAGGCAGGCAGCCGTATCGACGGTTCAGAGCAGCGCTCACGCGACTCTGACTCCAAAGCCATCTTTGAGTCCGAGCTGCGCAAGGCCGAAGCCAAACAGGCTGAGTTGCTGAAAGAATACAACAATGGCGAGCCAGAAAAGCGTGGCAGCGAAGCGCAAAATTATCAAAAATACCTTGACCGTGTGGCCGAAATGAAAGCCAGCATTGCCCGTAATGACAGCGATATTGCCAGCATCAAGCGCGAGCTGGGCCGCGCATCGTCGTCTGCTGCGCGCTCGCCTTGATCGGGCGTTGCCCGCAATTTGGCGCAGTATTTAGCCCTTGGGCAAGCATCTGGCACTAGGCTTGCTACGATACAGACTTGAACCACACCAAAGCGCCACTCCGTCCTCCCCACCACCTAGCCCTTGACGCGCTGGCGACCTTGGTTGCTGTAGTTGACCTGCGCGCCACGGTGCTGTTTGCCAACGCCGCCCTCGAAGACGCACTAGGCACCTCGCGCCGCATTATCGAAGGCAATGTACTCACCGACTATTTTGTCGAGCCGCAAGCACTGGTGGCTGCGCTGGATGGGGTTGCCACCAATGCCTTTGCTACCTTGCGCTACGACGCGCTGCTGCATAAAACCGGGGCAGAGCAGATACCCGTGCACGTCATCATTGCGCAAACCGAGCGCGCCAATGAAGTCATCGTCGAGATGCTGCCGCTGCAGCAGCAAGCCAAGCTCGACCGCGAAGAGCGCTTGGTCGAACAATCCCAAGCCAACAAAGAGCTTATTCGCAATTTGGCGCATGAGATTAAAAACCCTCTAGGCGGCATACGCGGTGCAGCGCAGTTGCTGCAAATGGAACTAGAGAGCAAAGAGCTCACTGAATACACCCAGGTCATCATCCACGAGGCTGATCGTTTGCAAACCCTGGTAGACCGCCTGCTGGCGCCACACCGCAAACCGCACGTGGTGGACGACGTGAACATCCACGAGGTATGTGAGCGGGTGCGCTCCCTGATCTTGGCGGAGTTTCCAAAAGGCCTGCGCGTGGTGCGCGACTACGACATTTCGATACCAGACTTCAGGGGTGATAAAGAGCAGCTCATCCAGGTGGTGCTGAACATCGCGCACAACGCAGCGCAGGTGCTGGCCGAGCGCATTGCTGGCGGGGACGCGTGCATCACGTTCAAGAGCCGTATCGCGCGCCAAATCACATTTGGCAAGAAGCGCTACAGACTGGCACTGGAATTGCATGTCATAGACAACGGGCCGGGAATACCTCATGAAATCAAGGACCGCATTTTTTACCCGCTGGTGTCGGGCAGAGAGGGCGGCTCTGGATTGGGGCTGACATTGGCGCAAACCTTTGTGCAGCAGCATGACGGTTTGATCGAATGCGAAAGCGCAAGCGGCCGCACCGCGTTCAAGATTTTGATTCCTCTGCCTTGACCTAAAAAAAGCAGAGGCAGGGAATAACTAGATAAGTAAAGGTAAAGACCCCATGAAGCCCATTTGGATCGTAGATGATGACCAGTCCATTCGCTTCGTGCTAGAAAAAGCATTGCTGCGCGAAGATCTGCCCACGCGCAGCTTCACCAACCCGCGCGACCTGCTCACCGCATTGGCCAACGCCAATGAGCATGAGGCTGACAACCTGCCGCCCCAGGTGCTAGTCAGCGACATCCGCATGCCCGGTGGCTCGGGGCTGGATCTGCTCACCAAAGTGAAAGAAAAGCACCCCGGCCTGCCCATCATCATCATGACGGCCTTCAGCGACCTAGACAGCGCGGTCAGTGCTTTTCAGCGCGGTGCGTTTGAATACCTGCCCAAGCCATTTGACATCTCCAAAGCCACCGAGCTGATCCGCCGCGCCGTAGAAGAAAGCCAGCGCGAAGACGTAGCCTTAGAGGCCATTGCCAACGCCCCCGAAATGCTGGGCCAAGCCCCTGCCATGCAAGACGTGTTCCGCGCCATTGGCCGCCTGAGCCAAAGCAATGTCACGGTGATGATCACCGGCGAGTCTGGCAGCGGCAAGGAGCTCGTAGCCAAGGCACTGCACAAGCACAGTTCCCGCTCCGGTGGGCCGTTTGTCGCTATCAATACCGCAGCTATCCCCAAAGACCTTTTAGAGAGCGAGCTGTTTGGCCACGAGCGCGGGGCCTTTACCGGCGCGCAAACCATGCGCCGGGGCCGCTTTGAGCAGGCCGATGGCGGCACGCTTTTCTTGGATGAAATTGGCGACATGCCGTTTGACTTGCAAACCCGTTTGCTGCGCGTGCTGTCGGATGGCAGCTTCTACCGCGTGGGCGGCCACAGCGCCATCAAAACCAATGTGCGCATCATCGCCGCCACCCACCAAGACCTGGAGCAGCGCGTCAAAGAAGGCGGCTTTAGGGAAGACCTGTTCCACCGCCTCAACGTCATCCGCCTGCGCCTGCCAGCCCTGCGAGAGCGGCGCGAAGATATCGCTGCGCTGACCAAACACTTCTTGCAGCAGTCGGCCAAGCAACTGGGCGTTGAGCCCAAACGCATCGCGCCCGCCGCGTTGGCCCGTCTGTCGCAGTTTGCCTTCCCTGGCAACGTGCGCCAACTAGAGAACGTGTGCCACTGGCTCACCGTGATGGCGCCCACGCAAGTAATCGATGAAAAAGATTTGCCGCCCGAAGTGCTGGGGTCAGAACATGCTGTGGGCGCTGCGGCGGGTTATGCAGGTGCCGGGTCTTCCAGTGCAGTCTCGTCGGCTACAGGTTCTTCCACTACAGGCGCAGCCAGCATGGGCATGTCTCCCGCCAGTGCTGCCCCAGGGCACGGCGCCTCGCATATAAACCAAGATGCTATTAAATCAGTAGCTGCTCCCGCTGTATTTACAAGCGCCAATGCCCTCAATACATCGGAATTTGCACCGGCAGATCTACTCAGCCCTCAAGCTGCATTTCACGACCCCCTGTCGCTCCACCACAGCGGGCACTCTGCAGCCACCCCCACCAGCGCAGGGTGGGAGGCGGACCTGGCCCTCCAAGCCCTGGCCCTGCTAGCCCAAGACAAAGGCGACGTATGGGATCAGCTCACCGCCCGCTTCGAGCGCACCCTCATCGCAGCCGCCCTGTCCACTACCCGCAACCGCCGTATTGAAGCTGCGGTCAAGCTAGGCATTGGCCGCAACACTATTACTCGCAAAATTCAGGAGTTGGGGCTGGAGTAGCTCATCGCACAAAAAAGCGCCAGTGAAGGCGCTTTGTTTAACTACAGCTTAGAGCAGTCAGGTCCCAATCACACCACCATCAAGCTTGCGAATCACCACGGTGGAGGAGCGGGGCCTGCCGCCTGGTTTGTAGTCGGGCCAGTTGGAGAACTTGGTGGGATCAGAGGGGTCGCTGCGGCCTGAGGCGTTTTCTCCGGGGTGCTGTACGTTGATGAACATGGTGCTCATATCGGGGCTCCAGGTGACACCGGTAATCTCGCAGTTAATCGGGCCGGTCAGGAAGCGGCGCATCTGGCCGGTGGCGGTGTCGCACGCGAGCATTTGGTTACTGCCCATATTTTGCAACTCGCCTTTGTACATTTGGCTGGCGTGCATATCGGTTTGCACCCACAGGGTGCCGCGTGCATCGAAGGTCAGGCCGTCTGCGCAGGCGAAAATATCGCCTTTGATATCGCCTTTGGCCTCGGCGCGGGCTTGCGCTGGGTCACCCGCCATCACGAGGTGGTTCCACTGCATACGCAGGCCGTCAAAGTCGCCGTTTTCCTTCCAGCGGATGATGTTACCCATCACGTTATTGGCGCGCGGGTTGGCGGCGTCTACTGCCGCTTGCCCGGGCTGCCCGCGTGCGCTGTTGTTGGTGAGGGTGCAGTACACCCAGCCGCTTTGCTCGTCAATCGCCAGCCACTCGGGGCGGTCCATTTTGGTGGCACCCAGCGCGTCGCTGGCTTGGCGGGCTTTGATAAGCACCTCGCCTTGGTCGGCAAATCCGTTGGCCGCCGTCAGTGGCCCTTGGCCGTGTACCAGTGGCAGCCACACGCCGCTGCCATTGGCATCAAAGCGGGCCACGTACAGGGTGCCGTGGTCTAGCAGCTCGCGGTTGGCTTGGGCGTGGGTCAATCCGTTGCCAGCGGGCTTGATAGCATCACGGCTGATAAATTTGTAAATGTACTCTTCGCGGGCGTCTTCGCCGCTGTACACCACCGCGCGCTTGTCTTTGGTCACGGCTACCCACGCGCCTTCGTGCGCGGCGCGGCCCAGGGCGGTGCGTTTGATGGGTGTGCTGCTGGGGTCCATCGGGTCCACCTCGACCACCCAGCCAAAGCGGTTGAACTCGTTGGGGTGTTTGGTAGCGTCAAAGCGTTCGTCGTGTGCGGGCCAGCCGTAGAAGGAGGTTTTGGGGATGCCCCAGCGTTTTTGGTGGGCATCGGGCGCGTCACCGCCAGCAAAGTAAAAGCGAAAATTTTCTTCGCCGCTCAGGTAGGTGCCCCAGGGCGTTTTGCCCGAGGCGCAGTTGTTGAGTGTGCCCAGGATGGTGCGGCCAGCGGGGTCAGCTGCGGTGCGCATCATGGCGTGGCCTGCGGCGGGGCCTTGAACGGCAAACGGGGTGTAGGCGGTGATGCGCCGAGCGTAGCGGGACGGTCGCACCATCTCCCAGCTGCTACCTTTTTGCGTTACTTCAATGACGCTGATACCGTGCGCCGCTTGGGATTTTTTGACCTTCTCGGCGCTCCAGTCTTTCTGGCCGCCTACATGCAGCAGGCCGTCGTCTACATACTCGTGGTTCATCACCAGCAGGCCGCGCTGCGCACCGCTCAATGCGTAGAAGTGCAGGCCGTCGTGGTGCATGCCCATTTGCACGGCTTGGTCGGCGGCGCTGTTGCTGCCGTCCCATTTAAATGTGGGCATGTTGCCGGGGATGCCCACCGGCTCGCCCCATTGCGCCAGCGCGGTGGCTATATAGCCCTCGGGTACCACCATGCGGTCGGCGATGTCGATGGGGATGGCTTTGAAGCCTATGCGTGGGCCGGCTAAGGTGCTCGGGCTAGAGGGTGCAGAGTTGGCGCAGCCTGCCAACCAGGGCGCGAGCAGGGCGCTGACCGCTACTCCAGCACCGGCATGCAAAACGGTGCGGCGCGAAGGCTGACTGACGCTGTGGATGTTGGGGTTGGAAGAGCAGTTGCTGCTTTCCATGGTGTTGAAGTCTTTAGCCATGTGGTTTATCCTTTTAAGCAGGTTTTCATCTGCTCTTTGCGCTCCGCGCCTTTGAGGCCTTTTTCTTTTGCGCTGACGTTACAGGCCTGCATTTTGGCTTTTTTCTCCGCCTTTTTGGCAGCCGATGTGGCCTGCTCTTCGGGCGTGCCTTTGAGGCAGGTTTTCATATGCGCTTTGCGCGCATCGCCTGCCAGGCCCTTGGTTTTGGCCTCGGTACTGCAAGCCTTCATTTTCTCGCCCTGCGCGCTGGCAGCATGGGCTGAGGCGCTGAAGGTGAGGGCAGCACACAGACTCAGGCACAGGGCGGTAAATTTCATGGTTTTACTTTCAAAAAAATGTAGGAAACATATGGTGTGAAAAGCGACAGAATGCCGCTTATGCACTGTAGCGCAAATACCTGTTGACTAGACCTCAATCAGTATTTTTTGTAGAGTACGCCGGTGCCGGTTTTTGCGCTGATGGCAGCGTAACCACCACACTGGGTAAATCGACCATCACCAGCTTCCCGGGCGTGGTGCAGCCCATGTCGCAGCATTTGCCGGGTTGGCGGTTTTGGGTAATGGCGCGCGCCGGGTCGTGCGGCGCTGCGGCGGCTGATCCGTCGGCCGCTATGCCGCGCTCTAGCAGGCGCTCTACCAGCTCTACTTTGCTGCCTACGGGGTAGTTACGGTAGATCTCCTGCTTCATGGCGGCAGGGCTGCCACCGCCGTGCAGGCTAATGGTGCTGTACCAGCCGCCCTGGTAACCGGCGGTGAGGTCTTCGATAAAGCGGGCTGTCTCTATGCGCTGCTCGTAGGGCACATCGGGGTTGGCGCGCAGCACCTCACTCAGGCGGGCAGCGGTCGCGGGGTTGTGGTCTTCATCGGGGCCGGGCAGGGTGACGATGATGCCGCCGCTCACATAGTGGGCAATGCGGTGCATGTCGTAAATTTTGGTGGCCAGTAGCAGCTTGCCGATGTTGGAGAACACCGGGTCGGGCATGAAGGTGTGGCTGTGCTCGTCCATCTTGCCATACACGCTGGCGGCCACTCCGCAAGCAAAAAAGCTCTCGGTGATGGTGATGAGTTCGACCATCTGCTCTTTGAGATGTGTCTCTTTTGCCGGATCAAAGCCGTTGGCCTCACACATCAGCGCGCCTGCACCGATCAGCAAGTCACCAAAGCCCGCGCGCGCGCCGATGCAGGTGTGGCGGTGGTGGGTGGCGTAGCTGTAAGTGAGGTGGCCGGTGTGTTCCCACTCGCCTGCGTAGAAGACGTTGTCCATCGGCACAAATACTTTGTCAAACAAACACACGCCCGTGCTCTGGCCGTACTTGGCGCTGAACAGCGCTGCACCGTGCTCCAGCTTCTCACCTGGGCGGCCGGCGGGGCGGGCCACGATGGTCAGGCCGGGCGCGTCGATGGGTACGGCGCAGCACACGGCAAAGTCAGCGTCCTCACGGCCCATGTTGCGGCACGGCATGACCAATAGCTCGTGCATGTAGGGCGCTCCCGTCACAATGGCTTTGGTACCGCTGATGGTGATGCCGCGCTGGCCGTTGACCACGGCGTTTCGTTCGACGATGTGCAGGTAGCTGTCCACATTGCTCTGCTGGTGCGGCTTCTTGCTGCGGTCGCCTTTGGCATCTGTCATGGCGATGCCCAGGGTGAGGTCTTGATCCTGCACGCGGTGCAGGTAGTTTAAAAAGCGCTGCGTGTGCTCCCCCTGTCCGCGCGCCTTGCCATACGCATCGTCAATGCGCGCAGTCACCTGGCCAATGGCGTTCATAGCGTCGTGCGTCAGATAGCGCTGGGCGCAGCCGGTCTCTTGGCACACCAGACGCACTGCCTCCAGCTTGTTCAGCAGGTCGCCGCTGCTGGTGTTGATATGCGTCAGGCGGTTCACGGTTTTACCGCTGGTGTGCTGCACTGCAGTCATCAGTGGCGCGTACTGCGGTTTGAGGGCGTAGTCGTACGTGAGCGCAATGGCGTTGATGCCAGGGCCAAAGGCGCGCTCATCGGCTACGCTGTCCACCCGGCGGCCATCGACAAACACTGTAGGCTTGTAGCGGCGCAACGACTCGCGGTAGTCTGCCCCTGACATGAGGGATCCAGTGGTTGTGTCGATGGGTGTACGGGTGTTCATGAGGCTCTCCAGCTATTTGTCTTTCCGCAAATGATGACACACTATCGCCCGTTTTCCCTGTGCCGAGTTTGTCTTGGCCTTGTTTTGCCCTTGTTTTGTACGGGCGTAGGCCGACGGTGTACTCAGCTCCGCGGCTGTCCCCCGTTGCGGCCTAGGGCCGCTGCCTCCTCCTTTATGCCGCTGCGCTGAGTACCCCGCCGACCTGCTCTCGTGAACATGGTGGGCGATCCACCTTTGTCCCCCAACCAGTCCTTTTCGCAGCTCTGGCGCTTGGTGTGCACACCAAGCTCCGGAGCGAGCACAGCACCAAAGTCCCTTGCCGCGACTCAAGTGCCCGAGCGAGCACAGCACCAAAGTCTGCCGCCCTGTTTTCGAGCGCAAAAAGATAACAGCCAGATTCAAACCTACAGCGGTCCTGAGTTCCAGACCACTCAGTAGGTAAAATCAGGACACATCGCACCCTTCGCACAACACTGGCCTAACAAAATCGTCCAGCGTTTTCACCACCACGACACCCGCCGTACTTTTTTGATCGCACCCTATGCTCTTAGACGCCTCCCAGTCCCAACTCGTTTTGGTTGACTACCAAACCCGCCTCATGCCCGACATTTTTGAGGGCGCACAGGTAGCGGCCAACGGCGTGCGCTTGGGCCAGGCCGCCCGCCTGCTGGGCGTACCCACTTGGGGCACCGAGGAGAACCCATCCGGCTTGGGGCCCAATTTGCCCGAAATCCGCGCACTATGCAAAGAGACGCTGGCCAAAATGCATTTCAGCGCGGTAGAAGAAGGCCTGGGCGAGTGGCTGCGCCCTGAGTCCAACCTGCCCCAAGCCTCCAAAGGCAATGCCCGCAGCCTGCCCAAGCACCTGCAAAAAGCCCTGCCCCAGGTGGTGCAGCGCAACGCGATCGTCATGGCCGGTTGCGAAGCTCATGTGTGCCTGATGCAAACCGCGCTGGACTTGCTGGAAGACGAGTTTGAAGTGTGGGTGGTGACCGATGCCTGCAGTTCCCGCACGGAACGCAACCGCGACGCTGCCTTTGACCGACTGGCTGGCGCAGGCGCAGAGCTGGTGACCACCGAGATGGTCATCTTTGAGTGGCTGCGCACCTGCGAGCACCCACAGTTCAAGGCGGCGCTGGCTTTGGTGAAGTGAGACTGGGCGTCGCTACGCTCTTGTGGAAAACGTGGTTCAGCGTCGCCCACCCATGATGCTGCCCAATACGCCGCGAATGATTTGGCGGCCTACCTCGCGGCCGATCGAGCTGGCGGCGGATTTGATCATTTGCTCGCTTGCACTGGCGCGGGTGCGCTTAACTCCGCCGCCAAAGATGCTGCCCAGATTGTCCAGCCACCCGCCCGTGGCCTCGCTGCCTGCGGCATTGCCTGTTTCTTTGGCAACTTCTTTAGCCATGTCTTTGGCGGTTTCTTTGGCCTGGGTTTCGGTCGCCATATTGGCTGCGGTGCGGCCTTTGATCTTTTCGTAGGCCGACTCTCGGTCTACCGTTTTCTCATACACGCCCGCCACGATAGAGCTGGCCATCAGGGCCTTGCGCTGCTCCGGCGTGATGGGGCCAATCTGGCTGCCCGGTGGCAGCACGTACACGCGCTCGGTTAAGCTGGGGCGTCCTTTGTCGTCTAGAAAGCTCACCAGTGCCTCGCCCACTTCCAGCTCGGTGATGGCGGTGGCAATGTCCAGCTTGGGGTTTTGCCGCATGGTTTCGGCTGCTGCTTGCACAGCCTTTTGGTCGCGCGGGGTAAAGGCGCGCAGGGCGTGCTGCACACGGTTGCCCAGCTGGGCCAGCACGCTGTCCGGGATGTCAAGCGGGTTTTGGGTCACAAAGTACACGCCCACGCCTTTGGAGCGCACCAGGCGCACCACCAGCTCAATGCGTTGCAGCAGCACGGCAGGCGCTTCGTTGAACAGCAAGTGCGCTTCGTCAAAGAAGAATACCAGTTTGGGTTTGTCCAGGTCGCCCACTTCGGGCAGGTTCTCAAACAGCTCGCTCAGCATCCACAGCAAAAAGGTGGCGTAGAGGCGCGGTGCGTTCAGCAGCTTGTCGGCCGCCAAGATGTTGATGATGCCTTTGCCGTCGCCGTCGGTTTGCATGAAGTCGGCGATATTGAGCATCGGTTCACCAAAGAATTGGCTGCCCCCTTGCTCCTCCATTTGCAGCAGGCCGCGCTGGATAGCCCCAATGCTGGCGGGGCTCACGTTGCCATACTCGGTGGTGAACGTGCTGGCGTTATCGCCCACATTTTGCAGCATGGCCCGCAGGTCTTTCATGTCCAGCAGCAGCAGGCCTTGGTCGTCAGCTACTTTGAACACCAGCTGCAGCACGCCGGCCTGGGTCTCGTTCAGGTTGAGCATGCGGCTGAGCAGCAGAGGGCCCAGGTCGCTTACCGTCGCGCGCACCGGGTGGCCTTGGGTGCCAAACACGTCCCACAAGGTGCTGGGGTAGGCGACAGGCTCAGAGGCCGTCAAGCCGCGCTCGGCAATGATTTTGGCCAGCTTGGGGCTGACCACGCCTTGCTGGGAGATGCCCGTCAGGTCGCCCTTCACATCGGCCATAAACACCGGCACACCGATGCGGCTAAAGCCCTCCGCCATGGTTTGCAGTGTGATGGTTTTACCGGTGCCGGTGGCACCAGTGATCAAGCCGTGGCGGTTGGCCTTGTCAGGGCGCAAAAAGCACTCGATATCTTTGTGTTTGGCAATCAGGATGGGTTCTGTCATGGTGCGACTTCTTTAAAAAATGGGCAGGACGGCTTTTGCGGTGCAAGGCCTACCAAACAATCGTAACAGCAAGGGAGCGGGTCGAAAAAAACGTCCGCTGTCTTTCGACAGCGGACGTTGGCGTAGGCAAACTACGGTGAAAGGGCTATGAAGGTTGTTTAAAGATCCTTTCCGCCATCGTCTTCACGTCGGCTGGCGCCAAGTGCGGCATGCCAGGCATGGGGATTTGCCCCCACATCCCGGTGGAGCCTTTGGTCAGTTTTTCGGCCAAATAGGCTGCTGCGTCTTTGCGGTCTTTGTATTTGGCGGCAATGTCCTTGAAGGCAGGGCCAACCATCTTTTTGTCTACAGCGTGGCAGTTAAGGCAGGCGCTTTTGTCTACCAGCTCCAGGCTGGCTTGGGCAGACATCGACGCCCTGCCGACGGCCAAGGCGAGCAGAGCAGAGCGTAAGAGTCTTATACAAGCTCCCTTACTTCACCGTCACAGTGATGGACTGGCTCATCGCCTTGCCGTAAGACTGGTGCGCGCCGTTGGCAAACTGGGCCGTCAGCTTGTACACGCCGGGCGGCAGGGTTACGTCAGTTTCGGTCTGGCCTTTGCCAAAGTGTATGTGCTTCTCGCTAAACGGAATCGACTCGCCAGTGGGAACGGCGTCCAGGTTGATCAGCAGATGGTGATGGCCACTGTTGGCCACAATGTCACCTGCTGGCGCTATATCCATGCCTTTGATGCCAAAGCGCACTTTGAAGGTAGCAGGCACCACAGCGTTGTTAGCAGGCTCCAGGATCGACGCAGCTTGGGATGGGGCCATCGTGCTGGCGCAGCCGGTGATGGCGAGCGCCAAAGCCATAGTTGCAAAAGACGTGGCGAGTGCACGGAACAAAGAGATAGTCATGGTGATTTCTTTCAAAAAATGCAAGGCGATTTCTCAGCGCAAAGGCTGAAAAAATTGGAAATTAGAAATTAGAGGAGGCAATGGGGAGGTTGTACGCGCGCACGCTTGATGGCGCGACCTTGCGCCTAAGCGCGAACTAGCACCGGTGGCGCCCGCCCTGGCGGCGGCTTATTGCGTTGTACGAGATCTGGCGCAATCTGCGGTCTGGGGATCCACTGCCATACTGCCACAGTGCGGGGTGCCTCAAAGTTCAGGTGCACAGGGGCGCCCGGAATGGCAAAGAGTTTGTAGATCGGCGCGTTACCGCAATGCATGATGGTGCCGGTGCTCTCGTCACCATCATGCACCGGCACTGAAACCTTTTTTACCCCCGCGCCAGAGCACACCGCGATGTCAATAGTCTTGCCACTGGCCAGCGTTACCATAGTGTTCAACGCGTTGCCAAGCGAAAACCAAGCAACGGCCAAGGCTGCGATGCAGATGGACAGCTGGTAGAGTTTTCGAGTCTGACCAACACGCATATTTTGACCGTACACGCAGCATTTGCCTAAATCGATCCGCGGCAACCCCGATGACCGAGTATCCCGCCGCTTGAGCGTTAAAACGCAACACCGAAACCCGTGAACGAGTAGCTCGACTCAACGGCTGCCGTCTTGACCAATGCCTCGCTCGCCCAGTGCGTACCAGAAATGTAGCATTTCGCGTGGACGGTAGCCCCTTTGTCACCCCCGCAGTTGCAGCAGCATCCGCTGCCTCCACGTCGCCTGTAGGACGGTCAAATCTGGGGACTGACACACCCATAAAACGTTCACAAAATACCTAATTCCGCGGTTGCTGCAAAGCGACTTGGCGCACTTGGACGCGCTTTAGATTGCAACACTGGGCCAATAGAATATCGCGGGAGAAGCTATTAAAAATATAGTGATGATTGCGTGGCAACTAGCCTCGCAAACCCACATAATTCTCCGCCAGCATGGTCTGCGCGGCCTCAGAGCTCATCAGGTAGGACAGCTCGGCTTCTTGTATTTTCTGACCAAAGCCTGCGCTGTCGGGGAAGCGGTGCATAAGCGAAGTAAGCCACCAGCTAAAGCGCTCTACGCGCCACACTTTGCCCAGCGCGCGGGCCGAGTAGCCGTTGATGCCAGACTCGGATTTGTCTATGTAGTAATCTGTAAACGCCTCATAGAGCATCTTCACGTCGCTGACGGCCAGGTTAAGGCCTTTGGCGCCGGTGGGGGGCACGATGTGGGCTGCGTCGCCCGCTAAAAACAGCCTGCCAAAGCGCATCGGCTCAGATACAAAGCTGCGCAGCGGAGCGATGCTTTTTTCAATGCTGGGGCCGGTGATGATGCGGCTGGCGGTCTCGTCGTCAACGCGCAGTTTCAGCTCGTTCCAAAAACGCTGATCGCTCCAGTCCTCTACCTTGTCGGTCATGGGGCACTGCACGTAGTAGCGGCTGCGGGTCATGCTGCGCATGCTGCACAGGGAAAAGCCGCGCTCGCTATTGCCGTAGATGATGGCGTGGGGTGAGACGGGCGGCACGTCGGCCAGCACGCCTATCCAGCCAAAGGGGTATTCTTTGTTGTACTCGGTAATGCTGCCTGCGGGCACGCTGGCGCGGCTGATGCCGTGAAAGCCGTCGCAACCGGCGATGAAGTCGCACTGCACTTCGTGCTGCACGCCGCCCTTGCCGTAGCGCACCACGGGCGAGGCGGAGTCGAACTCATGCAAGCTCACGTCTTTGGCTTCGTACACGGTGGGCCGGCCAACTGCCGCGCGATGCATCATCAAATCGCTGGTGACCTCTGTTTGGCCGTAGGCGGTGACGGCTTTACCGCCGGTGCGGCTGGACAGCTCGATAGCGTGGCGCTGGCCGTTGAACACCAGCTCAATGTGGTTATGCACATGGCCTTGCGTTTGCACGCCTAGGCCTACACCGGCGTAGTGCAGGGAGTCGACTGTGGTTTGCTCCAAGATGCCTGCGCGAATGCGGCCCAGCACATAGTCTCCACTTTGGCGCTCGACAATCAGGTTGTCAATGCCTGCCTTGTGCAACAGCGCGCCCAACAGCAGGCCAGCGGGGCCTGCGCCGATGATGCACACCTGGGTGCGGGTACCTTGGCTCAAAACACGGTCTCCAGAAGCGGTAAATATTAGAAAATTAACCTCGGTGGGAAATTTCTATCACCAGGCTGCGCGCGGCCAGCTCGTCTATGAGGCGCTGGGCTGCAGCCCTGTTGGTGGCGTCCAAGTTGGCGTCCCACTCGTCCAGCAGGTACACCTGGGCGTGGGTTTTGCGCACTATCTCGGTGAGCGACTGCAACTGCCGCTCACCAGACGAAAAACCGGTGCTTTGCGGTGTGGCTGTGTTGTCGTTGCCATCTGGCCCGTCCTCATCGCCCGGCTCGCTATCCTGGGCTTCTTCCTTAGCCGCCACCTCGGCGGCTGAAAAGTCAAACGCCAATTTTGTACTGGTAGGCCAGTAGTAGGCGCTGCTGCCAAAGCGCTGCTTAAGCGCGGCAAGCAGGGTAGATTTACCGGCCCCATTGCCGCCTCGGACCTGCACTACGCCGCGCTGCAACTGGGGCAGCATGGCACAGGCAGCGTCAAACGTGGCCATGGACAGTGCAGTAGCGGCCCCTGGGGCTGCACCAGGCGGCGTGTAGGACAGGTGCAGCTCTTGCATTTTGACGCGGGACTCAAACTGCGCGTCCGCCTGCGCATGCATGGCTTTGCAGGCGCCGCCTATGCGCGTCCAGATGGCCAACAGGTCGTTCCAGCCGGCCGCCAGCCCGTGCACGCTATAAGACAGCTCAATTTGCCGGGGCAGGGTGGCGGCCAGGGCGATGAGCAAGGCTGCGTCCTGCACGTTGCGTCCTGCCACATAGGCCAAGTAGGCAAAAATCACTAGCAAGGAAAATATGCCTCCCACTGCAGCGACTCCTTCCTTGGCCAGGATGGCCCGTATTTGCGCCCGCAGCGCATCGCGCAGGCGTTGCTTGAAGCCGACGTGCCAGACCCGAAAGTTATAGCGGTTGCCGCTGGTGATGTTGTCCCAGGCAGTGTAGGTCCGGGCGGTCATGCTGTTGGTGGCGCGCTGGTTCTCGGCATAGGTGTCGGCCACCCATTTGCGCACGCTGTATTGCAGGACCAGCAGCGCTAAAAATACCACGCCGTAAACCACAGGCAGCCCCGCGTCGATGGCCACCCCTAGCACGATGGTGTTGAAGATCAGGCTGAAGAACAGCTTGAGGTCAGCCTCCAGCTCGTACACCAGTTCAAAGAAAATATGGAACGTCTCGTTGGTAAGAAATGGCTCTACTTTTTCGCGCTGGTGGGTGTCGCCAAACAGCCGGGCGTCGGTGCGGTTTTCTCGGGCAAAGCGCAGCATGTAGCGGCCAAATGCTCCAAAGCCAGCCCGCTCGGCATATACCCAGCTGACTGCGCCCACCACATACGAGGTGGACTGTGCAAACACAATCCAGCCAAAATCGGCGATTAAAAAATCTTCGTTGGCCAAGTCTTGGCCCGCTTGGATCACCAACCAAGTGGTCAGCGCTGCCAGTGCCGCCTCAATGATGAGCAAGCCCAGCATGCAATAGAACGGCGCGCACAGCAAAAAGCCTACGAACTGGCGATGGCTGAACACCTTGGCACTGGCCTTTGCTGGGCGCTGTACGGGGGCGACTGGGGGTGGAAAAGAGGGGGGCGTAGACATACCGAAAGGGTTTAAGTTCCCAAATGTAACCTGTGGGTGTGGTTTTTTTGTGTCACTTGAGGGGATTGTCAACCATTTTTTGATTTGCCACGTTAAGTATTCGCATCAGCAAGATCAACTTATTGGTTACACTGGAGCACTTGCTGAAAAGCAGGTTTTTATCCCCTCTAATCTAAGGACATCATCATGGCAAAGAAAACAGCTAAAAAGCGCGGCAAAAAGGCCCCAGCTAAGAAGTAATTAGCCCCGGCTATTACGAAAAAATGCCCGCGCAAGCGGGTATTTTTTTGCCTGTTTTGCCAAAAAATGCAGTGCAGCGGTGTGCACGCTCGCTGATAGCCGCTTTTTAAGCCCCAAATAGCCGCAGTAGCGGGCCTTTAGCGGCTCACACACCTAAATGTCTGGCCAAAAGCTCTGGCCGGCTATGCAGCTCGCCGGAGGTGCCGGCAAACACTACCTCACCTTTCACCAAAATCACGTTGCGGTCGGTGATCTGCGTCACATGCTTGTAGTTTTTGTCCACAATGATGCTGCTGATGCCGGTTTGCTTGATGGTCTCGCAAATGCGCCAGATGTCTTTGGCGATCAGCGGAGCCAGGCCCTCAGTGGCTTCGTCCAGGATTAGAACGTCGGGGTTGGTCATCAGCGCACGGCCAATGGTGAGCATTTGCTGCTCCCCCCCGGATAACTGCTGGCCGCCGTGGGCTAAACGCTCTTGGAGGCGCGGGAAGGTCTCCAGCACGCGCTCGTAAGTCCAGTCCTTTTTGCCACGCTTGCCTGTGCGTGCAGCCATGATGAGATTCTCTCTCACGTTCAGATTGCCAAAAATTCCGCGCCCCTCTGGAACGTAGGCAATACCCAGCTGGGCAACCTCAAAGGCCGATCTCCCTGTCATCTCCTGCCCGGCGATATGCACGCTGCCGCCACGCGGCTTAACCAAGCCCATGATGGACTTGAGCAAGGTGGATTTGCCCATGCCGTTGCGGCCCATCAGGCCGATGGTTTCGCCTTTGTTGACGGTGAAATCAATGCCGCGCAGGACGTGGCTGGCACCGTAGTAGCTGTGCAGGCCCTGGACTTGGATCAGGCTATCGGTGCTCATGCGTGCTCCTCGCCCAGGTAGGCGGCTTGCACCTGCGGGTTGCTGCGAATGTCAGCCGGTAGCCCGCTGGCAATCATGCTGCCGTTGACCATCACGGTGAGCTGGTCGGCCAGTGCAAACACGGCGTCCATGTCGTGCTCTACCAGCAAAATGGCGTGGTCCTTTTTCAAAGTCTGCAGCAGGGTGATCATTTTTTCTGCCTCGGCTGTGCCCATGCCGGCCAGCGGCTCGTCCAGCAACAGCACCTGCGGCTGGGTGGCCAGGGCCATGGCAATCTCCAGTTGGCGCTGCTCGCCGTGTGAGAGGGCACTGGCGATGGATTGGGCCTTGTTTTGCAAGCCGGTTTGCTCGATAGCCGCCTGAACTATTGCGCGAGCAGCTACGAAACTAGTAGCAATAGACAGCAAACGCATGGCATGCTGGGCGCGCGACTGGGCTGCCAGGTGCACGTTGTCCCATACGCTGAGTGGCAAGAAAATATTGGTTTTTTGGTAACTGCGGCCCAAGCCTGCGCGCGAGACTTTCTCGGGCGCGGCACCGGTCATGTCTTTGCCGTTTAAATGCACGCTGCCCGAGGTGGGCGCGATGTCTCCGCTGAGTAAATTGGTCAGCGTCGATTTGCCTGCGCCATTGGGGCCAATGACGGCGTGGATGGTGCTGCGGTACAGGCTGAGCGAAATATCGCTCACCGCCGCCAAGCCGCCGAAGCGTTTGGTGAGGTTTTTGGCCACCAGCAGGGCTTCAGTCATGGGAGGCTCCGGCTGAGTTTTCAGACGTTTTTTTACCCCTGAATTTTTCAATCAAACCCAGCAACCCACGCGGTGCAAAAATTACCACCAGCACGATAAAACTGCCCATCCATAACTGCCAGTGTTTACCTAGATGCACGCTACCAATTGTTGGCAAGTCTTTGAACACATGCAGTAGCATGTCAAAAGCAAACGCGCCCAAAATAGCCCCGGCAAAGTTGCCCATGCCGCCCAAAATCAACATCATGATGGCGTGGGCGCTTTGGTGAAAGCCCATCAGCTCGGGGTTGATATAGCCGCTTTGCACGCCCCACAGATAGCCCGCCACACCCGCCAGCGCGCCCGCCAGTGTGAAGGCTGCCAGCTTGTAGGCAAAGGTGTTGTAGCCCATGGCGCGCATGCGATGCTCGTTGATGCGGATGCCGCCCAGCGTGCGGCCAAAGGGGCTGAACAGCACACGGCGCAAGAAGAAATACACTGCCACCGTAAGGCCAAACACCAGAAAGTACAGGCTGCGTTTGTTGTCCAGATTGAGCAGTTCAAAACTGCCGAAATTGACCGAAGGTTTGAGGTTGATATACAGCCCGTCGGAGCCGCCCAGCACCTTGTTGTCAAAGAACAAGAAGAACACCATTTGCGCAAATGCCATGGTGACCATGATGAAGTAAATGCCGTGCGTGCGCACCACAAAAAAACCAATCACCAAGGCAGCCAGGGCCGCCGCGCCCACAGCCAGCGGCAGCGTCCACCAGATGCTGGGCGCGCTGTCCGCTGGCGATAGAAATGCCAAGGCATAGCCTGCCAGGCCAAAGTAGGCTGCGTGGCCCAGCGACACCAGGCCTGTGACGCCTTGCAGCACATCCAGGCTCATCGCAAATATCGCCATGATCAGCATACGCGTGACCATGCCGATGTAAAAATCACTGCCCACAAAAGGAAACACAGCCAGCGCCACGGCGGCCAGCAGCAATGTAAATTGCAGGCTGCGCGGCAGGCGCTCCAGGTTGGCAGTAGCCACGCTCATTGCTGATTCCTCATCCCTGGTTCCTGATGCTTGTGGCCTGTTTTCTGAGCGTTCATTGTTTAAACAAACCTTCCGGCTTGAATAAAAGCACCAGCGCCATCAGCACATACACCAGCATGCTAGCCACCTGCGGAAAAAGCACTTTGCCAAAAGTATCTACCAAGCCCACCAGCAGAGCGGCAATGAGCGCCCCGCGCACCGAGCCAATGCCTCCAATCACCACCACCACAAAGCACATGATGA
>JAYWHJ010000288.1:0-7077 GCA_043777795.1 Polaromonas sp. | reverse complement strand
TCACGGCACCACCCCTAGTGCAAGAGGCAGCCCAGCGCGCCATACGTGATGGCGCTACCCGGTACACCAACGCCACCGGCATGGGCGCGCTGCGCGAGCGCATCAGCGCGTGGTATGCCAGCCGCTTTGGTGTGCAGGTACCAGTACAGCGCATTGTGCTGACCGCGGGCGCGTCTGCTGCGCTGCAACTGGCGTGTTTGACCTTGGTAGAAGCTGGCGACGAAGTGCTGATGCCCGACCCCAGCTACCCCTGCAACCGCCATTTTGTAGCCGCCGCCAATGCCCGGGCCAAGCTGATTGCCTGCACGCCGCAAGAGCGGTTTCAGTTAACGGCTGACAAGGTGCAGGCTGCTTGGTCGCACCCATCTGGCAGCGCGAACCACCTCACCACGCGCGGTGTTTTGCTTGCCTCACCGTCCAATCCCACAGGCACCTCTATCCATCCGCAAGAGCTGCGCGCCATCCACAATGTGGTGACCAGCCGAGGCGGCTTCACCATGATTGACGAGATTTACCTGGGTCTCTCCCATGATGCAACCTTTGGTAAAAGCGCGCTGGAGATTGACGACCAGATTATCAGTATCAACAGCTTTAGCAAATACTTCAATATGACCGGCTGGCGCTTGGGCTGGATGGTGGTGCCCGACAAAATGGTGAGCGTGGTAGAAAACCTCGCCCAGCACCTGTACATCTGCCCCAGCACCGTGTCGCAGCGCGCTGCATTGGCCTGCTTTGAAGACGCCAGCTTGGCCGAGTACGAGCGCCGCCGCGCCGAGTTCAAAGCCCGACGCGATTACTTTATCCCTGCGCTGCGCAGCTTAGGCTTTGAAGTGCCTGTCGAGCCGGACGGTGCTTTTTATGTCTATGCAGACTGCTCTGGTATTCAAAGCAAACTGGGTATAAAGCCAAGTAGCAGCACTGGTGCTGGGGGCAGCTGGGATTTTTGCTTTGAAATGATGCGCCGGGCGCATATTGCCATCACACCAGGGCGCGACTTTGGCCGTGACAGCACCGACCGATTTGTGCGCTTTTCTACCGCCAGCTCAATGCACGACTTGCAAACCGCCATTGGGCGCATGCGCGAGGCGCTGGCCTGATGTTCTATTGGCCCGTTCGCGTGTATTGGGAAGACACCGACGCAGGCGGCATTGTGTTTTATGCCAACTACCTGAAGTTCATGGAGCGCGCACGCACCGAGTGGCTGCGCGCGCTGGGCGTGTCGCAAAGCACACTGCGCCAAACCACCCCTGAGCAAGCAGGCGGTATGTTTGTAGTGACGGACACCCAGCTTCGCTACCAACAACCTGCACGGCTGGACGACCAACTTTTGGTTACAGCCCGGATTGTCGAAAAGAGCCGAATTACGCTTACCATAGCACAAGAAATTCGCCTTTTTCCGACGCAGAATATACAAAGTTCGCTACTAAATAATGAGCATATGAATCCAACGCACACATCTGCACAGGAACTTGCGCGCTTGCCATTGGTCTGCAGTGGACAGATCCGCATCGCGTGGCTGGACGCCAGTAGCTTTAAGCCCCGAAAAATTCCAACGCATGTCTTAGAGGTATTGCAGTGAACCAAGATTTATCCATATTGCATTTGATTTTGAACGCCAGCTTCGTGGTGCAAGCGGTGATGCTGCTGCTGGTCGTCGTGTCGGTGGCCAGTTGGGCGGCGATCTTTCGCAAGATCATAGCAATCAACAAAATCAAAGCACTTAACGAAGAGTTTGAGCGCGAGTTTTGGTCAGGCACATCCCTCAATGAGCTGTTTGCCTCGGCTGCACAAAACGCCAAAAAATCGGGTCCTTTGGAGCGCATCTTTGCCAGCGGCATGCGCGAATACCAAAAGCTGCGAGAGCGCCGCATTGCCGACACCTCCACGCTGATGGACGGCGCCCGCCGCGCCATGCGCGCCAGCTACCAGCGTGAGATGGACGCGGTGGAGTCGAATTTGTCGTTTTTGGCGTCTGTGGGCAGCGTGTCGCCCTATGTGGGGTTGTTTGGCACGGTGTGGGGCATCATGCATGCGTTCACGGGTCTGGCGTCGCTGCAGCAGGTCACACTGGCCACGGTGGCGCCTGGTATTGCAGAGGCGCTGGTGGCGACTGCCATTGGCTTGTTTGCCGCTATTCCCGCGGTAGTGGCCTACAACCGCTTTGCGCGCGATATTGACCGCGTAGCCATCAAGCTGGAGACATTTATCGAAGAGTTCTCCAACATTTTGCAGCGTAATTTGGGTAGCAATGCCGCGCAAAATATGGCAGCCAATCTGCCCAGCACTACCACGGCCAACGGCCACTGAACTGGGAGACTTGCCATGCCAGCCATGAGGTCCCGGGGCCGAGGCCGCCGCACCATCAACGAGATCAATATGGTGCCCTTTATTGACGTGATGCTGGTGCTGCTGATCATTTTTATGGTAACCGCGCCGCTGATTACGCCCAGTGTGGTGGACCTGCCCAGCGTGGGCAAAGCGGCCAAGCAGCCTGACGCGGTGATTCAGGTGGTGGTGCAAAAGGACGATTCTCTAGAGCTTAAAAGCGGCAAGTCACTGGAAACGTCTATGCCCAGCTCGCTGGCGCAGGTTGCGGGCCAGGTAAAAAAGCTGCAAGCTGGCAATGCCAATATCGCCGTGGTGATTAGCGCTGACAAAGCCGTCAAGTATGAAACCGTGGTCAAGGTGATGGACAACTTGCAGCGCGCGGGCATTGCGCGGGTTGGCTTGTCGGTGCAATTAGCCAAATAATTGGGTTTGAGCCATGCCTAGCGCTTTTGACCGTGTTGAATTTGCCCCACCCGCCCAGCCTGGCATGGTGCGGGCGATGGGCTTGGCAATCCTTGCGCACCTGCTGTTGGCGGGCGCGCTGACTTGGGGCGTGAACTGGAAAAGCCAAAGCACTACGATGACCACCGCGCAGGCTGAGCTGTGGTCCAGCGTGCCCCAACAGGCAGCGCCGCGTGCAGCCCTGCCACCACCACCGGTGGCCAAGCCAGAGCCGCGACCTGAACCCAAGCCCATCCCGCCTGCACCACCGGTCAAAGCGCCTGATATTGTCGACAAGCAAGACAAGCCCCTGCCCAAAGCGGTCGTGAAACCGGCTGAAAAACCGCCCGAGCCCGCCAAGCCAGAGCCTGCCAAACCTGACCCGGCCGTTGCCAAACGCGAAGCGCAGAAAGAAGCCCAACGCAAAGCCGCGCAAGACGCCGCCGAGCGCGAAAAAGACCGCCAAGAGGCCATTAACCGGTCTGTCAAACTCGCTGGCAGCGGCGCACCCGATGCCGTAGGCACAGCGCCCCAATCCAGCGGTGGCAGCGCCACAGCCAACGACGGCGCGGCTATTGCCAATATCATCAAACAAAACACCAGCGCGCGCTCAGAGTTTGACAAGGCGTTAAGAGCCACGTTTGACATCCGCATTTCAGGCTCTGGCCAGATTTTGTCGATCCGCATGGTCAAAAGCAGTGGCAACCCTGCTTGGGACGACGCCGCTCTGCGCGGCATTGAGCTGACCCGTGAAAAAGGCGGTATTCCGGGGGCTATTGCCGCCAGGGTGCCATCGAGCTTTCCGGTCAATGTCAGCCCCTAAAGCTGCAAAATACCTCTAAAAGCGGCTTGTAACCTCAAGAAACTAGGGTTAAGCCTAGCAACTTGTAACCAGCACTGTCAACCTCTGTCAGCACGAGCCGTTATAGTATTGCGGTCTTAGAAGTCTTCTGAGCCACACAAAAACCACCATCCTCTGAGGAATTTGTTATGTTGAAAAAACTCTTTGTCTTGTTTGCCTTGATGTACGCAGCCATGGCTTTCGCCGCGACTGACGTGAACAAGGCCACCGCCGCCGAACTTGACGCCATCAAAGGCATTGGCCCCGGTATTTCTGGCAAAATTTTGGACGAGCGCAAAAAAGGCCCTTTCAAAGACTGGGACGACCTGATCACCCGCGTTAACGGCGTAGGCGAGACCAACGCAGCCAAGTTTTCTGCTGAAGGCATGACTGTTGGCGGTTCCAGCTTCAAAGGTGTTGCTGCCAAGCCTGCAGCCAAGAAAGAAGATAAGCCAATGGCTAAAGACGCTAAGGATGCAAAACCTGCTGCTCCAGCGGCCGCTGCTCCAGCCAAAGATGCAATGGCCAAAGACGCTAAGCCTGCCGCCGCTGCACCTGCTGCCGCTGCCAAGCCAGAAATGAAGGCTGACCCGAAAGCTGAAGCTGCTGCCAAGAAAGAAGCCGACAAAAAGGCCAAAGACGAAGCCAAAGCCAAAGCTGCTGAAGACAAGAAAGCCAAGGCCGACGCTGACAAAAAAGCTAAAGCAGATGCCAAGTCTGCCAAAGATGCCAAGCCAGCTGCTAAAGCTGATGGCGCTAAGCCTGCCGCCAGCGCTGCTAAGAAGTAATCTGCTTTTTAGCTTGCACTGCAAAAGCCCGGTTCGCCGGGCTTTTTTACGTCAGAAACTGAAGCCAAGAGGTTCAACTTAAGTTGAAGTCCCAGTCCAATGCTACCCTTATCTACTGTGCAGCATGTTACCCAGTTTTTTTGGCACTTTTCCGACGTGGGTATTCAATAGTTCGCTATATTATTCGTAGCGTAACGCCTGGATAGGCAAAAGTTTAGATGCCCTGCGGGCAGGGTAGAAGCCAAAAAACACACCTACCACGGCTGAAAACAAGGTTGCCAGCAGAATGGATGAGGCCGTCATGCTGACTTGCCAATCGGCAAAGTAGCCTACCGCCCACGTAGCCCCCGCGCCCAGCAGCACGCCAATGGCGCCGCCAATCACGCTCAGCGTGACGGCTTCGATCAAAAACTGCGCCAAGATGTCTTTGCCCCGCGCGCCCACGGCCATGCGCAGGCCGATCTCACGGGTGCGCTCGGTCACGCTGACCAGCATGATGTTCATAATGCCGATGCCGCCAATGATCAGGCTGATGCCCGCCACAGCCGCCAAGAGCAGCGTCATGATGCGGCTAGACGCCTCCTGGGCCTGCAAAATCTCCGTCAGGTTGCGGATGCTAAAAGGGTCTTCGGCACCAGGCTGCACTTTAAGGCGCTGGCGCAGCAGGTCTTTGATGCCTTCTTCGGCCAGCTTCATGTCTTGGCCTTCTTTAACCTTCACGTTGATCACGCCCACGCGCTTGACCTTGCCGCCGCTGCCGCCCTGGATGCGGTTGCGGTAGGTGCTGATGGGCACGATCAGGGTGTCATCTTGGTCTTGGCCCAGCGAGTTTTGGCCTTTTTTCTCCAGCACACCAATGATCGTCATCGGCACTTTTTTGACCCGAATCACCTGCTCTAGCGGATCGGCGTCGCCGAATAATTGCTGGGCCACGGTTTGCCCGATGATGGCCACTTTGGCCGAGCCTTGCAGCTCGGCGGCTTCAAAGCCGCGCCCGCTGGCCAGCGCCCATTCGCGGCCTTCTAAATAGTCGTTGGTGGTGCCCAGCACCGAGGTGCTCCAGTTGCTGTTGCCAGCCACCACCTGCGCGCCCGTGCGCATGCTGGGGGCGGCGATTTGCACTTCAGGAATGTCTTTGGCGATTGCCAAGGCGTCCTCTTCGGTTAAAGCCTGGCCAGTGGCTGCGCCCAGGCGCACACCGCCCGTGGTCACGCCGCCGGGCAACACCAGCATGATGTTGGAGCCCAAGCCCTTCATTTGCTCTTTCACGCGGTCAGTGGCGCCCTGGCCCACGGCAATCATGGTGATGACCGCAGCCACGCCAATGATGATGCCCAGCATGGTCAAAACGCTGCGCAGTGTGTTGGCAGCCAAGGCGCGCAGGGCGCTGCGAAAAGCGGCTAGAAAGTTCACACTGCCACGTCCTCCACGATATGGCCATCTTTGAACACAATGCGCCGGCGTGCCCAGGCAGCTATGTCCGCCTCGTGCGTGACCAGCACCACCGTCATGCCCTGCTGGTTCAGCTCGGACAGCAAGCGCATGATGTCTTCGGACGTTTGGCTGTCCAGCGCGCCGGTAGGCTCGTCGGCCAAGATCAATTGCGGGTTGTTAACCAGCGCTCTGGCAATGGCCACGCGCTGCTGCTGGCCGCCAGACAGCTCAGCGGGCGTGTGGCCCATGCGCTCGCCCAAGCCCACTTTGGCCAAGGCAGCCGTGGCTTTGCTGCGCCGCTCGGGTGTGGCGATGCCGCTGTAGACCATCGGCAACTCAACGTTTTCAAGCGCGCTGGTGCGTGCCAACAGGTTGAACTGCTGAAAGACAAAGCCGATGCGCCGGTTGCGGATAGAAGCCAGTTGGTCGGGGGCCATGCCTTGCACAGCCTCGCCTGCCAAGCGGTATTCGCCCTGCGTGGGCAGGTCCAGGCAGCCCATGATGTTCATCAACGTCGACTTACCTGAGCCCGATGCGCCCATGATGGCGACAAAATCGCCCTCTTGTATATGTAGCGACACGCCGCGCAAGGCGTGCACCGTCTGCTCGCCCATGGCGTAGACCTTGGTGAGGTTGCGCGCTTCGATCAAGGCCATGGCTTAGGGTGCAGACAAGCGTGGTTTAAAACGGCAGACGCGGGCCGCTGGAGCGCTGGCCGCCAGACCCGCTGCCGGAGCCGCTGCCGGAGCCGCCGCCAGACCCTGCACCTGGGCCACTGCCCGAGCCTGCGCTAGCGCCGCCCGCCGATGCGGTGCCCACAATCACCAGCGCGCCCTCTACCAGCACATCGGCGTTGGGTGAATTGGGCGCGATCAACAGTTCGGTGCTGGTGCCGTCGGTAACGCCCAGGCGCACGTTGTAGGCTACGGGTTTGCCGTCTGCGCCTTGCAGGTAAATGCGGCCACGGCTACTGGCACCGCCGCGGCCAGTGGACGCCATCTCGGCCTGCAGGGCGGCGTATTTGGGCTTTTGCTCCGGTGTCAAAAGATCGCCTATTTTGGCGCGCGTGTCGGCCATGATGCGTTCACGCGCCTTACCGCGCTCCTCGGGCGCCAGGTCGCGCAGCGCGCCAAACTTGGGCCGTGCCTGGGCGTAAACAGCGTCGACTTTGATTTGCTGGTCTGCTGACAGCTGCAGTTCGGTGACTAAGCGGTTGCGAAACTCGGCCAACGGGCCACCACCTTG
>JAYWHJ010000287.1:0-2560 GCA_043777795.1 Polaromonas sp. | reverse complement strand
CGCGGGCATTACCGTGTACCACGCGGTGCCCACAGTGGACGCGGCCATGAAGTGTGTGGACGCAGGCATTGACGGCCTGGTGGTGGAAGGCGGCGAAGGGGGCGGGTTTAAAAACCCCGAAGAGGTGTCCACCCTGGTGCTGCTGCAAGCCATCCGCGCGCGCTGCGATGTGCCTATGATTGCCGCAGGCGGCATTTGCGACGGGCGCGGCATGGCGGCAGCGTTTGCACTCGGGGCCGAGGCCATCCAGATGGGCACCCGCTTTGTCAGCTGCGCCGAGAGCCCCGTGCACGCCAACTACAAAAACGCCATCGTCAACGCCAAAGAGACCGGCACCTTGGTGTTGAATAAAAAATCTACGCCCTGCATTCGGGCCCTCAAGTCACAGCGCACGCTGGCCATTTACGAAGAAGGCGTGATGTCGTTTGAAGCCATGCGCGGCATTCAAGACCTGTACTTTGGCGGCGACCTGGAGGCCGCGCCTGCACTGGCGGGGCAGACTGCGGGGCTGATCGACTCCATCAAAACCGCGCAGCAAATCATTGACGATACGGTGGCGGAGTTTTTTGCGATTACGCAGCGGTTGGGGGCGTTGGGGCAGGGCAAGACGTTTGGTTAAGGATGCTCTGGCGAGTCTGTTTGACTGCTACATACGCCCAAGTATGATGCAAAATGCTATTTAATATATAGCTTCTACCGCAATGATTTATTGCGGTAGAAGCCTAATTAGGCATAAATTCGCAGCTATTCCAAAAGCTACGCTGCTAGCATCCCGGCCAATCGCACGCGAATGATATCTTCGGCTTCGCGCATGATGCGGTCGATCAGCTCTTTGACGGTGGGCACATCGTGGATCAGCCCCGCCACCATGCCGCAAGACCACGCGCCCGCTTCCATCTCGCCGTTGAGCATGATGCGCGGGTACACACCGGCTACTTCTTCGATGATGTCTTCAAACTTCAGGCTGGCGCCCAGCGCGCGTTCTTTTTCCAGCAGGCGGTCTACGGCGGCGTTGCGCAGCACGCGCTCGGTGTTGCGCAGGGGGCGCATGACCAAGCGGGTGTCTAGTTCGCTGGCAGCGACGATGGCTTGCTTGACGTTGTCGTGCACGGGCGCCTCTTTGGTGGCGATGAAGCGGGTGCCCATGTTCATGCCCTGCGCGCCCAGCGCCAGGGCCGCTACCAGCGAGCGGCCATCGGCCATGCCGCCGGAGGCGACGAAGGGGATTTTGAGCTCGTCTGCTGCGCGGGGCAGCAAGATAAAGTTGGGAATGTCGTCCTCGCCGGGGTGGCCACCGCACTCAAAGCCGTCTACGCTGACCGCGTCGCAACCGATGGACTGGGCTTTGAGGGCGTGGCGTACCGAGGTGCATTTGTGGATGACTTTGATGCCCGCCTCGTGCAGGGCGGGCAGCCATTTTTGCGGGTTGTTGCCAGCGGTTTCCACGGCTTTGATGCCGCCGTCGATGATGGCTTTAATGTAGCCAGGGTAGTCGGGCGAGCTGACGGTGGGCAAGAAGGTGAGGTTGACGCCTATGGGCTTGTCGGTCATTTCGCGGCAGCGTTTGATCTCGTTGGCCAGTGCCTCGGGGGTGCGTTGTGTGAGGCCGGTGATGATGCCCAAGCCGCCTGCATTGGACACGGCGGCGGCCAGTTCAGCAAAGCCTACGTAGTGCATACCGCCCTGGATGATGGGGTGCTGGATGCCGAACATTTCGGTGATTTGGGTTTTCATTTTGTTCCTTGGGAATTGAAGGTGTAAATGTCTCCGGAAATTGGAGCTCGCGATTTATCGTTTACCCTTGAATGAGCTTGCTGTGCCTTAGTTTTGTACGGGAGCTGGCCGACGGCGTACTCAGCTCCGCGGCTGTCCCCCGGGGCGGCCTAGGGCCGCCGCCTCCTCCTTTATGCCGCTGCGCTGAGTACACCGCCGACCAGCTCTCGCGAGTGTGATGAGTGTGTCTACTGCGCCGCACGACCCAGAGTTGCTGTTACCAACATTGCGCGGCTTCGACCGCGCGCATACCAACTGGTTCGCAGCCCTGGCGCTTGGTGTGCACAGCGCAGCGGCATAAAGGGGGAGCCCGCAGGGCGGAGGACAGCCGCGGAGCCAATACTGTTCTATTAACTAGAAATTGATAGTTTCTCTCTCCCCCATTTGCTAAGAGGCTTAGGCTGCAATATGCGTGGCGTTGCGCAGATAGGCTCGCTGGTGCGCGCCCGGCCCATGCTACTGGCGTAGCGGCTGCGGCTGTGTTTGACCATGCGCGGCCTGTGCAAGCCCCGGCTGCTGACGCATTTGAGTTGGGATGCCTCCTGCAGCAGCAGCCTGAACCAGCGCCTGCGGCATCGGGGCCTGTCAGGGGGGAAAGGCCCCTGAGTGGGGCTGGTGTCTGCGCACCAGGTGCAGCGTTCCTGTAAACGACAAGTCACGTTGCCTTAGTCGGTGCACGCTGGCCGCCTGGTGCATCAGCCAGCACGTTGCGTAGTGCATCAGCAGCCAGCCGTAGAACTCTTGTTCAACGCCTTGGGGCGTTTTGCTTCTGAGCGTTCGCCGGCGC
>JAYWHJ010000286.1:0-2564 GCA_043777795.1 Polaromonas sp. | reverse complement strand
CCAAAATTTTGCGCAAAGGCGGCATGCGACCGGGCGATGTACTGATCCTCACCAAACCCATCGGCACGGGCACCCTGTTTGCCGCGCACGCCCAACTGGCCGCCAAGGGCCGCTGGATCGATGGCGCGCTGCAGTCCATGGTGGTCTCCAACCGCCTGGGCGCGCAGTGCCTTACCGAATTTGGCGCAACAGCGTGCACTGACCTCACAGGCTTTGGCCTGTTGGGCCACCTGGTAGAGATGACCCGCCCCTCGGGGGTGGACGCCGAAATCCATCTGTCCAAACTACCCATGCTCGACGGCGCAGAAGAATGCGTGGCGCAAGGCATTGTCAGCTCGCTGCAGGGCTCTAACGTGCGCCTGCGCCGCGCGCTGCGCAACCAAGAGGAATTTGTCACGCACCCGCGCTACCCGCTGATTTTCGATCCACAGACTGCGGGCGGCTTGCTGGCCAGCGTGCCGTCGGACAAGGCACAGGCTTGCATCGCCGCACTGCGCGGGCTAGGCTATGTGCATACCGTAGCCATAGGCCAAATTTTGCCGCAGGCCGATGCATTGGAGCCGATTGTTTTGGTGGCCTGAGGCTGGAGTGCTTTGGCCTACGCCGCTGGCACCAGGTAGGCAAACACCGATAGCCATGTTGAGCCTGATGGGTCTAGCATAGCCAACCGCAAGGAGAATGCCATGACCGTCACTGCCAACCCATCCCCATCAGTGCGCCCCGTTGACATCTTGCTGGCCCACTACGGTGAGAGCCACCAAAACCCACGCAATGAGGCGATCCACTTTTTTGCCATTCCGCTGATTATGCTGAGCTTGTGCGGGCTGATTTTTGCCTTGCACCCCTGGGTCGCATATGCGTTTATCGCAGCCAGCATGGTGTACTACGCCAGGCTAAGCTGGGTGTTTTTTGGGATCATGTGCGTGTGGTCAGTCCTGATCATCGCCGCGCTGCACGCGATGGGTTCGCAGGTCATGGCAGTGTCTATCGCCATCTTTGTGGGTGCATGGATAGCCCAGTTTATAGGCCACAAAATTGAAGGCAAAAAACCCAGTTTTTTGGAAGATATCCAATATCTGTGGGTGGGCCCGCTGTTTGTACTGAGTAAGTGGATGCTCAAATTAGGTATCCGCTGGTAGCACTACTGTCCAGCAAGTGGGCGGGAGATCGCCGCGTAAGTGGTCTAAACTGAGTCCCTATCCCGGGGGGTGAATCTGTGCCGACTATGGCTTTAGTCAGTGCTTTGGCTTTGGCAGTGCTGGCGCTTGCTTGGTGGCAGCTGTGCAGCCGCCAAACCGCAGATGCCTCATTCAGTGACTTTAATTTGGACAACTGGCAGCCACGCACCATCCGTCCATTGACTCAAGTTGAGCTCGCTTTGCTGGGCAAAATTGAGATGGCGGCGCCCGGTTGCTTGGGTTTGCCACAGGTTTCGCTGTCCCGATTTTTGAAAGTTAAAACCTCCTCGCCCTATGGCCCGTGGTTTTGCCATATCGGCCGCCGCTGCGTTGATTTTCTGATTTCATCTGAAATTGAGGTAAAAAAACGTCGTTGAGACGCACTTTATTTATTGACCTCATAGTCATTAAGCTATCAGGGTCATTGAACCAATCACTTAGCACTCTACTCTACCGAGTGCTAATATTAGCCTTCACTCACAGGAGATCTGGTAATGTCTGGAACCTTAACACTGCCATCTGCCAACACCCACGCTTGGGGTTTGGTTCCCACATTGGGCAATTTGGACGCTTACATTACTGCGGCCAATCGGATGCCCATGCTCACGTTGGACCAAGAGCAAGAGTTTGCCCGCAAGCTGAAAGACCATAACGACCTAGAGGCCGCGGGAAAACTGGTGCTGTCCCATTTGCGCTTGGTAGTGTCTGTATCACGCCAATACTTGGGCTACGGCCTGCCCCATGGTGACCTGATCCAGGAAGGCAATGTCGGTCTGATGAAGGCTGTGAAACGCTTTGACCCGGACCAAGGTGTGCGTTTGGTAAGTTACGCGCTGCATTGGATCAAAGCGGAGATTCACGAATACGTGCTGAAAAACTGGCGCATGGTCAAAGTGGCCACCACCAAGGCGCAGCGCAAACTGTTTTTTAACCTGCGCTCAATGAAGCAGGAATTTAAAGCCGAGGCCGCCGCCGGTGATGAGGCCACCCACCGCGACACTCTCAACGAGAGCGAAGTGAACTTGATGGCCAAACGTCTGAATGTCAAGCGCGAGGAAGTGATCGAGATGGAAACCCGCCTCTCCGGCGGCGATGTAATGCTGGACCCCAGCCCAAGCGATGATGGCGAAGAAACTTTTGGCCCCATTGCCTACCTGGCCGACACCAATCACGAACCCACCGCCATGATTGCGGCTTACCAACGCGACGTGTTGGCATCCGACGGGATCGCCTCGGCCTTGGCGGAGCTGGACCCGCGTAGCCGCCGCATCGTGGAGGAGCGCTGGCTCAAGGTGAATGACGACAACTCGGGCGGCATGACGCTGCATGACTTGGCGGCTGAATACGGCGTCAGCGCCGAACGCATCCGCCAGATCGAGGTGGCAG
>JAYWHJ010000285.1:0-2564 GCA_043777795.1 Polaromonas sp. | reverse complement strand
CCGATTCAAAATTTGGTTCCAGCGATTACAGCAGCACTTCTGGTTACAAAGACTGCTGATGGTAGTTGTATGTGTAAACATAGTTACAAAATGTTTCTTAAAACGGTGCAAGCAAGGCGAACGGTCGGCTTGGAGGCAAAGCCCAAGCACTGCTTTTTCAGCGCAAGCGGTTCACATTTCCTGGCTTGCAACCGGGGACGAGCGCGACTCGCGCCGCGCCACCCAAATAGTGGCCGCGCTGATCACCACACCGCCGATGATGGCGTGGGCGGTGGGCACATCACTGAACAGCAGCCAACCCATCAGCGCTGACCACACCAAGTCTAAAAACTTGAGCGACTGGGTGGCAGAAATATCGGCCTGTTTAAACGACCGTGTAATACAGTAATGCCCCGCGCTGCCCAAGACCCCGCTGAGTAAAAACCCCGCCCACTGCCAAGCACTTGGCGCTGACCAATGCAGCAATGCCATGGGCAGGCTGAGCAAGGTGACGGTGATGGCCTGCCACACCAAAATAGTGCCCGTGGTCTCGTAGCGGGTGAGGGCTTTGGTGACCAGGAACGATGCCGCAAACAAGGGTGCCGAGGCCAGCATGAGCAAGTGGTACCAACCCGAGCTGCTACCGCTAGCGCCCACGCCAAACTGCGGCCCCACCACCATCATCACCCCCGCAAAGCCCAAAGCGGTGGCTACCCAGCGCTCCCAGCGCATGGGCTCGCGCAAAAATACATACGCCCCCAGCATGATGAACAGCGGCGTACTAAAACCAATGGCCGTCATATTGGCCAGCGGTATCTGGGGCAGGGCGGCAAACCAAAAAAACAAAGCCACCGTGTGCAGCGCGCCTCGTGCAAACTGCCCGCCAATGTTTTTTGGCCGATACGCCGCCATGCCGTAGCGCAGCACCAGAGGCATCAGCACCGCCATGCCGCAGGCATAGCGCAAAAACTGCGCCTGAAACGGATGGATGTCTTGCGCCAGCGCCCGCATCAGCGAGTTCAGCAGGCTAAATAACAGCCCCGCCGTAGCCGCCCACAGCAGTGCGCGGGCGGTGGGCGAGAGGTGGGCCGTGTGGTGCTGCACCCGCTGGGCGATCCAGCTCCAGGGGGTTGCGGTAGAAGGAGATACCATGTATGCAAACAAGTATGCCCGATACAGATAATTAGGGCAGCAACCTAGGTGACCGTATTTTTGGCAGGCTCTGCTTGGCGGCATCGTTCGATTTTCTGTGAACGGGCCATTAGGGCAGCCATCAGCATCCGCCCTCAGGCTGGGCTAAGTTACACAGACGCCAGGCAAGCCCAACGCTCGGAACCAAGGCTCTGTATAAACCGTCTGCACCCTTTTCAACATCGCTCTGCTGCTGCGTGAGCCGAGCCTCAAACCAGGCCGGGCTGGTGTTTGTGGAGTACCGTGCGGAAGGCCCCAAAGTACCCGTCAAAGCGCAGCACAAATAGTAAAATTCTCGATGCAATAAGCTAAGAAAGCCACACCGCATGATCAACTGGGAATCCCATGCCTGTCTGCCGCTGCACCCGGGCGCAGATTTTTCTCCGCTGGACAGGCTGCGTGCCGCGGGTGTGCACTATGTGTCGGTGAACGTGGGTATGGACATGAACCCGGTGCAGCAAGTGCTGGCGGTGCTGGGCGCTTTCCGCGCCAGGATAGTGGCCAGCCCCGAGCGGTTTTTACTGGCGGGCAGTGTGGCTGATGTAGAAAAAGCCAAGGCTACAGGCGTGCTGGCGGTGGGCTTTGATTTGGAGGGTGCCATGCCGCTGATGGACCAACCCGAGATGGTGGCGCTGTACCGCGACCTGGGAGTGCGGCAGATTCACTTTGCCTACAACCGCAACAACAGCGTGGCAGATGGCTGCCACGACACAGAGCGCGGTTTGACGGCTCTGGGCAAGCGCATGGTGCAAGCCGTGAACGATGCAGGCATGTTGATGGACTGCTCGCACACCGGCGGGCGTTGCAGCTTGGACATCATGGCGGCGTCCAGCAAGCCGGTGATCTTTAGCCACTCCAATCCGCTGGCCTTGGTTGAGCATGGCCGCAATGTGACTGACGAGCAAATCAAAGCCATCGCTGCGACGGGCGGTGTGGTGTGCGTCTCGGGTGTGTCGGCATTTTTAGGCACGCGCACGCCCACTGCGCACGACATTGCCCGCCACGCCGCTTATGTGGCCAATTTGGTGGGTGTGCAGCATGCGGGCGTGGGTTTGGACATCAGCTTTCGCCAGCCTGAGTTGAACGACAGCCCGCCAGGCAACTTTGATGCGCAATACTGGTGGCCGGAAGCGGCGGGCTACAAGCGCGGTATTGATCCTATGACCTATACGCCAGTAGAGACGTGGCAGTTGCTGCCCCAAGCGCTTGTCAAAGTAGGCATGACGCCTGCAGAGGCCGCGATGGTGATGGGCGGGAACATGCTGCGGGTGGCTCGGCAGGTGTGGCATTGACGCGTTTGTTGATAAGCTGTTGGCGCCACTGGTAGGTTTTGGGCGGCGTGCTGTGCTCGCTCTGGCGCTCAAGTCACGGAACCGACTCCAGTACTGCGCTCC
>JAYWHJ010000284.1:0-7123 GCA_043777795.1 Polaromonas sp. | reverse complement strand
TCAGTAATCTCTAATTCGGTTGTAATACCTTTTCCTTCTTCTAAAGAAATAACTCCTTCTTTCCCAACTTTTGATAATGCATCTGCAATTAATGAATTTGCTCAGCCTGTTGAAGATATTCAGTCAATTCAACAAGTAGCCTCAATTTCAGCAGGAAATGATGAAATATGGCCGTGCCTGGCTCTACGCTCTGGGTGCGTATGGCGAGGAGGGCGTGACCAAGATGCTGCAAATGGTTCACAAAGAGCTGGATTTGACGATGGCGTTTTGCGGGCGCACTGATATCAACACGGTAGATAAAAGCATTTTGCTGCCGGGGACTTTTCCGCTGGCTTAACGGGTTTTTGGGAGTTAAAGATGACGCGCCAAGGTGGGTGGTTGGCATCATCGGGTAAGTCGTGCAGCACAAATTCCTCCGTCGCCGCAACGTGACCAAGGCGGGTAAGTCATCTTCAAGCCAAACCGCAACACGACCAAGCTGGGAAAGACATCTCCAGGCCAAGCCGCGCACAAGCACTTGCAATGTTTCAGAGTTTTGTTACCACCTGGCCCGCTGGTTTGGAGGCCGCTAGCGACACAATGGGAGTGAAGAATCCAACTGAGGCAAAGACACATGGTCCTACTTTGCAAAGCTTCTCGCACGCTGCAAACCGGCTTGACACTCTTAGCGATGCTCGCTTGCGTGGCCTGCTCTACCCCTCCCACCGGCACGGCGCCTGGCTCTGCGGGGCCAAGCAACGCGCCGAGCGGTAGCGGCCCGAATAGCGGCTCCACCAGGGCACCTGTGATGCCACCCTTGATAGAACGGCCCTCGGCAGGCGGCGCGGCCCTGCGCCAAGGTGTAGCCGCGTTTGACCTGGGCGAGTATGGCCGCGCTGAGAACAAACTCAAGGAAAGTTTTCAACTGGGTTTAACCAACACGCCCGACTTGGTTCGTGGCTACAAAACCCAAGCCTTTGTGTACTGCATCACTGCACGAACAGCGCAATGCGAGAGGTCATTTGATGCGGCGTTCAACATCAACCGCAAGTTCAACCTCACAGCCGCAGAACGCCAGCACCCGATATGGGGCCCCGTGTTCGCCAAAGTGCAAAAGCGCTACACGGTTTAGCACACCAGCCCAATAAAATACTGCGGGAAAAGCTACAAATTTAATAGTGATCACGACGAACGCGCGGCCCTAGCCTCTCACGCTGGCGCTGCACCGGCTACTTGTGATCCGCCTTGGTGTCGGTATAACGTCCAAAACTTTGCAGCTTGTCGTAGCGCTTGTCCAGCAGCTCTTTGACTTTGAGGTCGCTCACTTGGCGGTAGGCATCGTTGAGGCCACGTTTTAAGAGGGCAGCCATTTGCTTGTAGTCGCGGTGGGCTCCGCCTACGGGCTCGGCGATGATTTTGTCGATCAAACCCAACGCCTTCAAGCGGTGGGCGGTGATGCCCAACTGCTCCGCAGCGTCTTTGGCTTTGTCGCTGGTTTTCCACAAAATGCTGGCGCAGCCTTCGGGGCTGATCACGCTGTAGATCGAGTATTGCAGCATCAGCACCTGGTCAGCCACACTGATGGCCAGTGCGCCGCCTGAGCCACCCTCGCCGATGATGGTGGTGATGATGGGCACTTCCAGTTGCGCCATCTCGAAGATATTGCGGCCAATGGCCTCGCTTTGGCCGCGCTCTTCTGCGTCCATGCCCGGGAAGGCGCCGGGGGTGTCGACAAAGGTGAACACAGGGAGATTGAATTTTTCGGCCGTTTTCATCAGGCGCAGCGCCTTGCGGTAGCCTTCCGGGCGGCTCATGCCAAAGTTGCGCAGGGTGCGCTCTTTGGTGTCGCGGCCTTTTTGGTGGCCTAGTACCATGCAGGCGTTGCCGTTAAAGCGGGCTAGGCCGCCGACAATGCTTTGGTCGTCAGCAAAATGGCGGTCGCCGTGCATCTCGATGTAATCGGTAAAGCACTCGTGGATGTAGTCCAGCGTATAGGGGCGCTCGGTGTGGCGGGCGATCTTGGTGATCTGCCAAGGGGTAAGGTCGCTGTAGATGTCTTTGGTGAGCTGCTGGCTCTTTTTTGCCAGCTGGTCGATCTCTTCGCTGATGTCTACCGCCGACTCAGTTTGCACATAGCGCAGCTCTTCAATCTTGCTTTCCAGCTCAGCGATAGGGTGCTCAAAATCTAGGAATACTTTTTTGGCCAATTTCGGCTCCTTGGCGTTACAACAGCACGCAGTTTAAACCTGTTTGAGGCAATTTCAAGGGTTGACAAGCGCTATAAAATTGATACTAATTCGGCCTTTTCACCACGCCGAGTAATTCAATAGTCCACAGGCAGGGGGTCTAGCGAGCGCCAGATATACCAAGTAGCCACGCTGCAATACGGTGCCCAGGCGGCGGCCACCTCGCGGATTTCACTGCGGCTGACTGCTTCGCCCGAAAAATAACTCTGGCTAATGCCGTTGATCAAACCCACATCGTCCAGCGGCAGCACATTGGGCCGCATCATGTGGAAAATCAAAAACATCTCCGCCGTCCAGCGGCCAATGCCGCGAATGGCGACCAGCTCGGCGATGATGGACTCATCGTCCATGGCTTCCCAGGTTTTGACGTGCAGTGCCCCGCTGTCAAAGTGCAAGGCCAAATCGACCAGATACTCAATTTTGCGGACCGACAATCCCGCCTCACGCATATCATCTACCTTGAGCTTGAGCACGGCACTGGGCGTGAGTTTCTTGGACAGTTTGGTAAACCGGTCCCAAATGGCTTGGGCGGCTTTGACGCTGATTTGTTGGCCCACAATGCTGCGCGCCAGCGTAATAAACGGATCGCCACGGCGTTGCAAACAGGCCTCGCCAAACTGCGGGATCAGGCGCTTCATGACCCGGTCTTTTTTGACCAGATGTTTGCATGCCTCAGACCAGTACGCTGGCGGCAAGGCGATATCTGCTACTACTTTCATAGCTGCTCCCGCAATTTTTTATTGCGCTGCAGCTCGAAAAAATCTAAAAATAACGGGCAACCCGTCATACCTTCTGCACCTCCCAGGTGGTACCCGCAGGAGAGTCTTTGAGCACCACGCCTTGGGCCGCCAAGTCTTTGCGTATCTGGTCGGCGCGGACAAAGTCTTTGCCCGCTTTGGCGGCGGCGCGCTCAGCAATCAGGGTTTGGATGGCGGCATCGTTCAGGCTGGCACCGGCTTGCAAATAGGCCTTAGGGTCACCTTGCAAAATACCCAGAACGCCACCCAGGGCTTTGAGCTCACCAGCCAGGGCGGCCGACTTGGTGCGATTGACTTCCACCGCCAAATCGAACAGCACGGCCACGGCCTCGGGCGTACCAAAATCGTTGTCCATCGCGGCCTTGAACTTGGCTGAGAAGGCACTGCTCCAGTCGATGGCCACCTGCGCGGGTTGCACCAGATCCAAAGCGGTGTAAAGGCGCTTGAGCCCCAAGCCCGCGTCGTCTAAACCGGCGTCACTGAAGTTAAACGGCCGACGGTAATGCACCCGCACCATAAAGTAGCGGATAGTTTCGCCGTCATAGCTTTTCAGCACATCGCGGATCGTGAAAAAGTTGCCCAGCGACTTGCTCATTTTTTCGCCGTCAACATTCAAAAACCCGTTGTGCAGCCAGTAGTTGGCAAACGGTTTTCCGTTGGCGCCTTCGCTCTGTGCAATTTCGTTTTCATGATGCGGAAACTGCAAATCAGCGCCGCCGCCGTGAATGTCAAAGGTCTCGCCCAGCAGGGCGCAGCTCATAGCCGAGCATTCGATGTGCCAGCCCGGGCGGCCTGCGCCAAAAGGCGAGTCGTATTTGGCGTCCTCAGGCTCGGTGGGTTTGGCTGCTTTCCACAGCACAAAATCCAGCGGATCGTCTTTGCCACCCAGCACGGCCACGCGCTCGCCCGCGCGCAACTGGTCGAGCGACTTGCCGCTGAGTTTGCCGTAACCGGGCATTTTGCGCACTGCAAAGTTCACGTCGCCCGCTTCGTCGCCGCTGCTGGTCTGGTAGGCCAGGCCTTTGTCGATCAAACGCGTGATCATGGCCGTCATCTGCGGCACATAATCGGTGGCACGCGGCTCGTGGGTGGGCGGCTCCAGACCCAAAGCACTCAAGTCGCGGTGCATGGCAGAAATCATCTCGTCGGTGAGGGCGCGCAGGCTGATGCCACGCTCGACCGCGCGTTTGATGATTTTGTCGTCAATGTCGGTGATGTTGCGCACAAAAATGACTTCGTTGCCACTGGCTTTGAGCCAGCGCTGCACCATGTCAAACGCCATCATCATGCGGGCATGGCCGACATGGCACAGGTCATAAATCGTCATCCCGCATACATACATGCGGACTTGACCAGGAACAAGGGGGGAAAATTCTTCCAGCGCACGCGACAGCGTGTTGTAGATACGAAGGCTCATGGGGAAAAACAGCGCTTGGGTGTGATCGGATGAAATGGGGCTGGGCAGGGCGCGCGCTGGGGCGAGAATTAACCGCAACGCGTTTGCCAGCCGCTACAATACTGCACAGTATACGGCCCAATTCTTGGGCTCGCCAAGCTCGCTTCGTTCAAAGAGGTTCTATGCCATTCGTTAAGCCATCGGTAAAATCATCAGCAACCCGAGTGATCGCAATATCCCGCTTTAGTGCGGTCAAGCCCTTGGCCAGCATGTGCCTGGCCCTCGGTTTGCTGGCCTCTGGCATGGCTTTGGCGGATGACTACTCGGACGTGAACCGTTTGCTGCGCGCAGGCCAACTGGCCGAGGCTAATGCCAGGGTCGACCAGTTTTTGGCCACGAAACCGCGCGATGCGCAAATGCGCTTTTTAAAGGGCGTGATCCTGACCGAGCAAAGCAAGCCGCTTGACGCAATCAGCACCTTTACCAAGCTGACCGAAGACTTCCCTGAGCTGCCCGAGCCGTATAACAACTTGGCTGTGCTCTACGCCAGCCAAAGCCAATTTGACAAAGCCCGCGCCGCGCTGGAGATGGCGATCCGCACTAACCCCAGCTACGCTACGGCGCATGAGAACCTGGGCGACGTGTATGCCAAGCTGGCCAGCCAAGCCTACAGCAAGGCTTTGCAGCTGGACAACACCAATACGGGCGTGCAGCCTAAGTTGTCTTTGATCCGTGACTTGTTTGCCCCCGGCGCGAAGGGACAACGGCCTGTGGCCAGAACGCCCCCCGCTGCGCCTGTCACAGCCCCTGCTTCGGCGCCTGCGGTTGCGGTTGCGGTTGCGCCAGCGGTGCCTGCCGTAAAGCCTGCTGCGCCTAGCCCAGCACCGACTCCTGCGGCTGCAAGCTCAGAGAGCGGGAGCCAAGAGGTCAGAGCAGCTGTCCAAAACTGGGCTTCGGCCTGGAGCGCTAAAAACACCACCGAATACTTCAATGCCTACGGCAAAGACTTCGATGCACCCGGTGGCCGCAAAGCTTGGGAAGAAGAGCGCAAAAAGCGCATTTTGGGCAAAAACAAGATCAGCGTAAAACTCAGTGCCGTGGCTATATCCGTCAACGGCAACAAGGCCCAAGCGAAGTTCAAGCAAGAATACAACGCCGACGCCCTCGCAGTGTCCAGCCGCAAAACGCTGGACTTGGTCAAAGCAGGCGAGCGCTGGGTGATTGTCAAAGAGACTGCGGGCAGCTAACTCTCGTGCCTTGCTGTCCTTCGCCAAGCGTCCTTAACCGTGGTTCCTGCGCCAAGCACAGCTAGCCCCCTTGGGAGCGTTGCAGTTGTTCGAGAATTCAAGCAAGTAACTTTTAGTATGTTGTTACGCCGCCTGCGGGTTGCGCTGTCTCTGGTGGTGCTGGTATGCGCCCCTGCTGTCGCCACCCCAAAAACACATTCCAAGCCGAGCCAGCCTGCCGCGGCGCGTGGCCTCGATGCTGAGGCGCGCTTGATCCACATCTACCAGCGTATTGGGCAAGCGCAAACGCGTCAGGCACTCGAACTGGCCGATCAATTGGTCAAAGACCATCCCAACTTTGCGCTAGCCCAGTTAGTTCACGGCGATTTGCTGACCGCGCAAACCCAGCCACTCAAAGCCATGGGCGATATGCCAGAAGCCACGGCGCGCGCGGCTCCGGGGGTACTTGGCGAGCTGCGTGAAGAATCTGTCCTGCGCCTCAAAGCCCTGAAAGATCGCCCACCCGCTGGCATGGTGCCAGCGCAGTTTGTTCGGCTTTCCGCACGTAACAGGCACGCCATTGCCGTCGACGCGTCTCGCTCCCGTTTGTATGTCTTTGAAAATACACCTGCCGGCATGCGCTTGCAAGCGGACTATTACATCTCTGTGGGTAAGTTGGGCATAGAGAAAGTCGTCGAAGGCGACCTACGCACGCCTCTGGGCATTTATTTCATTACCAACACGCTACCGAGCAAAACCTTGAAAGATTTGTACGGGGCAGGTGCACTGCCCATCAATTACCCTAACCCTTACGACATGCGGCTGGGCAAAACGGGTAGTGGTATTTGGCTGCACGGTGTACCGCGCAACCAATTTGCACGGGCGCCCAAGGCCACCGATGGCTGCATAGCACTGTCCAATCCTGATCTGGAGCGCATATTGGCGACCGTTCAGATTCGGACAACCCCTGTCGTGATCGCGCAATCGCTGCAATGGGTCAGCGCCGCACAAAGCAATCCTGAGTGGCGCAGTTTTGAAGAAACTTGGTCCAAATGGCGCGCTGCCAAGGCCAATGGCGATCTGACCCGCACGCTGGCTTTCTACACCAGTGATTTCAATAACTACGGAAAAACGCTGACAGACTGGACCAAAGTATTGCAAGCTGAAATGCTGCAAACCAAAGGCCTGAGCGTAGAAGCCAAAGATGTCTCCATCCTGTATTGGGCCGACAAAGCGCAAGTGCAAACCATGGTGGTGACATTCTCTGAGGTGGTCGCTGGCCGCAGTACCGGCACTACCAAACGACAATACTGGCTACGCTCGCCGGGTGCCACGCAAAATGAGTGGAAAATATTTTTTGAAGGAGTGATTGGATAATGTCCCTTAATTTCAAATTGATTCGCAGGTTGGCGCTCGTGCTGATTGCGCAAGCAGCTATCGCGTTAGTAGCGCCTAGTGCTTCGGCACAGGCTACCGCCGCACCCAAAGTCAAGATCACTACCTCGATGGGCGACATCG
>JAYWHJ010000283.1:0-7172 GCA_043777795.1 Polaromonas sp. | reverse complement strand
TGCACTGGGGTGGAGCCGCTCAAGGGCGACGCACTGGCGCGCTACTTCAGCGCCATGCAGGTCAAACCTGATGCAGGCTCAGCACGCGGTTTGGTGCGCAAGGCTACTGGCCTGACCGCCGAAGCTTTGTGCGCAGACCTGGCCAGCAATGTGAAGGCGCTCAACCGTGTGTACCGCCTCAAATCATATCCCAGCTGCTTTTTGGGCACCGAAGCCGTGGCATGGTTGGCAAAGCAGCATTCCGTGTCTACTGACCAGGCCGTTGCGATCGGCGTTGCCCTGCAATCGCTGGGGATGCTGCACCATGTAGCGCACGAACACACCTTTGCCAACGAGGACTACTTTTACCGCACTGCGGTTTCCACCGCAGTAGAGCGCGCTCCCCTCGGCGCTTTGCTCAAGATGCTATCGTCTAAATCAGGCGTATCCGTGCGCGACCGGATCTATCATGGCAAGACTTATGCCCAGTGTTTTATTGGTTCAGAGGCGGTGGATTGGGTGAAAAAATCTCAAAAAATTGCCAATCATGAAGCTGAAATTTTACTGAACCGTTTGCATGCTTTCAACTTTATAGAGCATGTGGCGCGCGACCACCCAGTGCGCGACGGCATGTTTTATTACCGCTTTGTGGCTTGACGCCCAGCTACTAATCCTTACACCCTGCAACTACTCGCGCGGGATGCCACCGCGCTTGACCACCTCGCCCCAGTTGTTCAGCTCGCTGTGCAGGCAGGCTGCTGCCTCCTCCTCGGGGACGCTGTTGCAGGGCGGTGGATTGCAGTCTTTGCTGTACTTCGGCGGTGCCGGTGATGGCGTTGAAGTTCTCAAACCCTTGCTCACCCAGCGTGGGTACGTTGACCAGGATGCCGGGCAGGCGCTTGGAGCTGCCCACGGCCAGCGTACGCAGGCGGTCCGACTCTAGGTGCGGGCGCACGGACGCGGCGGTTTCTAGTGCGAAGATTTAACGCAGTAAAAGCGCACCGGCAAATGTAGCCCCAGAACCAATGATGCCAGCTAGGCCTAGCCACCACGCGGGTAACATGGTGCGTTGGTCTTGGTTGCTTTGTGTACCGCTGTTGGAACTGGACGCTGCTTTGGAAGATGCACTGGACGAGGTATGGGCCGGCGCACCCACAGCAAAGTGTTGAACAATAGCAAGCGCCGGGGCGCAAGGTCTATGAGAGCGGTATCTCGTTTGACGACGCCAGCGGTGACCGGCTACGCCAATGGATGGGCATTGAAGCAATTACGTTTTACGATCCGCACCAAGTGGCCATCTTGCCTATGGGCTTTTGCTACCCTGGCGCTGGAAAGTCGGGCGACTTGGCGCCGCGCAAAGAATGCGCCCCGAAGTGGCGAGCCCCGTTGATGGCCGCGCTGCCCAACGTTGCGCTCACATTGGTGATTGGCCAGTACGCCGTAGCCTGGCACATGCCCAACCACGCTGCACAAACGCTGACCGACACAGTGAAAGACTGGCAAACCCATTGGCCCAAGCTACTGCCGTTTCCGCACCCCAGCCCGCGCAACAACATTTGGCTTAAAGCCAATCCATGATTTGTGCACACCGTAGTGCCTGCATTGCAAACCAGAGTCCGCACACTGTTGAACCGCTAACGCTTTGTGAAGGACGGGCGGATTGGGGCATTGCCTTATCTCTTGATTGTGTAGCTCTTTTTGGACCTTGTTTTGATACCCCAATAAGTCTGCAGCACTTTAAAATGTTGCGGTGGAAGCTACTTATTAAATAGCATTCATCAGCAAAAATTGCAGACGGTTTAGAAGTTTCAACCGACTCAAGCTGACTTCAGCGTCGTTGCCATGATGCTGCGGGTCACCACGGGTGGGGATTCGCCGATGTGGAAGGCCAGCTTGCGGTCACGCAGGGCTACATCCGCAGCGGTGACGCGGTCGAAGCGGCGCAGGTGCTCGGTCCAGGAGGCGTCTTCGATCATTTCTACAAAGCGCCCGGGCTCGTTGATGTCTTGCAACAGCTCCCACGATAGCGCGCCGTGGCGCATGCGGCTGCGGCGGCTTTCTTGCATCAGCGCTTTGAAGGCATCGGCGCGCTCGGGCTCGATGCGGTATTCAATCATGGCCATCACATGGCCCTGCGCGGGCGGTGCGTCGGCCTGCGGCACCTTGAACACGTTGGACGGGGTGAGGTCTTCCACCATGCCCTGCCCGGGCATCAGGCGGTTGGCCAGCAGCATGGCACCCGTGCCCACCAGGGCTCCCACAATCAGGCTGATTTGCACACTGCCCACCGTAGCCACCTGGCCCCACACCGCCGCGCCCAGCGCGCTGGCGCCCATGATGGCCATTTGGTACATGGACATGCCGCGCGCCCGCACCCAGTTGGGCAGGCCCATTTGCGCTGACACGCTGAGTGAGTTAGCCACTGTGATCCACGCCGCGCCCGCGCACAGCATGGCGGGCACAGCAAGCCAAATATAGGGCGTGAAGGCGATCACCAGCATGGCGACAGACTGCACCGCCGCACCGCACAACACCAGCGCGTTGCCCGCCAGCCGCCTGCGCAGCTGCGGCAAAAACATGGTGGCCACAATGGCCCCTGCGCCCATGCAGGCCAAGAGCAAAGTGAAGGTACCCGCACCGCCGCCCTGCAAACCACGCGCCACCAGTGGCAGCAAAGCCGTGAGCGCGGTCGAGCTGAAAAAGAAAATCGAGACGCGAACCAGCACGCCTTGCAGGTGGCGCGACTGCCCCACGTACTGCAGGCCAATACGGATGGCGCTGCCCAGGCGCTCGCGTCCCAGCGGGTGCGGCGTGTGCTCGCGCTGCCAGCGCGAGATGACGACGGCGCAGACCAGCGACAACACAGCGTTGAGCGCAAACACCCACTCGCTGCCCGCGCTGGCAATCAATGCGCCCGCGACCAAGGGCCCCAAAATGCGCGACGCGTTCATCGACACGCCATTCAGGCCCAGCGCGGCGGGCAGCTGCGCTCTGGACACCACCTCGGGCACGATGGCGGCAAACACCGGCCAGCGCATGGCCAAGCCGATGCCATTGGCAAACACCAGCGCCAGCAGCAGCCCCGGCGACATCATGCCCAGAAAGACCGCCACGCTCAGCACACTGGCCACCAAGGCCACCCAGATTTGGGTGAACAGGTAATAGCGTTTACGGTCCACAATATCGGCCAGTGCGCCGCTGGGCAAGCCCAGCAAAAACACCGGCAAACTGGCCGCCGTTTGCACCAAGGCAATCCACAGCGGCGTGGTGGTCAGCGAGGTCATCATCCACGCCGCCGCCACGTCGTTCATCCACATGCTAGTGTTGGCGATCAGCCAGGTGAGCCACAGCATCCGAAACACTGGCTGGCGCAGCGGTGCCAGCGGGGACAGGTCGTTGTCGGGGTGCGCTGCGGGCGCGACGTGAGGGCGGGGTTCGGGCATGAGCCTTGATGATAGCGGTTGTTGACTTATTCCCCTGTAATGAAACGTGGTAACTTCTGCCATCCCAAACTCCACCGGAACCACACATGATTGTCGAACGCATCTGGACGGGCAACGCCTACCGCAATTTCAACTACCTGATCGCCTGCCCGGAAACCGGCGAGGCCTTGGCCATTGACCCGCTGGACCATGAAAAAACACTGGCGACCGCAAAGGTCAAGGGTTGGCAGATCACGCAAATCCTCAACACCCATGAGCACCATGACCATATTGGAGGCAACGATGCGGTGGTAGCCGCCACGGGAGCCAAAGTGATCGCGCACCACAAAGCGGGTGGACGCATCGCCGGTATGGACCGGGGGGTGCAGGCGGGCGATATCATCAAAGTAGGTAAAACCGTGGAGCTGGAATGCCTGGACACCCCCGGCCACACGATGTGCCATATCTGCCTGCGCTCACACACCGAGCAACCGGCGCTGTTCTCTGGTGACACGCTGTTTAATGCCGGCGCGGGCAATGTGCACAACGGCGGCGATGTGCACGCCATGTATGCAAGCTTTGCCGACAAATTAGCCAAACTGCCCGATAACACCCTGCTCTACCCCGGCCACGATTACATCGAAACCAACCTCAAGTTCACCCTGGCACGCGAGCCAGACAACGCAGCCGCCAAAGGGCTTCTGCCCGCTGTGCAGGGCCATGATCCCGCCAAGTCGGTGGTGACCACTTTGGGAGACGAAAAGCAGCACAACACCTTCTTTCGGCTCAGCAGCCCCAGCGTGATTGCCCAGCTGCGCGAGAGTTTTCCAGATTTACCTGCCCAGCCCGATGCCAAGACGGTTTTTATGAAGCTGCGCGAGTTGCGCAACACTTGGTGAGCCAGGCAGAACTTAGTTCTGCAGCGCGCGCAGCCGCAAAAGCTGCGCTGCCACGCTGACGGCAATCACCTCTGGCTCTTTGCCTGAGATGCCATCGATGCCTATGGGGCAGGTAATGCGCGCAATCTCAGACGCACTAAAGCCACGCTCTTCCAAGCGATGGCGAAAGGTCGCCCATTTGGTTTTGCTGCCGATCAGGCCGATAAAAGGCAAGTCGTTGCGCTTACGCAGGCGCGTGAGGCAAGCGGCCACGACGTCCAAGTCTTCCGCATGGCTAAAGCTCATGATGAGCACATAGCTGCCAGCAGGCACCTCGTTAACGGCGGCATGCACGGGAGCTGAATGTTCGCACTGCACATGGCTGGGCACGGCCGCTGGAAAAATCTCGTCGCGGCTGTCTATCCAGGTGATAGCGCATGGCAGCGTGGCCAGCACGTGGACCAAGGCTTTGCCTACATGGCCGCCACCAAAGAGCGCTACATTAAAGGCATTTAGGCCTCCAGCGCAATGAATAATTGCGAGAGAAGCTTCTCTTTTTATAGCATCTCGCGCGCTGATGAAGCTAAACTTGAGATGCACTACACCGCCGCAACACTGCCCCAATGTGGGGCCTAGTGGGTAGCGGCGTTGTTCGTCAGCTGGGGCAACTTGCTGCAGTAACTCGCGCCCATGCGCGATGGCCTGATACTCCAAATTGCCGCCGCCCACGGTGCCCAGCACCTCGTTATCAAGCACCAGCATCCAGGCACCCACCTCGCGCGGGCTGGAGCCTTCAAAGCGGTCGATGGTGATCAACACGGCGTCTCGCAGCGCCAATTTGTCCCGAAGGACTGCCTCACGCGGCAGCACGCAAGGCCTCCGCTTGCAAGCCAGGTAAAAGGTCGGTGGCGTTAACAGCAGACATCGCGATGGCAGGCTCCTCGGCTTAAGTGGTATGACCAGGTGGCGGATACGGGAAAGAGGCAGCAGGAAAACGCTAAATCTTCACCACCACGCGTCCGCGCACCGTACCCGCCATCAACTGCTGCGCTTTGTCGATAGCGCCTTCCAATGGCACCTCCTCGATCATGCTCTCCAGTAGCGCGGGGTCGAGATCGCGGGCCAAGCGGCTCCAGGCAGTTTGGCGGCGGGCCAGCGGCGCCATGACCGAGTCCACCCCGATCAGGGCCACGCCGCGCAGAATGAAGGGCATGACGCTGCTGGGCAAGTCCAGTCCTTGTGCCAGGCCGCAGGCCGCTACCGCGCCGCCGTAGCGGGTTTGCGCGAGCGCGTTGGCCAGGGTGTGTGAGCCAACGGCATCCACCACACCCGCCCAGCGTTCTTTTTGCAGCGGTTTTCCGGGGGCAGACAGCTCGGCGCGGTCGATGATGCTGGTAGCGCCCAACTGCTTGAGGTAAGCCTCTTGGCTGGCCTTGCCCGTCGCAGCCACCACGGTGTAGCCCAGCTTGGACAGCAGGGCTACCGCCACGCTGCCCACGCCGCCTGTGGCACCAGTGACCAAAATCTCGCCGCTAGCGGGCAATACGCCGCGCTCCTCCAGCGCCATTACGCAGAGCATGGAGGTGTAGCCCGCGGTGCCGATGGCCATAGCCTGGCGGTGGGTGAAGGCCAGCTTGGCGGCCGCCAAGGGAGGCTTGACCAACCAATCGCCCTTGAGCCGCGCCTCCTGCGCCAAACAGCCCCAATGCGTTTCGCCCACGCCCCATCCGTTGTGAATGAAGGCATCGCCCGCCTTCCACGCGGGGTGGCTGGAGGCGATGACTTCGCCCGCCCCATCAATGCCTGCCACCATTGGCCAAGCGCGCACTACTGCACTTTTGTTTGTAATGGCCAGTGCGTCTTTGTAGTTCAGCGTGGAATAGGCTACGCGCACATGCACGTCGGCAGGCGGGAGCTGAGCCGTATCGACCTCGGTCAGATTGGCTGCGAAGTCGGGGGATTTGGTAAGAAGAAGTGCTTTCATGGAGGATTTTCTTAAAGTTAAATGGAGTGAAGGTCGCGAGTGCAAATGTCTTAATTGCATCAAAATATCAATAATAGACCGGTCGTCTAAAAATTAAATCCATCTTGCATACCGTTGATTTGTAATGGTTTTTTAGATTTTCCCGCAACACTTAACATCTTATGGGCTAGCGGCACAGGCAAATCGCCTTCCACGCCCTGAGGCGATGGCTGCGGGCTAATTTTGCCACCAGCTATTGACCTGGGCGCGCATGGCTTTGATGGTAAGCCGGTCAACCAAAAAGCAAACTGCCCCATAAAACGGTAAACCGCAGCACGCAGCATCTCTGGGTTTTGCGCCAACAGGCTGCGCAGCACCGCGCCCTCCCACATTGCCCAAAACTCCTGCGCCAGTTTTTCACACTCCAACAAGGTGCCAGGATCGTGATGCGGGCTACTTTTCATTTGCAATAGACTGGTCGCCTTGGAATTTTTAAAGCCTAAATGACTATTTTTTTGATAGCTGCTCGCACAGTTAAACAATGCGCTGGCAAGCATTTTGTCCCAGTATTGCAGGCTCTCCAGCAGCTTGATTCTAAAACCCTCGTGCAGCCCCGCCACCTCCTGCCCTAGCGCACCGACCAGGCAGCCACGCCGGTAGCCATAGCGCTCAATCCCAGCGATAGAGTCAGCCAAAAAACCATCCATCGCCGCTTGCAGCTGCGCTAGCCCATCGGTGGGCTGGTCTACAAACCACTTACTCAAGCGCCGCATGAAAAATGCCTGGTAGCTCTCCAGCAACGCATAGCCAAAGGCCTCCTTGCTCGCAAAGTAATGGTAGAACGAGCCCTTGGGCACATCACATTCACGCAGCACCACGTCGATGCTGGTAGCGCTCCAACCCCCCTCCAACACTTTTTGCAGGCCTGCC
>JAYWHJ010000282.1:0-2593 GCA_043777795.1 Polaromonas sp. | reverse complement strand
CCTGGGCCTGCCTGTGTCCGCGTAACGACGAGAGTGCCGGCAAGCGACGCAGCACCCGGGTGCGCAAGGGTGGCAGGTGGCTCAAGACCACGCTGGTGCAGGCCGCCTGGGCAGCCGTCAAGGTCAAGGGCGGCTATCTTCAAGCGCAGTTCCACCGGCTGCGCGCTCGGCGCGGCGCCAAGAAGGCGATCATGGGTGTGGCTGCCTCCATGCTCACCGCTGCCTGGCACATGTTGCGCAACCAGACCGGATGGCACGACCTGGGTGCCTCGCACTTCGACCGCGCCGACGCTACCAAGACAGCCAATCGCCTGATCCGCAGACTTCAGCAGATCGGCTATGCCGTGCAGGTCACGCCTGCTTGAGGAGGTCAGTTTCATCCTAAGCCGGCAGAGCCGGAACCAAACAGGCAATACGATTGGCGCTGACCGGATGCGGAGGTAATGCACCATGGCTGCGACGACTCTGACGGATCGATATGCGACGAACCTTTACGGCGTGCTGTCGTGCTACGACAGGATCATCGTGACGGGCACCCTGCCCGGGGCGTGCTACGCGGGCGGGATGACGAGCTTTCTGTACTCGCGCGGCATCCGGATTTTCGATTACCCGAAGTTTGCAGAGCCGTTGCGCGACCGCATCCGGGAGCGAGCGCAGGAGGTCTGCACAGCCAACGGCGTTGCCATCGAGCACGTCAACAAGAGCCACATCCGCAAGGAGGAGCTGGTGGCCCGTGTACTGGCTGGACGAGGTGACGCGCCGGGCCTGGTGCATGTGATCTCGGCGATGGAGGCCTGCCCGAGTTACAAGCCCTGGCTGGACAAGAGCAACGGCCACGTCTACCTGCGCGGGGATACGGGCAAGTGCCTGCACTACTACTTCTACTTCATCGACCAGGCGTTCGGCCTGTGCTACCTGCGCGTGCCGACCTGGGCGCCTTTCGCATTGCAGTTCTACTGCAACGGCCACAGCGCGCTGGCGTGCTCGCTCGAGCGCGAGGGCATCGAGTTCGTGCGCGAGGACAACGCCTTCTTGCGTATCGCCGACATGGCGCGTGCGCAAGCGCTGGCCGACACGTTCAACCCCGAACAACTGCATCGACGCCTGACGCGCTATGCGCACTGGCTTTGCCCGGTGGCCGATGTGTTCGCCCAGGACGACTGGCGCTGGAGCATCCGCCAGGCCGAATACTCCACCGACCTGATGTTTCGCAGCGAGCAAATCCTCGTGCCGCTGTACGACGCCATCTCGCGCCAGGCGGTGCTGGCTGCCGACGCACCGCGCGTGTCGGCCTTTCTGGGCAAGAAGATCACCGCGCAGCTGGCGCAGGAGATCGGCTCGCGACTGTCCGCGCGCATCGAGGGCCGCTGCATCAAGCACTACATGGGCGCAGCCGGGGTGAAGGTCTACGACAAGTTCTCCCGCGTGCTGCGGGTTGAGACCACGGTCAACGACGTGAGCTTTTTCAAGCACCACCGCAGGGTGGAACACAAGGGCGCGGCGCCGACGCGCCAACTCGCGCCGCTGAAGAAGTCGATCTACAGCCTGATCGACCTGCGTGAGATTTTGTTGGGCTGCAACCAGCGCTACCTGGCGTTCTTGTCCAGCCTGCACGACCCCAGCGCCGGTGAGCGCGATCTGCAGCGCTTGAGTCAGCCGCGAGTGGGCACAGACCCATCGGTCAAAGGGCTGAACTTCTTCAGCACCGGCGACCAATCGTTGCTGCGAACGCTTCAGCACGGAGAGTTCAACATCCACGGCTGGCGTCGCGCCGATCTCGTGGCTCGCCTGAAGATCACGCCATCGGCCATGACGCGCCAACTCAGACGCCTTCGCTCGCTCGGACTGATCAAGAAGGTCACCCATACCTATCGCTACTACCTGACGCGATTGGGCCGCGCCGCCATCGCCGCAGCCTGCTCGCTCACACGATTCAACATCGTTCCTGCTATGTCCGCTGCACATTGAAGTCTTCTCAAGAAACGTCAAAAGTCATCCGTCTAGAGACTAGTGCTGCCCGGCCGCCCGAAGGCGCTGACGCGCCCCTTGGGGGCTGCGAGCGCAGTGAGCTTGGGGCCGTTTCATGCTGGCGCGAGTCAGCGGCAGGTCGCGGCCACCGCGGGCTGCGCGGCCGGCGCGGGCGGCTCATCGGCCCAGCCGGCGGCGCCGGCAAGGTCGGGCGTCAACTCGTCTTCGTGATCGGCATAGAGCGCGCGCAACAATTCATCGGTCACCTCGGCGGCCGGCAGGTCGAACACCAGCCGGCCTTCGCGCAGCGCGACGATGCGCTCGAAGTGCGCCCGCGCCACTTCCACCTGGTGCAGCGTGGTGACGAGCGTCGCGCCGCGTTCGCGGGCAGCGTCGAGCAGGGTAGAGATCGCTTGCGCGGCGCGGGTCGGGTCGAGCGCCGAGAGCGGCTCGTCGATCAGCAGCAGCTCGGCCCCCGAGACCAGCGCGCGCGCCAGGCCGACGCGCTGGCGCTCGCCACCCGAGAGCCGATCGACGCGCTCGAACAACTTGTCGGCCAGATCGAACCGCGCCAGCGCGGCGCGGGCTGCCGGGATGCCGGTCGGGTAGAACAGCGAGCGCACGC
>JAYWHJ010000281.1:0-7198 GCA_043777795.1 Polaromonas sp. | reverse complement strand
AACTGGCGATGAATTTCATGGCGAAAGTGGGGATTTAAGAATATCTGGGATACAAAACCTATTGATTTTACAATGCTTCATGCGGGAAATCCCTTCCCGGCCCCTTTTGCGCCCTTGCGGTGTTCTAAAAATGTCTTCCACACCGTCCAAAAAATCCAACAACCCCGGCCCGCGCAGCAAGGCCCGCACCACCGTGGCACAGGCGCAGCAGGGCAAAGCCAGCGCCCTCACCCGCACAGCGCCCACCTACGCCAAGCCCGCTGTAGCCACCGAACCGGCCAAAGAAGCCATGGCCTGGCTGCACACTACCCGGTTTCTCACCACCGCCGCCCAGTTGCACCACCTGCCTGCGCTGGACGTGCCCGAGTTTGCCTTTGTGGGACGCTCCAACGCCGGCAAATCCACCTGTATCAACATGCTGGCCCAGCAAAAGCAGCTTGCTTACGCCTCTAAAACGCCAGGCCGCACCCAGCACATCAACCTATTTTCAATTGGCCGCCAAGGCGCTACCGACGCGGTGCTGGCCGACCTGCCCGGCTACGGCTACGCGGCGGTGGCGAAGGACAGCAAGCTGCGCTGGCAGCGCGTGATGGCCAACTACCTGAAAAGCCGCGAAAACCTGGCCGCCGTGGTGCTGCTGTGCGACCCGCGCCTGGGCCTGACCGAGCTGGACGACATCTTGCTCGACGTGATCCGCCCCCGCGTGGAAAAGGGCTTGAAGTTTGTGATCTTGCTGACCAAAGCCGACAAACTGAATAAAACCGAAGCCGCCAAGGCCTTGTCGATTGCCAAACTGCAAGCCGGTGGCGGCGAAGTGCGGATGTTCTCTGCGCTGAACCGCTTGGGGGTCGATCAAATGGCGCTGCAATTGCGGGCCTGGGCGGCGGAGCCCTTGGTGAGGTCAGTGGATGCGCCTTTGGCTGTGGACGGGGCGGACGTCGAAGGCGAGATGGATGCGAGTCTTGAAGGAGTTGGTGGTGCGCAGGATGACGAGACTCAGAGCCAGTAGTGTGCGTCCTGTAGGCTTACTTACAGTCTGTATTTTTTAGCGTTTTATGCCTGTACGCCAATGAAATTCAGAGGAAGCAGTTATAAATTTAGTAGTACTATGACTATCCATACATCACTTACTGCAGACTCATCTATGCCCGAACAATACCAACAATCCCTGCCCCACGGCATTACTCTGAGCTGCCGCGCTGCCGGGCAAAAAGGCCAGCCGGTGATAGTGTTTTTGCATGGCTTTCCTGAAGGCGCGTTTGTGTGGGATGCGCTGCTGACGCACTTTGCAGCCAAGGGCTACCGCTGCGTGGCGCCGAATCTGCGGGGGTTTGAAAAGTCGTCTGCCCCCAGCGACGTAGCGCAGTACCGGCCCAAGCATTTGGTGCAAGACATTGCAGCGTTGATCGCTATTGAGTCGCCCGACCAGCCGTTGGCTTGTCTGGTGGCGCATGACTGGGGTGGTGCAGTGGCGTGGAACGTGGCAAACCAATTGCCGCAACTGATGCGCAGGCTGTGCATCATCAACTCGCCGCACCCGGGCACGTTTTTACGGGAGCTGCGGGACTCTCCGCAGCAGCAGGCTGCCAGCGCCTACATGAACTTTTTGATCCGGCCGGATGCGGAGACGCTGCTTGCACAGGACGACTATCGCCGCCTATGGGAGTTTTTTACCAACAAGTTTGCCGCCACGGGTAAACATGATTGGCTAACAGACCAGGTGAAGGCGCAGTACCGCAGCGTATGGGAACATGGGCTAACGGGGGGCTGCAACTTGTACCGCGCCTCACCGCTACGCCCGCCCACGCCCCGCGACCCGGGCGCTGCGGCCATCACCTTGCCACGCGACATGCTGACGGTGGGCCTGCCTACGCAGGTGATTTGGGGCATGAACGACATCGCGCTACCGCCCGCCTTGCTTGACGGACTGGAAGATTACCTGCCGCTGTTAGAGCTGCACCGCGTGCCCGAGGCGACGCACTGGATCATCCATGAGCAGCCTGAGCTGGTGACTGGCTATGTCGAAAAATTTCTAGCCAAATAGGCCTGCAGCCCAATAAGTAATTGCGAGGGCAGCTATTAAATTAAGAGTACTCACCAGCCTGCTAGTAAAGCTCTGTCTCGCCTAGTGGTCGGGTTTTAAAGCGTTTATGTACCCAGTAGTATTGGGCAGGCATGCTGCGGATATAGCCCTCCAGCTCGGCGTTCATCCGCGCGGTGTCGGCGTGGGTATCGGCTGTTGGAAAGTTCTGCCAGGCAGGCAACACTTGCACGTCGTAGCCTGTAGGGGTTAAGCGGGTGATGACGGGTACTACCTTGGCTCTGCCCAGGCGCGCAAAGCGCGACAGCGAAGGCACGGTAGCGGTAGACGTGCCAAAAAACGGCACAAACTCTGCGCCTTTGTCGCCAAAGTCCATATCGGGCAGCAGGTACATCGGCTCACCTGCTCGCAGCGACTGGGTAATCTCGCGCACGCCGTCTGCACGGCCAAACATGCGGGTGTTACCGGCGCGTTTGCGCCCAGCCAGCATCCAGGCATCGACCACTTTGTTGGACTGGTCAGTGTAGATGGAGGTGAACTGGCGCTGCACCTGACCCGACAGCGCAGTGCCGCCTGCGTCCATGCCCATAAAGTGAGGCGCAAATAGTACGGTGGGAGTGATGCCATCTAGCTCGTGCAGGGCACCGGTGAGGCGGAGACGCGCATTGACCACGGTTACAGGGGCATGCCACAGCCAGCCACGGTCAAGCCAAGCCTGTGCAAAATAGATGAAAACATCGCGCTCTAGCGCTTTTAAATGTTGCGGGAGCAGCTCTGGAAAGCATAGCGACAGGTTTTTAGCGACGACCTTTCTGCGCGACGGCACGCCCCAGTACAAGGCCCAGCCCAGTAGCCAACCCAGCGCGCGCACCACGGGCAACGGCAGCCAGGCCAAGGTGCGCATCAGGGCTACGCCCAAATGTGACAAAAACTCGGCCATCACATATCGTCTTTCTTGGCGCTGCCGTTAGCGGTACTGGCAGTGCTGGGCAAGGCCGCTGGCGGCGCTTTGTAGCGCGCATAGCCCCACAGGTATTGCGCTGGACATTGGCGAATCAGTCCCTCCATGGCGCCGTTGATTTGCGCCACGGCTTGGGACAGCTCGCTGGACAAGGGAGATGACAGCGCCGAAAAGTGCAGCCGGTAGCCGCGGCCCCAAGGCAGGCGCTCACCCCAGGTCAGCAGCACGGCCGCGCCGGTTTGCTGCGCCAGGCGGGCAGACAAAGTCATGGTGTAAGCATCGCGCCCAAAGAAGGGCGACCACAGCCCCAACCCCTCGGGCGGCACCTGGTCTGGCAGCAAGCCCACGGCACGGCCTGCCTTGAGCGCTTTAATCATGTGTTTGACCCCCGCCAAGGTGGTCGGCACGGCCACCAGGCCGGGGCGGTTGCGAGACGACTCGATGAGCTTCGCCATCCAAGCCTTGCGCGCCGGGCGGTACAGCACCGTCAGCTCGCCATACTGCGCGCTGTAGCGCTGCGCCAGACCCTGCGCCGTCACCTCAAAGCAACCCAAGTGGGGTGTGAGAAACAACACACCCTTGCCTGCGGCGTAGTGCGCGTCTACCAGTTCAGTACCCTGCCATTCAAAATGCGGCACTGCGCCCATCCACAAGCGCGGCAGCTCGGTGACCATACGGCCTGCGTGGCCCACCGCCGCACGTACCTGGTGCGGTGCAAAACCGGCCTGCCGGGCATTGGCTACAAAGCGCGCACGGTACACCCCCGACAGCAGGTACGACAGCCAGCCCAGCAGCGCACCCACAGCGTGCAACAACCACAAGGGCAGCACCGACAGGCAACGGAACAACAGGATCATCTAGAAGTAGTAAAATGCGCTTATCGCCGAGTTAAAGAACTACTTGCGGGGCGATGTAAAAAAATTCTGCTAAAGCGTTCGCCAACAACCCTTAGTTGAGCGGCAACGCAATTTATCAACCTTAGGAGTTTATCTAAATGGCGAACGATTTTTTATTTACCTCAGAATCCGTCTCTGAAGGCCACCCCGACAAAGTGTCGGACCAAATCTCTGATGCAATCCTGGACGCCATCTTCGCGCAAGACCCGCGTAGCCGCGTAGCCGCCGAGACTCTGTGCAACACTGGCTTGGTCGTGCTGGCCGGTGAGATCACCACCAACGCGCACGTAGACTACATTCAGGTGGCGCGCGACACCATCAAGCGCATTGGCTATGACAACACCGAATACGGTATTGACTACAAGGGCTGCGCCGTGATGGTCTGCTACGACAAGCAATCTAACGACATCGCCCAGGGCGTAGACCACGCGTCAGACGACCACCTCAACATCGGCGCCGGCGACCAAGGCCTGATGTTTGGTTATGCGTGCAACGAAACCCCCGAGCTGATGCCCGCGCCTATCCATTATGCGCACCGCCTGGTCGAGCGCCAAGCCATGCTGCGCAAGAGCGGCAAGCTGCCCTTTTTGCGCCCTGACGCCAAGAGCCAAGTGACCATGCGCTACGTCGACGGCAAACCGCACAGCATCGACACCGTGGTGCTGTCTACCCAGCACGACCCGAACCAGAGCGAGACCGCCACCAAAATGAAGGCCTCGTTCAATGAAGCCATCATTGAAGAGCTGATCAAGCCTGTGCTTCCCAAAGAGATGATCACCAAAGATACCCGCTATCTGATCAACCCCACCGGGCGTTTCGTTATCGGCGGCCCCCAGGGCGACTGTGGCCTGACCGGCCGCAAAATCATTGTGGACACCTACGGAGGCGCATGCCCGCACGGCGGTGGAGCCTTCAGCGGCAAAGACCCGTCCAAAGTAGACCGTTCTGCCGCTTACGCAGCGCGCTACGTGGCTAAAAATATCGTGGCCGCCGGCCTGGCGACGCAGTGCCAAATCCAGGTGGCGTACGCCATTGGCGTGGCTAAGCCGATGAACGTGACCATCTACACCGAAGGCACTGGCGTGATCAGTGACGAGGCGATTGCCGCATTGGTGAACGAGCACTTTGACCTGCGTCCGAAAGGCATCATCATGATGCTCGACTTGCTGCGCCCGATCTACCAAAAAACCGCCGCCTACGGCCACTTTGGCCGCGAAGAGCCAGAGTTCACTTGGGAACGCACCGACAAAGCGGCTGTGCTGCGCGCTGCGGCGGGTTTAAAGTAAACCGCTGTTGCATAAAATTTAAAAGCCACCGAAGGGTGGCTTTTTTTTGGTCAAGCAAAAGCAGACCGTATTTTGGGGTGGCCCTGCAAATCAGCTTGCGAAGCGCTAACTGCGGGCGTGCGTTACCCCGCCATCCACCACCAAGGTTGAGCCTACGACGTAGTCACCCGCGCGCGAGGCCAGGTATATCGCCGCGCCCGCCATGTCATCGTCTACCCCTACGCGCCCTATTGGGATTCGCTGGGCAACGGTATCTGCATGGTCGCGGGCATCGCGGTTCATATCAGAGGCAAAAGCACCGGGAGCGATCGCGGTAACGATAATGCCATCGCGCGCCAAGCGCAGCGCCATGCGGCGTGTGAGGTGAATAAGACCCGCCTTGCTGGCGGCATACGAGTAGGTTTCCATTGGGTTGACCGATACGCCGTCGATCGACGCAATATTGATGACCTTGGCGGCATGGCCACTGGCCGCCCCTGTCAGCAAGTCTTTGTGCAAGGCTTGGGTTAAGAAAAATGGCGTTTTCATGTTCAAGTCGACCACTTTGTCCCACCCAGCTTCTGGAAAATCAGTGAAGGCCGCACCCCAAGCGGCGCCAGCGTTGTTAACCAATATATCCAGCTGCGACTCCTGCGCCCGAAAGCGCTCCACCAAGCTTTGAATGCCAGCTGGGGTAGACACATCACCCGGTAAGGACCGGCATGGCCCCAGAGAGGACAGCTCCGCAGCGGCGGCATCGCACTCTATGGCCTTGCGAGCGCAGATGTAAACGCGTGCGCCCTGCTTAAGGAAGCCCGCTGCTATCATGCGGCCAATGCCGCGCGAGCCACCCGTGACGATGGCCGTGCGGCCGCTGAGGGAGAAAAGATCATTCATATTGCACTTTCTAGGCTGATGGAGGGGAAGCGACGCCGCCAATGTAGCTGGCAAACACAGCGCAGTGAGACATCAAGTTCGCAAAGTTCTGTCAAACAGGCTGAACAAGCGCTCCCAATGCCGCTCGGCAGCGCCTTGGTTGTAAATACCCGTACGGCGTGGAAACACAAAACCATGTTCCGCCGCCGGATACCACTCAACGCGGTGCTGCGTACCAGCAGCCTCCAGGGCAGCTTGCAGCTTCTGGATATCGGCCGGTGGTGCCCAGCGGTCTATCTCGGCGCAGCCAAAATAGCTTTCGCAGCGAATTTTGTCCACCACGCGGTGCGGTGAATCTGGCGCGTTGGTGGCCATGTTCGCGCCATGGATGGATGCAATGCTGCGCAAGCGGTCGGGAAACTGCCCAGCCGCCCACACCACAAAAGGCCCGCTCATGCAGTAACCCACGGCACCGATGTGGCTTGCCTTGGCCGGTGCCTGCGCATCCACGAAGGCCAGCATGGCAGCGGTATCCACAGCCGTGGTGTGTGCCGTCAAGGAGTTCATGTGCTCAAACATGGTCGCCATCATCGCTTCAGTGCGTTCGGTCAATTCAAAGGCAGCCGTGCGGCGGTAGTACAGATTGGGCAAGACCACGTAATAACCTACCGATGCCAAGCGCCGCGCCATGTCGTGCAGCTCCTCGCGTTTGCCGGGTGCATCCATGTAGAACAACACCACCGGGTGCGGCCCGCCCTCCTCGGGATAGACCACAAAGGTATTCATCGCGCCGTCTACGGTAGGGAGGTCAATGTTCTTTTCGATCATGTCGGTGGTCCAGTCAAAATGAAGCTGTGTCGCTTCGGCCAAGGCTGTCTGTCAATTCAATTATGCCGCCTTCCCCAACTGCTAAGCTCTGCCAGGCTTTGCAAAACCGCTCTCCACCCAGCGCTGGGCACTCGCGCGGTTGAGCTTAAACCCTGGGTCTACACGCACGCTCGCCAAAGCATCGCCGCCATCGTCTTGCGCGCTCAAAGTGGCGTAGGGGTTGTCTTCATCCGGGGTGATGTCCAGCGACACCGTCACGCGCTTGTCCCCAGCCGAGATGGTAATGCTCTGGTGCAAGGCCGCGTGTTGCTGCTGCTCTTGGCGGCGCACA
>JAYWHJ010000280.1:0-7203 GCA_043777795.1 Polaromonas sp. | reverse complement strand
GCACACAAAAGCGTCAATGTGCAGCATGTTCAGCACATGCTTAAAGTTGCTCTCACTCACCAACAGCTTGTAGCTGCCGCCCACCAGCATCGCCCGCTCGCTTAGCGCCTCAGCCTGGCGCTCGTCGGCCACACTGGTATCGCGCAGGCGCACCACCTGGTAGCGGATGGTTTTTCCACCCACCTCTACGGGCAGGCCATCGGCCAAAGTCAGGCGGTACAAGTCGTCTATGCGCGCTGGCTCTGCGCTCGGGGCGCTCGCTGCGGGGGTGCTAGGGGTGCTAGGGGTGCTAGGGGTAGTCATAGCACGCAGTGTCGGGCAAGGCCTGCTGCGCAGCGCGGTGAAACACTTCACCCCAAAGCAAAAAGGGCGACCGCATCGGGTCGCCCTTTATCAAATTCAGTTATTCGGGATCTCCGAATAACTGCCATCCTGCGGTCAGATCACAACCACTGAATCTCGCTCAACACGTTAAACGTCACATCCACCTCACCGCCACCCACTTCGCCCATCTCGCCAAAGCTGCACTTCGGCATCAGCGCGCGACGACCGCTCTGCTTGTCACGCGCAGTAATCTGCACACCCTGTAGGCCGGTGTACACCTTAGGATCCACGGCGTTGCCAAACTGGATTTTGCATTTGAAGAAGGTCGGCACCCGTTTACGCTTGGTGTAGTCGTCGCCACTGGCGCTGGGCACCACCTCGCTTTGGTAGCGCGCCGCCCCGCTGATCATGCCGCTGCCATCGGCAAAAGCCACCGGCACACCGTCCACCGACAAGGTGTCGATGTGGAAAAGTAAGTTTTCTACGCCCATGTGAGGCTCCTTTGATGTTGGTTTGAACTGGGTTTAAAAGGGTCGCGTCAGACTTGGCCTGCTACGACAAAGCTGGTCACCTCAGTCTGGTAGTGCTGCGTCACAATCACCGGCTCATCCTGAATTTTCAGCTTGCCGTTCGGCCCATCCACCTCGACGATCAGCGTCTCCTGGTAGTAGGGCATGTTCTGCATCAGGCCGGCGTCCATAAACAGCTTGTACTGCCCCAGGCACACTTCTTCGCCCAGCTCCTTGGTCATAATCTTCTGGCCCGGAATCGGGTCAGTAATGTACTGGGCCAACTTAAAGCCCTGGTACTTGGTCTGGAAGTCCGTCACCCGGAACCAGCGGAAGTAGCTCATCGTTTTAATCCAGCACAGCTCGCCCATGCTGCGGTCAGCCGCGCCGTTGTCGGTCTGGGTGTAGTTGGTCACCATGCGCAGCAGACTGCCGCTGTAGTCTTGGGCAATGTGCAGCGGGCTGGCGCCCGAGGCCAGCAGGTTGCCCACCTGCTCGTCGGTAAAGCCGTCGCAAGGGCATGCGCCCTGGTAGCCAATCAGCTTGATGCCGGTGTGCGGAACCGCAGGATCAATCGCCGCCAAGCTCTCAATCGCTGCACCGGCCATGGCCGCCGTCTCCCACGGGCTGGTCAGGTCACCGGTGGTGGCAATGATGTGCACATGCGGGCTATTGCGCGTGGCCAGCCAGGCAGTCACCTGGCCTTCGCTGCCGCGCAGAGCAGTCACCACAGCGCCGTCTTGCATGTTGTTAGCCTGCCAACGCGTGGCCAGCTCGTCCTCCAGCACGCGCAGGGCGTTGCTGTCGGTAAAGCCGAGCGCAATCTCGGTAGCCCGGTAGTGCTGCATAGCCATGATTAACTGGTCTAGCGACGCAGTGGATGTGCCGCCAGCCATGCCCACCACCGCCACCGTCCAGCCGACAGGTAACTGGTCTTCAGGGTAGTAGGCGCTGCGCACATCAATGTGGTTGCCCGTCTCGCCAGTCCATTTTGCCGTTAAGGATACGGCGCTGCCCGCTCCGGCCAGCGCCGCTGTAACGGGCAGGCTAGGCACTGCGTTGACGGCTGCAACCATCTTGGCATGCGCCGTAGCGGCGGTGTCAGCCAATCCCACGCCCACCTGCAGGCGCTGGCCTGCAATGTAGAGCAGCAGCACACCAGGCATAAAGCCATTGGCGGCGCGCGCCACCGTGACGGTCGCAGCAGCACTGTTACCCTCAGGGTGCTCGTCGGCTGCAAACACGTCAATCAATAGACCCGGCTGCACATTCTTTTTGGCGGCGCGCCACATGCCCAGCAGCATGCTGCCTTCGCCCAACTGGGCAATGGCTTCTTGCTCGCTGCTCACGGTTTTGATGCAGTTGGTGGCCACCGTGCCAGCGGCCAGCTTGTGGCCCACCAGCAGCAGGCGGCGGGGCATACCGCGCAGGCCACGGATGGCGCGGCTAAAGTCAATTTTGTAAGCCACAGCGGGCGTTAAATAGTTCAGGCTGAGCAGGTTGGGTAGCGACATGGATTCTCCAAATCAGGTTAAAAAATAGGGGGAAAGGTTACAGGGGCTCGCCCTGGTCGTACAAAATCCAGTCGCCAAGCTTGATGCGGCGCAGCAAGGTCACCGTCACCACCAGCTGGTAGTTCTGCGTGGGGTCATAAAAGCCACCACCAGGCATGCGCAGGCGGCGGCCCGGCACAGCCGACACCGTCACCACACTACCCAGCACCAGGCCCGGCACGCCCGTCGCAGCGCGCTTGACCGGCCTAGTCTCTTCGGGGCGCAGCTGCTTGGCTGCCAGCGTCGCTGCCGATTCGGTGGGTGCAGTTTTTTTCTCGTCAGCATCTTGCTTTGGCATGGGTTTCCAATCAGGTTTAAAAAAATTGTTTATACCCCTGCCACAGCGGCAAAGGTCACATCCTCGGTCACCACCAGCGGTGCGCTGTTGGGGGTCTGCGGCGCAGCCACTGGCGCGCCCTCACTGCCCTGGCGCGTGGTGTCATGCACATCAATATGCAGCAGCTCGTACAGCTGGGGCAGCGGCAGATCAGGCCGTACGCACTGTTGCCAGCGCACCAGCCACAGGGCCTGGCCCGCTTTGTCGATGGCGCGGCCGTAGAGGTTTTCGCATTCAGCGTCTTCCTCCAGCGGGGCAATGGTCAGCGGTAGCGTGGTGCTGGGCTGCCACAGGCGCAGGCCGGCGGCCAGCTTGTCGGCGATCTGCATCGCCTGCGCCATGCGCAGCGGGCGCTTGGCGTGCTTGGTGGCCACAAAGGCGGCCATGCGCACATTGCGCACATGCTTGCCGCTTAGGCGCGTGCCGTTCGTCTCGGCATTCCAGCCCAGCACGGTGACCAGCACGGCCGGGCAGTTGTAGCTCAGCTTGTCAATCTCTTCGCCGCTGAACTCGCCGCCATAGGCTTCCACCGTGGCCACCTCGGCGCGCGTAAATTGGGCGCGCACATGGGCCAATGTTTTGGTCAATAGGGCGGCGCTCATTGCAGGCCGCCTATCTCGGCAATCAGCAGGCTGCCCAGCTTGCGTTCTTGCTTGTCGCCAAAGCCCATTACCGGGCGCGGCATTATTTTGGTTTTGTGGCCGCGGCCCGCCATGCCGCCTTCGTGGTGGATGCGGGCGTACACCTTGTTGCTGCCCCATGCCAGGCCATCGGCCACGCTTTGGTACACATAACTGTCGTACAGGTGGTGCTTGTCGATCAGCGTTTTTCCGCTGCGCTTGAGCGCGGCTTTGCTTTGGGGCATGGCGCTGCCATCAAACAGCTTTTGGCCGTCCAGGTTGTCTTGAATGCCCGCTACCAAATACTCGCCAAACTCGTTCTTAACGCCCGCGTACTTGCCCGCATCCAGCGCCACCAGGCGGCCCAGGTGGCGGCCTATGGCGGCGTCGCCCAGCACCAGGCGCACACCGGCGTTCACCGCTGCACCCCGCCAAACTGCGCCCAGTTCACGCTCGTCGCCGCTTGGCCAAAGCGGGCACCGCTGTGGGTATTGGCCGCCACAGGCAGGCCGCCCGCGCCCACCAGTTGCACCAGTCCGCGCGCCACGTCTTTCAGCCAAGTGCGCCACTGTTTGCAGCATTCGTCGCTGCGCTCGGTGGCGTTGTCGCTGTCATCCGCCAGGCCGCAGCGCACCAGGGCCAGGCAGCAGTCCTCCAGCGTGCCCGCATTGGCATCCGCTGGGGCCAGGGGCAGGCTCACCGCGCTGCGCAAGTAGCCGTCCATCATGTTGCTGGTGGTCACTATTTGCCGCTCCAGCCGCGCCAGCGCCGCATTGGCCGCCAGCATCTCAGCCTCGCAGGGTTGCCCCGTCCAGTAGCCCGTGCCTTGCACCGCAATCGCATCCGTCAGCAGCTGCGCTGTCAGCAGGTTCTGCTCGTCGGCTAAAAGCTGGGCGGCCTCCTCCAGGCCAAATTTGGCAATAAAGGCAGCGGGCGTGGTGTAAGGCATGGCGGGGTGTTGGGCAGGGCAAAGCGCAGTGCAGGCTTATTTCTTTTTTGCTACAGCCACAGCAGCCTTGCCAGCGGCATCAGCCTTTGCTTGCGCAGTTGCTGCCAGCAAAGCATCCAGCTCAGCTTGCGCCTTGTCTTTGGCGGTCAGCACGGCATCCAAGCCAGCCAGCGCATCGGCCTGGGCTGCAGCCACATCGGTCTGCGCTTGTACGTCCGCAGCCAGGGCGGCAGCATCGTCTTCGTTTTGCAGCTTTACCGCGCCCACCGCCAGCAAGGGCTCGGCCTCAGCCTCGGTCAGCGCCAGCGCCAGGCCACCGCTCTGGCCGGGGCCGTACTTCACATCGTTGTGCATGACGCAAACCAGCGCCAGAAAAATAAGCGTGATGGGTGTACCCATGGTGTGCTCCTGAAAAATTAAAAGGGTTGATCGAAGGGGTTTGCACACAAGAGGCCGCAGCCCCTTGCTGTAGCTGCCAGCCTTGCGGCTTTAAGCAATCGCGTTTTGGAAGAAGTAGCCCAGGTCGTTAGCCGTTACCAGTTCTTTCACCGACTCAGCCACCCGCACACGCACGCCGCCGTAGACGCCGATGTCAGCGTCTTCGATCTCGCCGCCAATGCGGTCGCCAAATTGCGCCGTCATGCCAAAGGTCACGCCGTACTGCGTATCCGCCGTCATGTTGCGGTGCAAGAAGGCCATGCCCTTGCCCCACACGCGCGCCATGTTCACCGGCTGGCCACGGCGTGCCAAGTTCACCCAGCCTTCGCCCACGTAGATATCGTCCAGCTCCAGCAGCGCGGCCACTTGCGCGCGGCTCACCACACCGGCATCGGTGTTGTTTCCAAACACCGCCTTGCAAATGCGCGGGTGCTGCGAGAACTTGGTCCACACGCTCCGGCCCATGATGCCGATGTTGGGCCGCATGATCATCGTGTCCATGGCATCCATGATCATGGTTTGCGGGTTGCTGCTGACGTAGTCGCTCACCTGGTTGGTACCCGACAGCGTAGCCTGGTTGCCTGCGCCATAACTTGCAGTGTTAAACACCAAGTTGGCGGCGCGCACTTCGCGGGCCAGCACAATCAGCTCAGTCAAGCCCATGGCCGCGCGCTTGCGCGGGTCCACCATGCGGCTTTGCGCAGCGGCGTTTTTTACGTCCTTGTTCGGCACCAAGTCGTCCAGACCGTGGTCATTGGTCGAGTCGGTTTGCTCGGTCGAGCTGAACTCTACTTGGTTAGGCTGGCCCTTGCGCCCCACCTTGGTCTCAGGCACGGTGAAGAACTCGCCCATCGGCGTTTTTTGGTATTTGAAAGACTCGGCGTCCACCGGCACGCGGGGCAGCACGTCGTCGGCAATCATCTTGCCGTTCTTGTATTCGACTGCAACAGCGCACAGCTCGGGGGTGACAACAAAGGGGGCTTTAGCCATGGTTTGCTCCGGTTTAAATCAGGGTTTGAAAGGGTTTGCAGGCGCTGGCCTGGGCCAGCAAAGGGGTTGCCGGGCGCTTAGCCCTGCACGGTCGACAGGCCGACCTGGTACAAGATCACATCGCCCGCCACACCGCTTTGCAGCGCCGTACCAAACGACTGGTGGTTAATGCCCACGCCAGGCGCGCAGGGCACCGCGCGGCTGGTGGCATCGCAGGTCAGCTTTTGGCCACGCGTGACAGCAGCGCCGCACAGCACATCGGCCACGCCCGCGCTGGCAGCATCCACCATCTCGCCCGCGTCTTTGGCCAGGCCGTCAGACACGCCGATGATCAAGTCGGTGGGGGCAGTGGCAGGCACACAGGTGCCGTCGGCAGCACCTGGCTTGATCACCAGCAGGGCACCTACCAGCGCAGAGGCCAAAAAGCCGGGGGATTGTCGAATCATGCTCATGGGAGACTCCTGGAAAATAAAAAAGTTAAAAGGGTTGGGTTAGCAAATCGGCGAGCAGGCTTTAAGCCGCCGCCATTTTCTTCATCACATGGTCGACGGCGCTGGCGATGTTCATCACCCGGCCCGCCGCCACTTCGCTGGCCATAAAGTCGCGCGCCTTGGCACCAATGGCGGCACTGTCGCCCGTATCTACCGCGTCGCCCTCGGGCACATCGCTGCTGCGCACACCCAGCGCAATCAGCGGCTTGCGCGCCTCAATGGCGGCGGCGTGGAACTGCGCAGGCGTTTGCTGCACATCGCCACCCGCCTGGCTAAAGGTAAAGGCGCCGCTCGATACCGCCTCCAGCGAGGCCATGTACTCGGCCAGGCCAGCGCCTTCGTGCGCATACAGCTTGCCCTCGGCCATCCACTTGTCAATCTGTGCGCCAATGCGCTCTTTTTGGGCAGTGGCGCGCATGGTCAGCACATCGGCATTCAGCGCGGCAAAGTCAGCCTTCACCTTGTCAGCCTCGGCACGGGCGTCTACCGCCGCTTGGTTGGCAGCATCTAGCTGCGCTTGGGTAATCGTCATAAGGTCTTCCTCGGGTTGCAAACTAAAACGGGGGAACGCGGCGGGCGCGGCGGCAGCGTCTTCGGCCTGCTCGGCCGCAAACGCCTGGCGCGCCTGCTGGGCAGCCTCCATCGCGCTGTCTATCTGGTAGGCGGGCAAGGCAGCATCAGCAGCCTCCAGCCCGTCTTTGGCAATCATGTTGTCGCGCAACTTGCGCAAGAGCGCCGCCACGCTCTCCAATCCCCACGCCAGGCTGTAGCCGGGGGCTGAGAACTCCAGGCACTGCGCATCGTCAGCGGCAAAGGCCACGGGCTTGGTAGAAAGACCATCAATAGCAGGCGGCACCGCGCCCAACCAGCCCACATGGCGGACACGCCATCCGTGCACCGGATCTTTAAAAATACTCAGCGAGCGATTGAAGTAACTCTTGTCTGCCACGCCTTTTGCAAATGCAGGATTGACATCCTCAAACTTCGCGTAC